>NZ_NKRF01000029.1:0-54912 GCF_003408955.1 Pseudomonas sp. GL93
CGCCCCAGGAGTGAGACGGCGGGCGCGGTGTGGCGCCGCCCACGTGGCTTAGCGTGGGGGCCCCCCCGGGTGCTGCGGGCCGGTATGGCGTGGTTGGGGCGCGGGGGGTGAGCTGTGTCGGGGGTCGCTACACCCCGCGGAGGCGGGGCCGCGGCCGCCCCGCCGCCACGCCATTATTTCACTCCGCCAGTTCGCGCAACTGCTGCAGAACTGTCAAGTCCAACACAATCCCCTCCTGCAACGACTTCGCCCGTGCGCGATGGCGTCTATCCCCCGGCAACCGCCGCAGCCCCACCGCATGCATCTGCCGCACCAGTTCCTGGCTGCGCTCGGCGAAGCTTTGCCCGGCAGTTTTGGCTGGATCGATCACAATCAGCAACTGGCCGGTCCAAGGTGTCCGAGCGCCAGGATGATTGGCCCAGTCGAATTCAAAGGAAAAATTGCCGCCGGTCAAGGCCGCCGCCAGCAGTTCGACCATCATCGACAACGCCGAGCCCTTGTGCCCACCGAACGGCAGCAACGCGCCGCCTTCAAGGATGGCCTTGGGGTCCTGGGTCGGCTGGCCCAGGCTGTCAACACCGGTGCCCAAGGGCACGCGCTCACCGTTGCGGGCGGCTATCTGCACATCGCCATGGGCAATGGCGCTGGTGGCCAGGTCAAACACGATAGGGAACCCATCGGCCCGGGGGGCGGCAAACGCAATCGGATTAGTGCCGAACAGCGGGCGATCGGCGCCATGGGGCACCACGCACGTCATGCTATTGACCACGCTCAGGGCCACCAGCCCCTCCTCGGCAAAGGGCTCTACATCCGGCCACAGCGCGGCAAAGTGGTGAGAGTTACGAATAGCCAGCAAGGCGATCCCGGCGCTGCGCGCCTTCTGCACCAAGAGGCTGCGCGCCGCCGCCAGTGCCGGCTGGGCAAAGCCGTTATCGGCATCCACACGCAAAAAACCCGAGGCCACGTCCTCAACCACCGGCACAGCCTTGCCATTTACCCAGCCGCTGTTGAGGGTGGACACGTAGCCGGGAATACGGAACACACCATGGCTGTGCGCACCATCGCGTTCAGCACTGGCGCAATTATGGGCGAGTACGCCAGCCACCTCATGCGAGGTGCCGTGCTTGACGAAAACCTGTTGCAGCAATGCCACAAGCTCTTTGAAGTCGATGGACGTTGAAACGGTCGGAGACTGCGCAGACATTTGAAGCTCCGTTTTTATGATTGGAAGGGGCATCGAATGAAGATCCAGAGCCTGGATTAAACACCACGCACGGCGCCTGCTGTCAACTTGCACCGGGGCTCATTATTTACCCCCCGCCCGCACGTGCCTGTTCTTACCCTGTGAAGCCCTTTGCACAATGGACACAGGCCATGGCTCGCTTGACCCCTCCGTATTTTTTCGACGAATTCCTGCTGCCGCTGTCCCGTACACACCCCTCTGATCGCGAACGTGAGCTGGGGCTGACCGTTAAAGATCTGGACTGGCTGCATACCCTGTACTACGCCACCGATGCCGCGCGGCAAAACCCCACGCTGCAAACCTATCCCATGCGCGTCGAAAAACTGCTGATCAACGTGCCGGACCAACCCGCAATCGCACTCGCCGGCGCCTTTGTGGTAAGCCCCACACCAGATGATGGCAAGGCCCTGCTTTACACCCCCTATGGTGGCATTCAGGTGTTTGATGACCATGCCGCGCTGATCGCAGATGTCAGCGAGCAATTGGCCGACTCGGCGCAGCGCGTGGAGCTGATGAGCTTCCTGTCCATTGCCCAGCGTAATGCCCTGCCCGTCGATACCGAGCTGACGCTGTCCACCACAGCCGTCCTGGGCGCCGTCATGGAAGACCAGGAACAGACGCTCCAGGCATGCCAACAAGCCAATGTAAAAATGATGTTCGAACACCTGCAAAAGATCCCCACCCTGGCCGCCATGCTCGACACTTTATTGGGCATCATGGCGCGCCCGTACTTCCCGGGGTTGGACCAACGCGACACACGGGTAAACTGCCTGCACAGCCACATTCCGGGTAAACAACGCAGGATCGACTCCCTGTCCTTGAGCGAAGCGCTTCTGCAGTTCTACGTGAAACATGCCTGGCCCAAGGACCAGACCCGCGAATTCAGTAACCCGAAGCACCTGACGACGACCTTTACCCAAGCGCAACGCAAAGACGATCAACATGCCTGGGAAACGCTGGTAGAACAGACCTGCAGCATTCTGTCCAAGCTGATGGACAGCCTGTTACAGACCTACTGGAACGAGGACATCGACAGCGGCACTTCACGCCTGCAGCTGTTCGCCCAGATCATGGCAGACACCTTTCGCGTCGATGTATTGCTCAAGCGCCAGGGTCAAATCATCAGCGCCGATGAAAGCCACGCCTTGCAGGCAATATTCCTAGCCGACCAGACCGCGCGCAACGCCCACGCCAAAAAGATCAATGTGGAAAAAGTACGTATCTACGCGCCGTACCAGCACTACGTGGAACTGGCCAGCACCTTGATGATCAGCGAGACCCACGCCTACCTGTATACGCAATCGCGCGGGTTGCAGGTGCTCGAGGACATGAACGACCTGAAAGATACGTTGTTGAGCATGCTCAAGGCCGCCGGGCACGAAGATGAGCTGCTCAACTTCCTGTCCCTGGATGAGCGCAACACCTTCATTGGCCTGGACCAGGTCAACATCGCCGCCCGGCCGATCACAGGCCACGTGTTTACAGGAGTGGTCGAGGACATTGCCGCCAAGCAAATCAGCAATATGAGCCACACCCTGGAGCTGTATCGACGCAACGATGGCCAGCCGGACCTGGACGCCCTGCTCGATTACGCCCTGGATATCCGTGCAATGCTCGATCATCGCCTGGCTGCACTGGAGACTGCCGGGCGCTGGACGGTGCACCCGGTCACCAGCGGTAATGGCCGGCCGTCGACGGTGCGGGCCGAGCACGCCAAAGTCCATCGCCAGCGCTTAGAGGCGGCACATGCCGCGCTGATCCTTGAGCGCAGCACGCACCCACGGTTACGCCAAATGGTTGCCCTCGCCCTGGATGCCGAGCTACAGAAACGGCAACTGCCTTCCCACTCGCAGGACGTCTTTATCAACACCTACCCCAGTGCGGCCCAGGAACGCGAAGAGCGCCTGCCGCTGACGTCCCAGAGCATGGTTGAGCATTTCATCGAACGGTTGAGCAATGACGCAGGCCCCGTTGCGTCCTCCTCAAGCACCTGGTTTTACCAACCGCGCGACCAAGGCGCCGCCCTCAAGTTGAACAGCCTGAACCTGAGGCTCTTCAATGAAGTTATTGAGGCGGTATTGAAAGTATTTGCCCAACACCAAATGCATGATCTGCCCCGTTTGTTTCTCGGCAACAGCCGTAACACACATATCCACGCAATGCTGATGGGCCTGCGCAGTGAGGCTCAACTACGCCTGTTGAGTAACACACTGTCGAGTCACAGCCAGGCCATTTTAGACACGGTGCTGCGGCCCGACAGCCTAGTGCGCTTGACCCGCCATGGCCTCAACGGTTTTCTGCCGGATGCCTACGCACTGAGCGTGAACCGGGGTACGCCTGAAAAAAACCATGCCCTTGCCAACCTATTCATCTTGACCGAGCGTGGCGGCATCGACCCTCTACGTTCTGGCAATGTCGTGCTTTGGACCCCTAGACGCGGCTATGAGGGGTTTGCCTCGATTCAAGACTTGCGCGAGGAGCTGACGCAGCGTCTCGATCACCCAATAAAGCGCTTGGCCCTATTGGAAAACCTGCCGGTATCCCTGCGCGAGCCCCATCAAATATATCGGTTGGGCGCTCTGCAACGCATCGACGACAACCTGCTGGAAAACCGAGTGCAAAGCTACAATGACTACGTCATCGACGGTGTTGATCACCTGCTGACCATGAAGCTTGGCGCCCGTGCCCTGCAAGACCGTCTAGATACCGTTATTGAGCAGGCCGCACCGACCACCCTGGCACGGGCCACGGCGGTGGCGAATGCCTTGATCAACCAGCAGGCCCTACCCGCCTGGTTGGGACTGGCCCCGGCCCAGGACCTGCTTCATCAGGCGCAACTGCTTGAGCAATACCACAACAACGCCCCGGACGAAGAAGATTACCTGCACGGCGTCTCCCCGTTACGCGAGCACACGCACGCGGCGCTGGTGAAGCTGCTCAAGGCACGTTTCCCCCAGCAGGACCTCAACCCCGATGACATTCTGATCCCCGCCTACCCGGCCCTCGACATCCATGATGACAGCCTGACCGATTTCGCCATGCGTCACTGGCCGACCCTGGACAGCGAAACTATCCGCCCACGCTCGCGAACCGCCACCGCCCTGCCACCCACGCTGGACGCCAGCGCCGTGATCCAACTGGTGCGTCAGTTGGACCTGAAAACGGCCTACCAGACCTTGTTGCAAAGCCACCTGAACGGCCAAACCGAAAACGCGCGCAAACGTCGGCGCCTGTTTTGTCAGCAATTGCCGTGGCAACTTTTGCAGTACGCCCATGAGCAACGGTTACAGGAACGCCTGTCGACACAGGCCTTGAGCCTGCTCCAGCAGGTCTTCGACATGCCCGACGCGTTGGCGCGTGCAACGCTGGCCGGTGCGTCGGCCAGGGTTCGCCCTTTGGAGTTGGTCGCCACCGAAGGTGCCACTGCCATCAAAGCCTTGGGCATGTACTTGATCAGCCCTCAAACCAGTGGCGCAGGCCCCGTGGTGCTGTACGCGCCTTATAGTGAAAACCACGTTCTCAAGGAATATGCCAACGAACAAGCGCTGCTGGATGAGCTGGACAGGCCCGGAAAACTCCAGGACTGGACCCTGATGCACCTGGACGATGCCCATCAGGCCACTTACCGCAACCTGCTGCAAAATCAGCGTCATCGCCGTTCCGACATCCGCCTTGCTTCGTCCACAGTCACCGGCAACATGCTTGACTACTTGTTCAACGACAACACCTTGATCCTGCTGAAAATGCTGGGCTGTCAATTCGAGGCAGGCGCCAAGTGGCTCTGGGACAAAGTGACGCAACTGTTCGGCAAGGAGGTACCCACGGCCATCACCTTCATGGCTGGCAAACTGGCGTATCCGCTGGTGGTCTGGCGCAGCTACAAGCTGTTCAAACGTTCTGCCGAGGCGCTGCAACTGCATCAATGGAAAGCGGCCCTCAAGGATTTCATTCGCGGCGTGGCCCAGATGGCGGCCTTGCGTGGCGAACTTGAGGGCAGCGAAAGCTCGCCCCCCACCGAACAGGAGGTCAGCGAGGGCGACCTGTCGGATGCAACCCTGCCCAGCGCCACGACCCTGGCGACGCTGCGTATCACCGATGCCTCGCGCACACACTTGCAGCCCTTTGAGGTGCACGATATTGCCCTCAAGGACCTGAAAAAACACACCACCAGCCATGTTTATACCGACACGAAAACCCTGAAGAACTATGTGCCTCTGGCCGGTAAGGTGTATTCAGTCAAAAAAGCCGCGCAGCACTGGCGCCTGGCCAAGGACGCGCAAACAGGGCCTAGTGTCGGGCGTAACCCGCAGGGTGAATGGGTGCTGGACCTCAGCCGGCACCACCCACGCTTCGGCAAAACCCTGTCACGCATCAGCACACGAGACAATGAGCGCGAAACCATCAACATTGAAGCCCAGGGCATCAGGGACATCGCCGCACTGTCGAGCTGGAAAGCACAAGTCATCAACGAAGCGTTGAATGTCGCGACCTATTACACCGTCAATTGCAAACGCAACATCGCGCACTTCTCAAAGCTGCTCGACCCCAACAGTCGAGTGGGACTGTTTTTAGGCGAGTTGTTCGGCGTCATCAACATGAGCGCAGACCAAGTGCAAAGAATCGAGAAAATACTCGATGGGCTACTGGATGAGTTAAGTGACCCGACGTTAACGGGCCCCGACTCCATACGTTTCGTCAGCGGAACCAGCCGCCGGAATCCAGAAAACTGCTATGCCTTCGTGATTCCCGCCGACAGGGAACGCAAGTTGTACCTGCTCAATCGGTTCTTTGATCCGAAGATGGATGTCTACCAGAACCGCTTGAAGTCGCCCTTCGACCTATCGGCTCACGCCAGGGCCAGCATCCTGATCCACGAACTAACCCACCTGAAATTCAACACTCAAGACATTGCCTACCTCGACAGCATGCGACCTTTCCCCGACCTGATTAATACCGCCAGGCCTGGCGCACAGGCGCTGAAGACCACCTTGGACGATTTGCGCAGCACAGCGCTGTCCACGTTGACGCCCGCGACGATGCTGTTCAAGACGTGGGATGATTTCTCGGGCACCTGGGAGGATTACGGGACCGACACTGAAACCCAGTACATCAAGCGAAAAGTTCTCGGCCTCACAGGGGCCAAAAACCTTAACGATGCCCGACAAGTATTCATGAGCAACCCCGACAAGCGCATTGACACCATCCTGGCCAATGCCGACTCGGTGACGTTCCTGATTACTCACTTGGGGCGTGTGTTGGATACGGGAGCCTGAGCAGGCTCCCGCGCGATAGGTCAGTCTTTCTGGTCACGCAGGACATTGCCGGAGGCGCCGTCGATCCGTGCTTCATACACGACACCGTCGGATTTACGCCCTTTGACTTCCCAGTAACCGTTATCGTCAGCCTCGGCCGCGTACACCTCGATGTACCCCGCCTTGGTTTTCGCGACCTCAATGGCCTTCTCGATGGTGATCCAGCCCGCCCCCGGCTTATCAGCCAAGGCAGCGCCAGTGCTGAGCAGCGCGGTGGTTGCACACAGGGCGACTAAGGTTTTCTTCAACATATTCGTACTCCATTGTGGGGATGCCGGACACTTGTCCTGAAATTTTAGGTATCACCAAATAAGAATAAGTTCCAATTGATGTGCAATCGCCATGATGGCGGTTCTCGCCGTCCACCTTGGGAGGTTAGAATGTGGGAAATCAGGATGAGTTAATGAGCGAAAAGCCCCTTTCAGAAACCGAATATGACGCCATCACCGACGCCGCCGCGCATTGGTGCATGCGCCTGCATGCTGCAGATTGCACGGCGGGCGAACGTCAGGCTTTTACCCAGTGGCACGATGCCCCTCCGCTGCCCGCCCTCGAATATGCGGCCATGCTTGAGATCTGGGGCGTGGCCGATCATCTGCCCCGCGACAAGCCTGAGGCGGTGGTGGTCCCCCTCAAGAAGCCGCGCAGCCGCATGCGCACCTACGCGGTGGCCGCAGCGGTGTGCCTGGCGGCATTGCCGCTTGCTGCCTTCACCGGCTGGGAAGCGGGCTGGTTGCCCAGCTCATATGAACGGTTCGAAGCAGCCAATGGCTTGAAAAAAGTCACCCTGGGCGATGGCAGCCAAGTGGATTTGAACCTGGGCACCGAGTTGGTCTACAGCCATTACAAGGACCAGCGCCGTGTCACCCTGAAAAAGGGCGAAGCGTTCTTCAACGTCACCCACGACAGTAACCACCCGTTTATCGTGCGGGCCGGCGAAGGCCAGGTGCGAGTGACCGGCACGCAGTTCAATGTCTGGGAATATGAAGATCAGGTGCGGGTGATGTTACTGGAGGGCTCGGTGCAGATCTCCAGCGACGGCGAGCATGCCAGTGTGCCGCTTAGCCCAGGCATGCAAGCCAGTTTCCGCCAGGGTGACGCCACCCCGCAGGTCGCCGCTATTAATCCCGACGACACCGCGCTGGCATGGCGCCAGGGCAAGCTGGTGCTCGACAACCTGACCCTCACGGACGCCTTGCCCCTGATCAACCGCTACCTGAAAAAGCCGGTGATGCTCGCAGACGCCAGTACCGGCGCGATTCGCATCGGCGGTATCTACAACATCAACGAGGTCAACAACCTCGTGCCCTCCCTGCCCAAGGTGTTGCCGGTCTACCTGACCCAAAACCAGGACGGCAACCCCGTGCTCAATTCCATTCCGCGTAAAACCCCCAAGGGCTGAGCCCGCTTCCACGAAGCGGTACGTTTGGGCCGCGGGTGTCCATTTTTGAAACACCTCCCTCACCTGCATCGCCCGCCGTGTGCGGATTCATGGTTCTGTCACAGGCAGTGTTACATCGCTGAGACAGCGTGAGGTGAGCACAGGCGTATCTCAAGCGCCCACGACTGTTTCAAACCTGAAACAGGGTTGCCATCACTTTGCCTCGACTTAAGCCCAACCCCTTGAATATCAACATCTAATAAAAAGCGGCACGCCTTCTGCTCTTTCCCTGACAACGCTGTTTAGGGTCAGCGTTAAGAATAAGGACTGCCGCCGTGAACACATTCACACACGCCTCGTCGATAAACGTACTGCTGATCAGTTGCGTGCTCAGTGCAGGTGTCAGCCTGACGAGCCAGGCAGGTGACGGTGTGATCGTGACCGGGCGTACGGTGCAGGGCCACATGTACGGGCGCACCTCCCTGCCCGACCCCTACCCCAATACCGCCAACGCCAACCCCAGCAAAGAGATCAACAGCGCCCTGACCGGCGAACTCAGTGACAGGGACATCGGCGGCATCAGCAGTGGTTCCAGCCTCGCCCGCTCCCTGCAGCCCAACGGCAGCTTGTCGGGCCTGGGCGCCACCCAAAACAGCATGTCGACACTTGGCGCTGGCGCAGCGGCAGGCCATGGTGCGGGCAGCGGCAGCAGCATGGGCGGGCAGATCAGCGACTCGGTCCAGCGTGGCATGGCGCCGTTGAACAACCTCGGCAGCATGATGGGGGGCAAGTGATGAAGCGCGCCCTGTTAGTACTTGCCCTGCTGGGCAGCGCCTCGGCAATGGCCGACAACAGCGCCGTGATCAACCACAGCGGCCAGCAATACGACGGTGTGCTGTCGATCAACCAGGCCGCCGGCACGGGGCAGCAAATGTCCAACAGCCGCGCCATCGCGCTCGGTGGCCAGGCCACCAACGTCGACATCCAGCGCGTCGACGGCAAGGTCGACCCGTCCCTGAACGCCAAGGCCGCGATCCAGGGCAACTCATTCAGCAGTGGCAACGGTGTGCTGGGCATCAACCAGTCTGCCGGGGCTAATAACCAATCCATCAACGCTGTGCGGATCAGCCTCAACCCTGGCCCGCAGAGCATCGATGACAGCGTCCTGTTGCAACAGAACACGACGACGCTGGCAACCGACTCAGGGCTCACCCCCACCACTGGCAGCCGCCAGGTCGTGACCAGCGACCAGGCCTTCACCGGCAGCCGAGGAGTGACACAGGTGAACCAGAGTGCCGGGGTGGGGAACCGAGTGGCTAACACCCTGGGCATCACTATCAAGTAACCGCTTGGTAGACGTTCGTTAGACCGTACCAACACTTAACCAACTAATTAGAAGCAAGGAGAAACACCATGAAACCTCAAATGGCTCTGAAACCAATGGTTTTCGCTCTCGCCGCACTCATGGCTGCTGCTGCTCAAGCGGGTGGCTGGCATCCAACCCCACAACCTACCGGTACTGTGGCCGCTGTGGTCACTGACGTACAAAAAAGCTCACACAACAAATTCGACGACACCAACACCGAGAACAACGCGTCAGCCGACAACTCGGTAAATAGCAACAGCGGTAATGTCGGGGTCAACGCACAATCAGGTTCCGGCAACCTGGCTGACAACGCCGGCGCCATCTCCAGTGCCAAAGGCGACTTCGCCACCGTGTTTGCAGTGATCGATGTCGACCAAGGCAGCTCGCATAACAACTTCGTCAACAAAGGCACGCAAAACAACGCCTCCCTGGACGGTTCCATCACCGGCAACTCGGGCAACGTGGGTTACAACGGCCAGGCCGGCCAGGGCAACCAGGGTAAAAACAACCTGGCCATTACCACCGCTGATGGCAAGAACATCGCAGCGGCTTCCAACACCGAGCAGAACTCGCTCAACAACAGCTACCTGAACACGGCCGCCAGCAGCCATGGTTATGGCAAGCCTCAGTACGTGTCCAACAACGCAAGCCTCGACAACTCGGTTAACCGCAACTCCGGCAACGTAGGTGTCAACCTGCAATCGGGTGCGGGCAACCTAGGCAGCAACAGCCTGTCGATCGGCCAAGGTTGCAGCGTCTGCGCCAGCGGCGTGCGCTTCTGATCCAACGGGGCCTTGGCGACAAGGCCCTTTTTTATTCCAGTGTCCAACAGGTCATTCGATCATGCGTATCGCGACCCTTACCCTCTTGATGTTGCTCACCGGCACGACCTGGGCAGGCACCATGGCGATTTCCGCCATGCCCGGCGGTGCGGTGATTTTCAAGAAGGTCGAGAGTATTCGCGAGCGCCGGTTCGCCAACCTGGTGGAACAGAAAACCGATTTCAGCTGCGGTGCCGCGGCACTCGCCACCATCCTGCGCCAGGCCTATTGGCTGGACGTCGACGAAGCACACATCATCAAAGGCATGCTGGTCACCGCCGACCAGGACCTGGTACGAACCCAGGGTTTTTCCATGCTGGACATGAAGCGCTACCTCGAAAGCATCGGCATGCGTGCCCGGGGCTACAAGATCGCGCCCGAGACCCTGCTGACCGTGAAAATCCCCGTGGTGGTGCTGCTGGAAATCCGCGGCTACAAGCACTTCGTGGTGTTGCAACGGGCCGACAAGGACTGGGTGTACATCGGCGACCCCGTATTGGGCCACAAGCGCTATTCCCATGACGATTTCGTCAAAGGCTGGAATGGCATTGTCTTCGCCGTACTGGGCGAGGGTTACGACAAGGCCAACGTGTTGCTCGACCCGCCCCTGCCGCTGACCGCCAAGAGCCAGATGAATGAGTTCCGGCCTGTGGGCGATGCCGAGCTGATGGATTTCGGTTTTATCCAGAGCGACTTCTTCTAGAAGCGCAATAAGGGGCAGGACGCCCCAGGAGCAGCAGATGAACACTTCCCGTTGGCTGACGGTCTTGTGTCTGGCCGCCTCAATGCCTGCTTATGCGTCCTCGGGGTTCAAGCCCATCGAACTCAAGGACGCCGAAATGGCCGAGCTGCGTGGCCGTTACGTGATGCCGGGGCGCATCATCAGCTTTGGCATTGTCATGAGCAGCACCTGGACCAATGCCGTCGGTGACAACATCACCGGCACGGCCAACATGCAGATCGACAAGACCACCATTACGCCACAGTTCTACGTGCAAACCACCGGCTCGACCGGTACCGGCACGCGCCCCAACACGGGCACCGGAAATGTGGTCGGTGGTGCCGGCCTCGGCAGCGGCCAGGGCGTGACCCAAAGTGTACGCACCGCCGGCGATGGCAACGCCGCCTACAACAATGTGGGCATCAACGTCGAAAATGGAGTTACCCCCGCCAATAACCTGCAGTCCGGCCAGGTGCTGGTGGCGGGCGGTACAGTGACCGGGGACAGCGCCGCGGGCCGTGTCAGCGTATCGGCCAACAGTGGCGGCGTGCAGATGGCCATCCAGGCCAATCACAACCAGGGCAACAGCCTGCAACAGATCGGCGCGGGGAATGTGCTGCAGGGCACGGTATTGACCGGCGATAGCAACCTTGTCAGAAACATCACTCAGATCAATGTCGTGATGAACAATAACGGGCTGAACAACGCCGCGTTGAACTGCAACCTGGATCAACTCAAAGGCCTACGCACGCTCGGTTATTGAACTACGCTGACCCTCGACACTTTCGCATTAGAAAAGGACGGCTTATTTCATGCATCGATCGTTATCGCTACGTGCGGTGATTTGTTTGAGTACGCTCTTGCCCGCATCCGTGCTGTATGCCGCGCCAGACGCTGACATCGAAACCCTGAAGAAGGAACTCCTGGAACTCAAGCAACGCTACGACGTGCAGCAAAAAGCCCTGGCCGTGCTGGAGCAACGTGTGCGTCAGGTCGAGGACCAACCGGCGACGCCCGCCCCCAGGCGCCTGGCCAAATCACCGGCCGACTTCAAGAACGGCGCTAGCACTGTCGCGGCTAGCGGTACGGGCGCCGCCGCGGCATCTGGTGGCGCTGGCGGGGGTGGCAGCTCCTACGGCCAGGCTCTCAAGGACGACTCGGCCCCTGCGCAAAGTGTGAGCAACCTGTACAACGAGGCCAGCGGCTTTTTCGGCAATGGCAAGTTCAGCGTGGAAACCGGCATCACCTATGCCCGTTATGACGCGCGCCAGTTGACACTCAATGGTTTCCTGGCGCTGGACTCGATTTTCCTGGGCAACATCAACCTGGACCGGATCAAGTCCGACAGCTGGACCCTGGACCTCACCGGGCGCTACAACGTCGACAACCGCTGGCAGTTCGACCTGAACGTGCCGGTGGTGTACCGCGAGTCCACCTACCAGTCGGGGGGCGCCGGCAACGACGCCACCGCCACCTCCGAAGGCTCCGTGACCCGCGACCCGACCATCGGCGATGTCAACTTTGGCGTGGCGTACAAGTTCCTCGACGAAACCTCGACCTTGCCGGATGCGGTGGTGTCGGTGCGCGTCAAGGCACCGACGGGCAAGGAGCCCTTCGGCATCAAATTGGTCCAGCAACCGAACAACGACAACCTCTACGTGCCCGAAAGCCTGCCTACGGGCAACGGGGTCTGGTCGGTCACACCGGGCATCTCCCTGGTCAAGACCTTCGACCCGGCCGTGCTGTTCGGTTCGTTGTCGTACACCCATAACTTTGAAGACTCTTTCGATGACATCAGCAGTCAAGTCAATCAGAAGGTGGGAGGCAAGGTACGCCTGGGCGACAGCTTCCAGTTCGGAGTCGGCGTCGCCTTTGCCCTGAACGAGAAGATGAGCATGTCGTTCTCGGTTTCCGACCTGGTGCAGCGCAAGAGCAAGCTCAAGCCGGATGGCGGCGATTGGCAGTCGGTGGTGTCCAGCGATGCCAACGCCGGCTATTTCAACGTGGGGATGACGATTGCTGCTTCGGATAACCTGACCATCGTGCCGAACCTGGCGATTGGCATGACCGATGATGCGCCGGACTTTACGTTCAGCCTGAAATTCCCGTATTACTTCTGAGTGTGTGGGAGGGGGCTTGCCCTAATGCCTGTAGGAGCGAGCTTGCTCGCGAAAAACCCATAAACGCCGCAGTTTATTCAGGAAGCGCGCGTTATCGTTGACGTTTTTCGCGAGCAAGCTCGCTCCTACAGAGGGCCTTGGTGCACTATCCGCCCTAGCGGATCTGGTGTTTGTGCAGCAACCGGTAGAACGTCGGCCGGGAAATCCCTAGCACGCGGGCCGCGACACTGAGGTTGTCGCTGTGCCGGTTGAGCACATCGCACAGCGCCTGACGTTCGGCGCGGTGTTTGTAGTCTTCCAATGTCGCCATCGGCGCCGACATGACTTGTTGGCCTTGCAGCCCCAGGTCAACCGCTTCGATCTGCCGCCCTTCGGCCAGCACCAGGCCGCGGCGCACGCGGTTGGCCAGTTCACGCACATTGCCCGGCCACGGGTGTTGCCCCATCGCCACCAAGGCCTCTTCGCTGAAACTGCGCGGGCGCCGCCCGGTTTCCTGGCTGTAGAAACGTGAAAAGTGGTTGGCCAGCATCGCCACGTCGCCATGGCGTTCGCGCAACGGCGCGGTGACCACTTGCAGCACATTCAGACGGTAATACAGGTCTTCGCGAAAAGCGCCCTTCTCCACCGCGGCCTCAAGGTTGACGTGGGTGGCGGCCAACACCCGTACATCCACCGGGATCGGCTGGCTGCCGCCAACGCGTTCGATGTGTTTTTCTTGAAGAAAGCGCAACAGGTTGGCTTGCAGCTCCATCGGCAGGTCGCCGATTTCATCGAGGAACAGGGTGCCGCCGTTGGCCGCTTCAATACGCCCGATCTTGCGCTGATGTGCGCCGGTAAACGCGCCTTTTTCATGGCCAAACAGCTCGGACTGGATCAGGTGTTCAGGGATGGCCCCGCAATTGATCGCAACAAAGGGTTTGGCATGCCGCTGGGATTGGCGATGCAAGGTCTTGGCCACCAGCTCTTTGCCCGTTCCGCTGTCACCGCGGATCAACACTGGGGACTCCGTGGGCGCCAACTTGGACAACAATTTGCGCAGCTCACGAATGGGGCGGCTCTCGCCCAGCAACTCGTGGGGCTCATCCACCGGGGCGTAGCCCTTGCCGCGCAAGCGCGCCATGCCGAACGCACGGCCCAGGGTCACCTGCACCCGGGACACATCGAAGGGCAAGGTATGGAAGTCGAAAAACCATTCGCAGACAAAATCGCCGACGTTCTGCAAACGCAGTACATCCTGGCTGAGCACGGCAATCCACTCGGTGCCGCTGCGACCAATCAACTCCTTGACCGCTTCGGGACGCTCCAGGTGATCCCGCTGCAAGCGCAGCAGGCCCACATCGCAGGAGCGCTCCCCCACCGCCTCCAAGGCACAGCTGTCTACTTCCCAGCCGGCAGTGCGTAACCCGGGTAGTAGCCCGTGGCAGTCGTCACAGGGGTCGACCACCAATAAGCGGCGTTGGGCGGGTGTCGCAATCATGACTATTCCTTGGCGCCAATATTGTTAAAGTTATTTAGAAACAACAGTTTGTGGCGACTGCTGGTAACCCTAGCAAGATCTTGACGCTTACCTTGTACCATTTCGCTATAAGTGTGGGCAAAAAGCCATGCCTGTTTCGTAGCACGCCAGAAGTTGCTCGCCAGTGAAAGGCTTATGGCGCTTTCAAAACAGCCGCTTACATGACGTCAATCAGGGAAAGTTAAAATTTCTTGCCCTAGCATGTGACCCGCACCCCACCATCGTGCATCAGTACAAGTACCCCACCGCACGGCCAGCCCAACCGCCGGTACTCACTTGAATGGGCATACAGAGAGAAGACCCAAATGAACGCTCCGCTGCGCATCAACGAAGCTCTTTTGATTGCAGACCGTGCTTTCCAGCCCTTTCAGTGCGTGGCCTGGCACGATGGCGTTGGCGCCCTCAGCCTGAGCGTCATCGACCGTACCAATACCCGCATCGGCAGCAAACAGCTGTCCTCCACTGCGTATACCGACCCGGCCCAACTTGAAAACCTGTTATTGCAGGCCCGCGCCGAGCTCGATAAAGATGGCCACCAGTTGCAACACTGGGCAATGCCGAAGTAATTGCATGCAGCAACTTCCAGCCCAACTAAAACTTGAGCTGGAAGTTGTGCAGCCACACGTCGACGCTTAACGTGCGGCGAGAATAAAGCGTTCGAACGCCTCGGCAGCGCCGTCCTCGACATTGCTGCCGGTGACCACGTTGGCCTGGCGCTTGACGGTTTCTTCGGCCTGGCCCATGGCAATCGACAAACCCGCCACATGAAACATCGCCGGGTCATTGCCACCGTCGCCAATCGCAGCCGTTTGCGCAAGCGGCACGCCCAGGTGTTCGGCCAGGGTTTTCAAGGCTTCGCCTTTGTTGGCCAGCATCGCTGTCACGTCCAGGTACACCGGCTGCGAACGCGACACCTGGGCCAACCCCTGCACTTTCGGCTGCAATTGCGCCTCCAGCTCCACCAACAACTGGGTGTTGTTGCTGGCGGCGACGATCTTGTCGACCCGGTCCAGATAGGGCTCGAAACTCTCCACCACCACCGGCCCATAGCCCAAGCCATCGGCTTCGCGCTGCACCATGGGCCCGGGCGGATCACGGCGCAGCCAGTCGCCATCGGCAAATACCCAGACTTCCACGTCCGGCTCGGCCGAAAACAGCGCCAGGGTGATGAGCGCCGCTTCCGCCGGCAGATGGTGAGCAACCAGGATACTGCCATCCGGGTTGACCAACGTACCGCCATTAAAGCCAGCCACCGGCACATCGATGCCAAAGGTCTCGATCAAATGCCGCATGGCCTTGGGCGGACGCCCGCTGGCCAGGCTGAAAAGTACCCCGGCCTCGCGCATCGCGCGAATGGCATCGGCGGTGCGTTGGCTGAGGCTGTGGTCGGGATGCAATAGCGTCCCGTCCACATCACTGAGGACAAACCGGATGGGATGAATCGTCGCGTCACTCATCCGAGGCTATGCCAAGCGCGGCCATCGCGGGCCAGCAAGGCATCGGCCGCCGCTGGGCCATCCTCACCAGCCTTGTAAGCCTGGATACCATCATCTTGCTTCCACGCATCCAGGAATGGCTGCACCGCACGCCAACCGTTCTCGATGTTATCTGCACGCTGGAACAGGGTCTGGTCGCCGGTCATGCAGTCGTAGATCAGGGTTTCGTAACCCGTCGACGGTTGCATCTCGAAGAAGTCCTTGTAGTCAAAGCCCAATTCGATATTGGCCATCTCCAGAGTCGGCCCCGGCTGCTTAGCCAACAGGTCGAACCACATGCCTTCGTTCGGCTGGATCTGGATCTTCAGGTAAGTGGGCTTGAGCTCATCGACTTCGGTATCGCGAAATTGCGCATAAGGCGCCTGCTTGAAGCAGATCACGATCTCGGTGTCGCGGATGCTCATGCGCTTGCCGGTACGCAGGTAAAACGGCACACCGACCCAGCGCCAGTTATCAATCATCACTTTGAGCGCGACGAACGTCTCGGTGCTGCTGTCCGGCGCGACGTTGGCTTCTTCGCGATAGCCGGGCAATGGCTTGCCGGCAATTTCTCCGGCGGTGTATTGGCCGCGCACCGAGTTGGCCCGCGCATCTTCCAGCGACCAGGGGCGGATCGCACCGACCACTTTGGCCTTCTCACCCCGCACCGCGTCGGCACCAAAGGCTGCCGGCGGCTCCATGGCGACCATCGCCAGCAGCTGGAATAGGTGGTTGGGCACCATGTCCCGCAGTGTGCCGGTCTTCTCGAAGAAGTTGCCCCGGGTTTCAACGCCGACGGTTTCAGCAGCAGTAATTTGCACGTGATCGATGTAGTGGTTGTTCCAGAACGCTTCGAACAGCACGTTGGAGAAACGGCTGACCAGGATGTTCTGCACCGTCTCCTTGCCCAGGTAGTGGTCGATGCGGTAGATCTGCTTCTCGCTCATCACCTTGAGCAGGCAGGCGTTGAGCGCCTCGGCGGTAGCCAGGTCGGAGCCGAACGGTTTCTCGATCACCACGCGCCGAAAGCCATCGTCGGTTTCATTCAACAAACCGGCACTGCCCAGGCGCTGCACCACTTCACTGAAAAAGCGCGGAGCGGTGGCCAGGTAGAACACCGCATTGGCGGTGCCGCTGTCAGCGATCTTGCTGGCGATATCGGCATAGGTGCTGTCGTCGAGGAAATCGCCCTCGACGTAGCTGATGCCCTTGGCCAATTGCGCCCACAACGCGGGGTCGAGGGCGTTCTCAGCATTGCCCCTGACCTTGCTGGAGGCCTCGGTACGAATGAAGTCCTCGAGTTTCTTGGCAAAGTCCGCATCGCTGATGGCGTTGTGATCAACACCGACGATACGCAGGCCATCACCCAGCAACCCGTCGCGGCTCAGGTTGTACAGCGCCGGCATGAGCAGGCGCTTGACCAGGTCGCCATGGGCGCCAAACAGGAACAACGTGGTGGGTGGAGCGGGTTCGGCCGTGGGTTTCTTGCCGTTGGCGGTCATTTTTTGGAAGTCTCCACATGGCCGCCAAAGCCGAAGCGCATGGCAGACAGCATTTTGTCACCGTAGGTGCTCTGCTGGCGGGAACGGAAACGCGCGAACAGCGAGGTCGACAACACCGGAACCGGCACGGCCTGCTCCATGGCTGCTTCGATGGTCCAACGGCCTTCACCGCTGTCGGCCACGGAGCCCGAGTAGCCGTCGAGTTTCGGGTCGGTGGCCAGGGCGTCGGCGGTCAGATCCAGCAGCCAGGACGACACCACGCTGCCACGACGCCAGACTTCGGCGATGTCGCCAACGTTGAGGTCAAAGCGTTGGTCTTGCGGCAGGTTTTCCGAGTTCTTGGTCTTGAGGATGTCAAAACCTTCGGCAAACGCCTGCATCATTCCGTACTCGATGCCGTTGTGGATCATCTTGACGAAGTGCCCCGAACCCGCTGGGCCGGCGTGAATGTAGCCCTGCTCGGCACGTGGGTCGGCAGAGGCCGAACGGTCCTTGGTGCGCGGGATGTTACCCAGGCCCGGCGCCAGGCTTTTGAAGATCGGGTCGAGACGATTCACGGTCTCGGTGTCGCCACCGATCATCATGCAATAGCCACGCTCCAGGCCCCAGACGCCGCCCGAGGTGCCCACGTCCACATAGTGCAGGCCCTTTTCAGCCAGGGCTTTGCCGCGACGCACGTCGTCCTTGTAGTTGGTGTTGCCGCCGTCGATGATCACATCGCCGTCTTCCAGCAGTTCGCTCAATGCGTTGATGGTGTCTTCGGTGGGCGCGCCCGCTGGCAACATGACCCAGACAGCACGGGGCTTTTGCAGGCCGGCCACCAGCGCTTTCAAGTCGGCGACGCCGGTGGCGCCCTCCTCGCTCAGGGCTTTGACGAAGGCTTCGTTACGGTCGTATACAACGGTGGTATGCCCATTGAGCATCAGGCGCCGCGCAATGTTACCGCCCATGCGGCCTAGTCCGATAATCCCCAGTTGCATGTGCTGATGCTCCTAACTTCTAAAAAATGTGTGACATAGTTTATAGCGCAATGAGGCTAATGAGGGTTAGTCCAGAGCGGATCCATGTAGTTTCATGACAAAAAAGTGGCCATCGTTTCACCATCACCCCGGCAAAAGTCACACGACCACCAAAAATAAAAAAGTTCCCTTGCAGCGAAAAAGAATTCAAACTTGCTTCCGACTGTTGCCAAAAACCTGTTTTGGCACCGCGATCTACCGGCTATTTGCGAGGTAAGCAATGAGCACAGCACAGATGACCCGTCCGCCACAGACCCTCTACGTCACCATCCGTCGCGATGAACTGCGCCAGTTGAAAGACGAGCGCGATCAGTTGCAACAGGAAGTCCTGCGCCTGCGCTTGCACCTTCAAGCCCAGCTCGATCAACCGTCGGATGCCAAGCCAGCCCTGTGCTGAAGCCCGGGCCGAACGCGTTGTAAGGCAATACCTACAGAAAACTCACGAAGTTTTCACATTCCCCTCTTGATACTCCCGTTCCGCGATGCCGCTCACTTCCTGGGCGGCCCGATGTTGCGCGCCTGTGCGCGACAATCTTTTTCTGATGGGGCGCTGGATGGCGATGTTCAAACGCAGCACGACGACTGCGAAAGGCTTTGATTGGGCCGGCCTTGGCTGGTTATTCCTGTTTTTCTGGTATTTCTCGGGTATTACCCAACTTCTTATCCAACTGACCGGCACCTCCGGCTTCAGTGGCTTCCGCCAGGCCTTCTTCATGAGTGCGCTGTGGCTGGCGCCGATGTTGCTATTCCCGCGTCGTACGCGCCTGCTCGCCGCCTTGATCGGCGTAGTGCTGTGGGCTTGCTCCATGGCGAGCCTGGGTTATTTCTTCATTTACCAGCAGGAGTTCTCCCAGAGCGTCATCTTCATCATGTTCGAGTCGAACATCTCTGAAGCCGGCGAATACGCCACCCAATACTTTGCCTGGTGGATCGTGCTGGCGTTCATTGCCCACACCGCCTTCGCCATCCTCCTGTGGACGCGCTTGCGCCCGGTGTACCTGCCTCGCGGCCAGTCGATCGTGGCAGCCATTGCCATCGTCCTGGCGGTGGTGGGCTACCCACTGGTCAAGCAGATCGCCACCAGCGAAACCATGGAATTGGCCATCGACCGTTTCGAAACCCGCATCGAGCCTGCCGTGCCTTGGCAGATGATCGTCGCGTACCGTCGCTACACCGAGCAGCTGGACAACATGCAAGGCATGCTCACCAGTGCGAGCAAGATCCCACCCTTGAACAACCTCAAGGACAGCATGGCCGGCCAGCCGTCCACACTTGTCTTGGTCATCGGCGAGTCGACCAACCGCCAGCGCATGAGCCTCTACGGCTACCCGCGCAACACCACGCCGGAACTGGACAAGCTGCGCGACCAACTGGCCGTGTTCGATAACGTCATCACCCCGCGCCCCTACACCATTGAAGCGCTGCAACAGGTGCTGACCTTCGCTGACGAAGAAAACCCGGATCTGTACCTCAAGACGCCGTCGATTGTCAGCGTGATGAAACAAGCCGGCTACAAGACCTTCTGGATCACCAACCAGCAGACCATGACCAAACGCAACACCATGCTCACGACCTTTTCCGAACAGGCCGACGAGCAGGTGTACCTGAACAACAACCGCAACCAGAACGCCCGTCAGTACGACGGCGACGTACTGGCGCCGTTTTCCAAGGCCCTGGCCGATACCGCCGAACGCAAGTTCATCGTGGTGCACCTGCTGGGCACCCACATGAGCTACCAGTACCGCTACCCGCCAACCTTCGACAAGTTCACCGACCGCCAGGGCGTGCCAGCGGGTGTCAGCGATGCGCAGCTGCCGACCTACAACAGCTATGACAACGCGGTGCTGTACAACGATTTCGTGGTCTCCAGCCTGATCAAGGACTACGCCAAGACCGACCCCAACGGCTTTTTGCTGTACCTCTCGGACCACGGCGAAGACGTGTTCGACTCCGCCGGCCACGACACCCTGGGGCGTAACGAAGGCAAGCCGACCGCGCCGATGTACACCATCCCGTTCATGGCCTACGCCTCGCCCAAATGGCGCGAAAGCCACGACTGGAGCTTCGCCGGCGACTTGCAACGGCCTTACAGCAGTTCGCAGTTGATCCACACCTGGGCCGACATGGCAGGCTTGAGTTTCGATGAGCTGGACCACAGCAAGAGCCTGGTGAGCGACAGCTTCAAGCCACGTCCCCTGTTGATCGGCAACCCTTACGAGACCAAGCAGAAGGCGCTGATCGACTTCAGCCTGATCAAGCCCAAGAAGGCCGACGGCGCCGAAGTGGTGGCCAAGTAAGCCAGGGTCTTGCAACAGAAAGATAACAATCATTCTCGTTTGAGCCTAAAGTTCCGCAGTTCCTTTCGTCTTTGAACCAAGCCCTCCCTGCCTGGGGAGGTATCAAAGACGACAAGGAGTCTGCAGCGATGTTTGCGCCCTTCACCCGTTCCATGACCTTCACCTTCGGCCTGTTCAGCCTGGCGCTGAGCCCGGATTCGCTGGCCGACACCGCCCCCGATACACCCCCCGCCAAAGCCCTGGAACTGGGCGCGACCACCATCAGCGCCGACGGCCTGGGCGCCACCACCGAGCACACCGGCGCCTACACTACTGGTTCGATGAGCACCGCCACGCGGCTGAACCTCTCCGTCAAGGAGACCCCGCAATCGATCTCGGTGATCACACGCCAGCAGATGGACGACTTCAATCTCAATACCCTGACGGATGTGTTGCGCCAGACCACGGGCGTCAACGTTCAGCATTACGACTCCGATCGTGTCTACTACTCCGCCCGAGGCTATGGCATCAGCAACTTCCAGGTTGACGGGATGCTCAACACTTTCGGCTACATGAAGACCGACGCCGACACCATCATCTACGACCGCATCGAAGTAGTACGCGGCGCGACGGGCCTGACCACGGGCGCAGGCGACCCTTCGGCCACCGTCAACATGGTGCGCAAGCGCCCTACCGCCCAGTGGCAGGCCAAGACCGGCATCAGTGGCGCCAGTCATGACAACTACTACAGCTACGTTGACGTGGGCGGCCCGCTGGCGTTCGACGGCAAACTGCGCGGGCGTAGCGTGCTGGCTTACCGCGACAGCAAGTCGTTTCGTGACAACTATGGGCTGCAGCGGGCAGTGGGATACGGCATTCTCGAGGGCGATCTTTCCGACGATACCGTGCTGGCCGTCGGCTTCGATTACCAGGACAAGCAGGTGCAAGGCACGTCTTGGGGCACCGTGCCCTACTGGAACAGCCAGGGCGGCAAGGCAAGGCTGCCGCGTTCCACCAACATGGCGGCGCACTGGAGTTCCTGGCCGCTGACTGACAAGACCACCTTCGCCACCCTCGACCATCGGCTCGGCGGCGACTGGCACCTGAAGGCCGCCTACACCCATCGCCAGAGCGACACCGATGGCAAGGTGTATTACGGCGGCGCCGGTTTCCCCAACCCCGACCGCAGCGGCATGACGGCCTGGGCCAGCCATATGCGCGGGACCTCGCGCATGGAGGCCATCGACCTCAACCTGGCCGGCAGCTATACGCTGCTGGGCCGTGAACACGCTCTGATGATGGGCTATGGCGAAGCCGCCCAACGGGATGTCTCGCCCTTCATGCGCAGCGACCTGCCAGCCAGCTACTACCCCATTCAGGACTGGAAGCACATGGGTGGCATCGGCAAGTTCACCGACCAGGTAACCGACCTGAAGGGCGAGCACAGCAAGAAACAACAGAAAGCTGGTTACCTGGCCACGCGGCTGAGCCTCACTGACCGCTTGCACGCCGTGCTGGGCAGCCGTTACGGCAGTTGGGAACTGGAAAGCGCCACGCCCGAATACAATGCCAACGACCAACTGACTGCTTCGGGCAAAACCAGCCAGACCCACAATGATATGTGGACGCCCTACGCCGGCCTGCTCTACGACATCACGCCGCAGTACACCGTCTACGCCAGCTATACCGACATCTTCAAACCCCAGGACTACCGTGATGCCAACAAGAAGTACCTGGAGCCCGTGGTCGGCAGTAACTACGAAGTGGGCCTCAAGGGCAGCGTGCTGAACGAGCGCTTGAACCTGGCCGCCGCGTACTTTTGGAGTACCCAGGACAACGTCGCCGAGCGGGATGACTCAGTCCCGCCCAACCCGGTCACGGGCGAGGAGTACTACAGATCCGGCGGCAAAGGTAATAAGGTCAACGGCTTCGAGCTGGAAGCCGCCGGTGAAATCACGCCGGACTGGAACCTGACCGCCGGCTATACCTACACCCATTCGGTCAATGGCTCGGACAAACGCAATAACACCAGCCAACCGTTGAACCTGGTGAAGATCTCCAGCGCCTATCGCCTGCCGGGCGCCTGGCGCAACCTGACCGTCGGCGGCGCCGTGAACTGGCAGAGCGAAACCTACGACTTCAGCAACCGCCCGACCGGGCAGCGCAACAGCGAAGGCCGGCCAATAACCACCCGAGCGAAAATCACGCAACAGGGCTACACCGTGGTCAACCTGATGTCACGCTACCAGTTCGACGAACAGGTTTCGGCGTCGGTCAACGTGAATAATCTCTTTGATAAGAAATATTACGAGCGCGTTGGTTTTTATAACGGCGTGTATTGGGGCGAGCCGCGTTCCGTCACGCTGGCATTGGATTGGAAGTTATAGCCTCGCACGTTGAAGTTAACAAAACCGTTAACTTCAACGGCGCTTTCAGTTAATTCCCACTTAATAAGATAACGCCATAGTCGCTCCATGATCTGATCACGGAGCGACCGGACACCTATCACTTTTAATGGGGATACCACTATGAAACTCTCGACCTTGATGCTTGCCAGCCTGATGACCCTGACCTCTGCCGCCGCCTTTGCAGAGGGCGGCGCAGAGCGCTCCAAGGAGTTCTACAACAACTTCAGCTTCATTCAGGAAAAAACCCACGGCAAGGCTGAGCAGCAAGTTGCTAGCGCCGATGGCAAGTCGGTCAAGGCCGACACGGTTGATCAGGCGCAACCGAACAGCTGAGTTAATGCTTACTTAATCCGTAGTACCCTGCGCCATTCTGCTCCGTTGGCAAAGGTTTATTGGGCGCCCTTTAATGGCGCCCTTTTTTTGCCGGTTAATTATTACAACGGTTTACTCCAGAACAGCATCCGCCCATGGGCGGGATCAAACACGGAGTCGTCAAACCCGAACTTGCGATAGGCCGATTGCGCCAGTGCATTGCCTTCCAGCACTTCGAGGGTGATTTTGCAGCAACCGCGCTGCCGGGCGATTTCCTCGACCTTTTGCAGCATCTTCTGACTCAACCCCAACCCCCGAAACTGCTCTTTCACCACCACATCATGGACATTGACCAAGGGCCGGCAGGCGAAGGTCGAAAAACCTTCGAAACAATTGACCAACCCTGCTGGCTCCCCCCCGACAAACGCCAGCACACTGAACGCGTGTGGGCGCTTGGCCAGTTCGCCTGGCAGTTGCTGCAAGAGATCGGCTGGCAGGCTGTGGCCGCCACCCATCGGATCTTCAGCGTAATGGTTGAGCAGCAGGCCAATGGCGTCGGCGTGCACGGCGTTGGTATAGCTGGCTTGCAGCACCAGGATGTCTGGGGTGTCCATTTCCTTCCTCGATAGCGACAACCAGGGAATCGTTTCCCTTTGAGAGCTGCGATTGTAAGCGTGGAGTCGGCAGTAGATGAAGGAGATAAGCGACAAATAGCTGACAGAAAGTGCGAAGGTTGCGCGCATCAAAGTGTGCAATGAGCTTTGGAGCGGCGATTTTTCCTAGGCGGCGAAGCGTTGCAGCTGCATCTCTTGCAGACGGCTCAGGGTGCGGCGGAAAGGAAACTCCAGGTAGCCTTCGGTGTACAGGCTGTGCAACGGCACCGCGGCGTCGATAAAGAGTGGCACTTTGCGGTCGTAGCATTCGTCCACTAACGCGATAAAACGTCGCACGCTGTCATCGTGCACCGACAGCTGCGGCAACTCTCGATCCCCGGCCACCACGCGCTCGGCGCCGTCTTCGGTGCCACGGGCAATCCGGCCCGGGCGTTTCTGTGCACTGAGGTTGGGGACGTCTCCCAGCAGGATGGCGTGAAAGCGATCACACAACAGCATGAAATCCATAGCGGCCAGGGGTTGCCCACACAGGTCGGCATAGCGACACCAAAGCACGGTGTCACTGGCCTGCACCGTCATGATGGTGCGGTGCCCTACGCTTACCGCCCCGCTGGTCACGGTTTGGCCTTGGCTCAATTGTCGGAACACCGCCGCCAGTGCCTCGGGTTGATTCACCCAATAGCGCTGCATGCCCACACCGGGATGCAAGCGATGATCCTCGCCACCGTCTACGGCCACCACCTGCATATGCTGCTTGAGCGCATCGATACCCGGCAGGAAACGCTCACGGTTGAAGCCATCGGCATACAGCTGGTCGGGCGGCTGGTTGGATGTGCACACCATCACCACGCCCTCCTCGAACATCACATGAAACAGGCGACCGAGAATGATCGCGTCCCCGATATCATTCACAAACAGCTCATCGAAGCACAGCACACGCACCGCCCGGCTCAACTCCCGGGCCAACGCCTGCAAGGGGTCCTGGGTGCCCGTGAGCTGGAATAAGCGCTGGTGTACCCAGGCCATGAAATGATGAAAATGCTGACGCCGCGCAGGCACGCGCAGGCTTTGGTAGAACTGGTCCATCAACCAGGTCTTGCCACGCCCCACCGGCCCCCACAGGTAAACGCCAGCAATCGACGAACGCCCTTGATGCAAGGCCTCGTGACAGGCTTGCAAGGCTTGTACCGCCCGGCGCTGGGCGTCGTCGGCGACGAAACCTGGCTGGGCGATGGCATGTTGGTAAGCGGCGAGAGGCGAGTCGAAAGTCATAGCTGCCAGTATGACGGACGTAGAGCTGTCGAGGCGCGAAATCTTGCTGCCGACGGTAACCACGATGCGAAGCGAGCCGCTCTTGATCTGCTTTTGATCTTAGGCGCCCCGTTAAACCACGCTGGCCGGAATTCGACAGGGATTTTGGGGGGGTAAACCGGCAGGGATGCCGGTTTAGCCGCCCCGCGCCATGGATGGCGCGTGGCGGCGCCCCCCCAAATCACTGGCGGATTACGGGCACACCGAGCCTGAGCCAGGTGCCGAGTGGTGGGGCAAGAGCATTTTGCTTACTTTGGCCTGGGCCGGCATCCCGGCTTTTGCAAAGTGAGCCGCCGTTGGGCGGAACCCTAAGTGGCCGTTACCGCAGGAATGGATATGTACACGGTCCAACTGTGTTGACTGTCAGGCCGTCTTCGCAGGCAAGCCAGCTCCCACATTTAGATCGCGGGGTGTCAGGTAGATAGGCGTCGGCTGTCGGGCCGCCATCGCTGGCAAGCCAGCTCCCACAGGTCCGCGTTAGCGCAACACCGTGGCCCCCTTGCACGCCTGCCCCGCCCGCTCACAGACCTCCCACCCACCACCCAGCGCCTTATAGATCCCCACCACCGCCAAGCGCTGTTCCGTGCGCGCCGCCGTCAACGCCCGGCGGCTGGTGAAGTCCGCGCGTTCGGCCTCAAGCACATCCAGGTACACACCCTCACCTTGCGCAAACCGCTCGCGCGCAAAGCTGGCTGCCTCACGATTAGCCGCCGCTTCCAGCAGCCGCAAGCCCAAGGCATTACCGGCCGTACGGTTGGCCTGGAACGCATCATCGGTTTCCTGCAGGGCGCGCAATACGGTCTGGTCATAGGCGATCAAGGCAGCTTGGGTGCGCGCTTCGCTGGCGGCAATCCGCGCACGTACGCGCCCGGTGTCCAGCAGTGACCAGCGAATCACCGGGGCGATAAAGTTCGACTGCATGCCCGCATCGCCCAAAGCGCTGAGACTTCCGGCCAGTAAGCCGATGGAACCCTGCACCTGAATGTCCGGATACAAGCCAGCGGTTTCCACGCCGATCTGCGCAGTCGCGGCCGCCAGCGTGCGTTCGGCCGCGGCAATATCGGCGCGGCGCGCCAGCAAGCCGGCCGGGTCTCCCACCTGCAGCGTGCGCAGGTTCAAGGTTTCACGCCCAGGCCGGGCCTGGGGTACCTTGAACCCTTGAGGCGCTTGACCCAACAGCACCGCCAACGCGTTGGTTGACTTGGCGCGACGTCGCTCCAGGTCAGGCGCTACCGCCTCGACATTGCGCAACAAGGCCTCGGCACGCAACCGGTCGAATTCGGTGGCGGCGCCGACGCTGACCATCTGCCCCACCAGGTCCAGGCTGTCGCGCTGGCTCTGGCTGATATCGGCGACCACCGCCTGTTCGGCTTCGATGCCTTGCAGGTCAAACCAGGTGGCAGCGACCGTCGCCGCGACGCTCGCTTGCACGCTGCGCAGCAATGCCTGACGCGACCCCGCCTGGGCCTGGGCCGCCTCCACCGAGCGACGCACGCGGCCAAACAAGTCGATTTCCCAGGCCGCATCCACCGCCGCGCGGGTGGTTTCAATGGAGCGCTGCTCGCCGAACGGAGTCTCGACCTCGCTGCGCTGGCGGTGCTCGTAGCCCAGGGCAGCGCCGCCACTGGGCAGGAAGCCTTGGCGGCTTTCGCGCAGCAGCGCCTTGGCTTCGTCCAGGCGTGCGGCGGCGATGCCGATGTCATGGTTGGCCGCCAGTGCCTGCTGAATCAACTGGCTCAGTGCCGGCTCGTCGAACACCTGCCACCACTGCACCTCTACCTCGCCCGTACCGAGCCCGGCGATGGGCGCACCGAAGCTCGCAGGCCGCTGTGCGGCGGGCAGCACCGGTGCGGAGTAATCAGGCCCCACCGAACCGCAACCGGCCAGCAGGGTCAACGACAACAGAAAAACTGGATACGCCTGTTTCATGATGCGCTCTCCTTTAGCTGCACCTTCGGACTCGCCCCCCGGCGCTCCACGCGCAGCGCCAGGCTGCGCATCACCACATAGAACACGGGCGTCAGGAACAGGCCGAACAGCGTCACGCCCAACATCCCGGCAAACACCGCAACCCCCATGGCATGGCGCATCTCGGCGCCGGCGCCACTGGCAAATACCAGCGGGACTACGCCGGCGATAAACGCCAGGGACGTCATCAGGATCGGGCGCAGGCGCAATTGACAGGCGTGGATCACCGCTTCCAATGGGCTGGCGCCTTCGGCTTCGAGGCTGCGGGCAAACTCGACGATCAGGATGGCGTTCTTCGCCGCCAAGCCCACCAGCACCACCAACCCGATCTGCACGAACACGTTGTTGTCGCCCTCCACCAGCCACACGCCGAGGATTGCGCTGAGCAGGCACATGGGCACGATCAGCAACACCGCCAACGGCAGCAGCCAGCTGTTGTACTGCGCGGCGAGGATCAGATACGCCAGCAACACACACAGCGGAAAAATAAACAGGGCCGATGACCCGGCGAGCTTTTGCTGGTAGGTCAGGTCCGTCCATTCATAGGTCACGCCCTCGGGCAGTACCTCTTGGGCCAGGCGCTCCATGAGGGCGACCGCCTGCCCCGAGCTCACGCCTGGCATCGCGCCGCCAGAGATATCCGCCGAGGGATAGCCGTTGTAGTGAATCACCCGGTCAGGCCCGGAACTCGGCGTGACCGTGACAAACGCCGACAACGGCAGCATGTCCCCGGCGGCGTTGCGCACCTGCAGACGGCCGATGGCTTCGGCCTGCATGCGGTGGTCCGCATCGGCCTGGGCCGTGACTTTGTAGGTGCGGCCAAACCGGTTGAAGTCGTTGACATACAGCGAGCCCAGGTAGACCTGCAGCGACTCGAACACATCCGCCAGGCGTACGCCCTGGCTCTTGACCTGGGTGCGGTCGATGTCGACATTCAGTTGCGGCGCGTTGACGTCCAGACTGGTCATCAGCCCGGCCACCTGGCCTGACTCAGTGGCTTTGGTCATCAGTATCTGGGTCTGCTGCACCAGCGCCTCAAGCCCGACGCCGCCACGGTCCTCGACCTGCAGCTTGAAGCCCCCGGTTACCCCGAGCCCCGGTACCGGCGGCGGTGGGAACACCCCGAGGAAGCCGTCGGGGATGCTCGCAAACTTGGCTTGCAGGCGCCCGGCGATGGCGACCGCTGTCATATCCGGCGAGGTGCGTTCTTTGAACGGATCAAGCATCACGAACATCACCGCCGCATTCGGGACGTTGACGAAGCCGTTGACCGACAGCCCCGGGAACGCCACGACACTCTCGACCCCCGGCTCATCCAGGGCGATTTTCGACATTTGCCGCACCACCGCATCGGTACGCTCCAATGAGGCCGCGTTCGGCAGTTGGGCGATACCGACCAGGTAGTACTTGTCTTGCATCGGCACGAAGCCGGCCGGTACCGCGTTGAAGCCGAACCAGGTCAACGCGAGCAAACCGCCGTAGGCCAACAGCGCCACGCCGCGACGGCCGACGACCTTGCGCACGGTGTTGCCATAGGCTTGCGGCGCACGCTGGAACGGCCGGCCCAGCACCTCAAGCAGCCGCGTGGCGCGACCCCGCAGGCTGCGCGGGTCATGCGCCACGGCGGCATGCCGTGGCCGCAGCAACAGGCCGGCCAGCGCCGGGCTGAGGGTCAACGAGTTGACCGCCGAGAGGATCGTGGAAATCGCGATGGTCAGCGCAAACTGCCGATAGAACTCGCCTTGCAGGCCACTGAGAAACGCGGTGGGAATGAACACGGCCGCCAGCACCGAGGTGATCGCAATGATAGGGCCGGTGACCTCGCCCATCGCCCGTCGCGCAGCCTGCATCGGCTCCTCGCCGTTCTCGATATGCCGCTCGACGTTCTCCACCACCACGATTGCATCGTCGACCACGATGCCAATCGACAGCACCAGGCCGAACAGCGACAAGGTATTGAGGGAGAAGCCCATCAGGTGCATGACCGCAAAGGTGCCAATGATCGACACCGGCACGGCCATCAAAGGAATCAGCGACGCACGCCAGTTGCGCAGGAACACTACCACCACGATCACCACCAGCAGGATCGCTTCCATCAGCGTGATGGCCACCGACTCCAGCGAAGCGCGCACAAACACGGTGGGGTCATAGGCAATCCGCGACACCAACCCCTCGGGGAAGTTGGTTTGCAGTCGCTGCATGGTGTCGCGCACCGACTGCGCCACATCCAGCGCGTTCGCCCCTGGGCTCTGGATAATTTGCAAGGCCACCGCAGGCTCACCGTCCAACAGGCTGCGCAGCGCGTAGGCATCGGCGCCCATCTCGATACGGGCCACATCACGCAGGCGCGTGACCTGGCCGTTATCGCCGGTGCGGATGATGATGTCGCCAAACTGCTCTTCATCCGTCAGGCGCCCCAGGGTATTGACCGTGACTTGGAAGGCGGCAGTGGAATCCGGCGCCTGGCCGACCGAGCCGGCCGCCACTTGTACGTTCTGCTCGCGCACGGCGGTGATGACATCACCGGCGGTCAAGCCACGGGCGGCGATCAGGTCCGGGTCGAGCCACAGGCGCATGCTGTATTCACCCGCGCCCCACACCAGCACATCGTTGATCCCCGGTAGGCGCGACAACTCATCGCGCACCTGCAGGTAGGCATAGTTGGAGATGTAGAGCGGGTCATAACGTTGGTCGGGGGACAGCAGGTGGACCACCATGAGGATGTCCGGCGAGGTCTTCTGCGTGACCACGCCCAGGCGCTGCACCTCTTCGGGCAAGCGCGGCAAAGCCCGCGAGACACGGTTCTGCACCTGGATCTGCGCCATGTCCGCGTTGGTGCCCTGGGCGAAGGTCGCAGTCAGGATCATGCGGCCATCGGTGGCCGACTGCGAGGTCATGTAAAGCATGCCTTCGACCCCGGTGATCACCTGTTCCAGCGGCGCCGCCACCGTCTCGGCAATCACCTGCGGGTTGGCCCCTGGGTAAGACGCGGTCACTTGCACGGTGGGCGGCGTGACGGCAGGGTATTCGCTCAACGGCAGGTGAAAGAAAGCCACGATGCCGCCAATCATCATCAATACCGACAGGACGATGGCGAAGATCGGTCGGTCAATGAAAAAGCGTGGGAAGCTCATTGCACGCCCCCCACCGCCAGCGGAGCTTCAAGCGGCTTGCCCTCAATACTGGCAGCCAGCGGCGTCACCTGCATGCCGGGGCGCACCAGCCCTTTGACGACAATGCGCTCGCCCGGTTGCAGGCCCTGTTCGATGACCCGCAGGCCGTCGACCACAGGGCCCAGTTCGACCGGGCGGTATTCGGTCTTGTCGCCTTCACCGACTACCAGCACATAGCGGCGGCCCTGGTCGGTACCGATGGAATGGTCAGCAATCAACACCCGTGATTGCGCCGCGCCGGTGTCCAGCTTGACCTTGGCGAACAGCCCCGGCGTCAAGCGCCCATCCGGATTTTCGACCACCGCACGCACGCGCACCGTGCCGGTCTTGCGGTCGGCCGAGTTGGCCAGAAAGTCCACGCGACCCGCCCGCGCATAGGTCGTATCGTTGAGCATCGCCACCATGACCTTGGCGGCTTGTTCGCCCTTGGACCCGGCGTGCTGCCGCGTCGCTGCCAACGAATGCAGGTAAGTGCGTTCATCCACATCGAAGTACACATGCAAGGGGTCGATGGAGACAATCGTGGTCAGCGCTGTTTCCCCACGGGTCACATAGTTGCCTTCAGTCACCAGGGCACGATCGATACGCCCGCTGATAGGTGCGGTGACGCGGGTGTAACTCAGGTCCAGTTGGGCTGTATCCAACGCAGCCTTGGCGGCCTCCACCTGCGCTCTGCCGGCGTTCAACGAAGCAACGGCGGTGTCGAGACGATCACGCGCCACCACCTTCTTGGCAAACAACTGCTCGGCGCGGCCATGCTCGGCCTGGGCCAGTAATGCATTGGCCTGCGCCTCGCGCAAACGCGCCTTGGCTGCGTTCACTGCCGCCTGGAACATGCGCGGATCAATCACAAACAACGGGCTGCCCTTAGCCACGAACTGACCTTCGGGCACGCTGACACTTTGCAGATAACCACTGACTCGCGGGCGCAATTGAACCTGGTCGATGGCGGTCAACGAACCGGTGTACTCCACAAATGGCGTCACCGCCCGCGCCACCACCTGGGCCACTGGCACGCCAGGGGGCTTGGCGGCTGCGGCTGGCGGTGAATTGTCTGAGCATCCACCCAGCGTCAACGCTACGGCCAACACCCCGGTGATCAGGCTGACTGGTTTGGTGTACATCGTTCACCCTCCTTGGAATTTTCAAGACAAACCGACACTTGGGGTTTTTATCCGGCTTGCCATACTGGGAAGGTCAAGCGCTATAAAACCGGGGGGTGTGTTTTTGTCTGGGAAATACTTGGAGGGGAATCAAATGGCGGCCAGAGGGGCCTGGTGGCGCTCGGGGTTACCTGTCGAGCGTGGTTGAAGGTGGGAGCTGGCTTGCCTGCGAAGGGATCAACCCGGTTTGGCTGATAGACCGAGGTGTCTGCATCGCAGGCAAGCCAGCTCCCACATTTGGATGCGCAGTGTCAGCCAGGTATCTGTGGGCTCAGGCTCAGCTCCACGCCACCACCAGCAAGCCGGCGCCCAACACCAGGCACAACGGCGAATAGAAATAGGTGTCCAGGCGAGCAAACCTCGAGCCACCGACCTTCTTGAAAAACCCCACCAGCTCCGAATCCCCTATCGCTCGGGCAAACATCAGCACGGCAATCGCACTGATGCCCCACTGCAACGCCCCGTGGGACACCGGCGAGAAATACAGCCCGGCGCGCAGGCACACAAGCAAGGCAATCGCCACCAGCCCCATCGCCACCAGAAAAGTGCCCAGCGCCGACGGTTTGAACGCCGGTCGCGGCCCGCTGGCAAACTCTCCGGGCAGTTGCGGCATAGCGGCCAGGCTGCCGAGCTTGCCACCCGCAGCCCAATACAGATGCACCATGCTGATGAAGGTAAATACCCCGACGATCCATCGCGCAATGACAAAGCTCATGGTCGGCGCTCCACAAAAATGTGCGAATGAGGATAGTCGCCCTGAGATTTTTTGCAGGCATTTCGTCGGTCGCTGATGATAAAGTGCCGCCCCATGAAACTCGCCCGTGCCGACCGCTCACTCATTGCCTGGATGCTCTATTGCTGCGTCCTGTTCAATGTGTTCGCCTGCAGCATTGGTCATGGGCAAATGGTGGGGATGCAGCTCAACGGCATCAGCGGCCAGTTCTGTACGGTCGACCCACGTACCCAGGCCCCGCTGCCCAGCAACTCGACGGACGAGAACCTGCCAACGCTGTCGAAGGCGTTTGGTTGCCCGCTGTGCTCTACCGGCGGCATGGGCCCGGCGCTCAACTCCCACCTGAATGTGGCAGTCCTGCCGCAGCCCCATGCGCCGCCCGCAGCGGTGGTGCTTGCCGCCGACATTCCCGCCCGTTTCACCTGGCCTGCGGCTAATCCGCGCGCGCCACCTGCCCTTGCCTGATCCCTGCGCTTACTGATCTGCATCGCCTCGTTTCCGTCAGGAGTACGGGTAGCTGTGCGTTGTTTTCGAGCCAAGTTTTCAGGATTCAACCATGAAACATTTACCCCTGCTGGCGGGCCTGTTCGGCTGCCTGCCTGTTTGCACCTCAGCCCTTGAATTGGCGCCGACCACCATTGACGGCGAGCAAAGTGCCGAGCCAGGCCTGGCCCTGGACCAATCCAGCGGCATGGCCTCGCGTCTGGGCCTGAGCGTGCGGGAAACCCCGGCGTCGGTGGCCATCGCCAGCCGCAACGATATCGAGCGCCACGGCGCCAAGACCTTTCGCGATGCGGCCAATACCCTGCCCGGCGTCAACGCCAGCGCACCACCTGGGTTTGGTGGTTTTGTCTCGTATCGAGGGTTTACCAGCAGCCAGATTACCCAGATGTTCAACGGCATCAATGTCGCCACGGGCCTGGCACGGCCGGTGGATGCATGGATCTACGACCGCGTCGAACTGGTGGGCGGCCCCTCCTCCTTGATCAACGGCGCAGGCTCAGTGGGTGGCTCGCTGAACTACGTGACCAAGCTGGCAAACCGCGAGGAACAGGCCATCGAAGGCCAACTGAGCTATGGCAGCTACGACACCGCCGGTATGGCGTTCGGCCTCAACCATGCGCTGACCGAACCCGGTGCCGAAGTGCAGCATTACGCCCGCCTGGATGTGAGCCGCAACACCAACCACAGCTACATCGACCGCGACCAGCGCGATGCCTGGAGCGTGGCGTTTTCCCTGCTCAGCGACCTCAGCCCGAATCTGTCCCACACCCTGGCCCTGGAATATCAGGACGAACATGAAGACAGCCCGTATTGGGGCACGCCGGTGCTCAACCCCAAGGCCGGTGAACTGAAGATCGACAAGCACAACCGCTTCAATAACTACAACGTTGCCGACGGCCGTTATGAGCAACGAACAATCTGGGCACGTTCGATCATCGACTACCGAATCAACGACAGCACCACGCTGAAAAACACCCTCTACCACCTCGACAGCCAGCGCGATTACCGCAACCTGGAGACTTACCAGTACAACGCCGACAACAGCGCGGTGAACCGCTCAACGGCCTATCAGGTGCGGCATCAGGGCGAGCAGAACGGCAACCAGTTCGAACTGCGCCATGACACGAGCATGTTCGGCCTTGCCACCACCTGGTCGGGTGGTTTTGAGTACAAGGTCAATAGCACCACGAGCCACCCGCTTAAAGCTTCGGGTAACAGTACAGTTGACCCGAACGACTACGGTCCAGGGCATTTCTATGACATCCCAGGTATGAAACCGGGGTTTGAAAAGGGCACGACCAACCAAGTAACCACCAAGGCACTGTTCGTGGAAAACCGTCTGGGACTGACGGATAAGCTCTCGCTGCTGACCGGCCTGCGCTATGACGCCATCGACCTGGACGTGACCAACCACCGCACCATCACCGCCACCAACCCGCGGCACTTCAAGCGCAGTTGGGAACCGGTAACGGGCCGGGTGGGCTTGACCTATCAGTTCATCCCGTCCGCCAACGTCTATGTGCAATACAGCACCGCCGTCGAACAGCCCAATACCACCACCCAAGTGTTCGACGTGTCCACGGGCAAGCAATGGGAAATCGGCAGCAAGTTCGATTACCTGGAAGGTCGGGGCTCGGCCACGGTCGCCGCCTACAAGATCGAACGCAAGGACTTTGCCGTCACCGACCCGCTGGACCCGACCAGCAGCATCCCGGTGGGCGCGCAGTCGTCCAAGGGCATTGAACTGGCCAGCTCGCTGCGCATCACGCCGAGGCTATTGGCCGAAGGCAACTTCGCCTGGGTAGACGCGCAGTACGATGAGTTCAACGAGAAAATCGCCAGCGGCGCCGTGGTGTCGCGCAAGGGCAATACGCCAACCAACGTGCCCAAGCGCGTGGGCAACCTGTGGCTGACCTACGATTTTGCCGAGGACTGGCAAGGTGGGGTGGAAGCGCGCTATGTCGCCCAGGTGTATGCAGACAATGCCAACACCCAGACCGTACCGGCCTATACGCTGTTCGGCACCTTCCTGCGTTATAAGCTGGATGCGCATACCACGGTAACCGGGCGCGTGCGTAACCTGACTAACGAGGTGTACGCGGAGTTTGCCCATGTGTCGCCGGCGTATTATCTGGGGTCACCGAGGACCTTTGAGCTGGCCGTACAGACCAAATTCTAAAGCTTGAATACAATCAAATGTGGGAGCTGGCCTGCCCGCGATAGCGGTGGGTCAGCATCAGAAAGTGTTGTCTGACACTCAGTCATCGCAGGCAAGCCAGCTCCCACATTTTGATCTTCACTCGATACAACGACTGGCGGTTACTTGAGGCTCGCCTCGACCTTCTGCGCCACATCGTCCGTCAACCAGGCCTTCCACACTTGCGGATGTTCCTTAAGAAACGCCTGGGCGACCTCCCGAGGCGGCGTGTGGTGTTCGCTCATCGTTGCCAGGGCTTTGTTAAGCGGTTCGATGGGGAACTCGACCTTCTCGAAGAACTGGGCAATCTGTGGATGTGCCTGCTGGAACGGCGTCGATACACCAATGCTCAACTTGGAAGCCAACGAGCGTGTCGGCTTCGGGTTCGGGTTGTCGGCGTCGGTCAGGGTCTTCCACGCGTCTGCATCAAACGGCGGTTCTTCCAGCTGGATCAATTTGTAGCGCCCCATCAACGGGGTCGGCGACCAGTAATAGAACAGCACGGGCTTGCCCCGGCGAATCGACGAAGCAATCTCCGCATCCAGCGCCGCGCCCGAACCGCTGCGGAAGTTCACGTAGCTGTCATCCAGGCCATAAGCCTTGAGCTTCTGTTTGTTGACCACTTCGGAGGTCCAGCCAATGGGGCTGTTGAGAAAGCGCCCCTTGCCTGGAGATTCAGGGTCTTTGAATACGTCCTTGTAACGCGCCAGGTCCTGCACGCTTTTGAGGTCCGCAGCCAAGGGCTTGAGCCCTTTTGAGGAGTCACCCTTGACCACGTACTCCGGCACCCACCAGCCTTCGGTAGCGCCTTTGACGATATCGCCAAGGCCCGCCACCTTGCCTTCGGCTTCAGCCTTGACCCACACCGGGCTGCGGCCAGCCCATTCCTCGCCGATCACCTGGATGTCGTTCTTGGCCAGGGCGGTTTCCAGGGTAATGGTGGTGCCAGGCAACGTGTCGGTGGGCAAGTCATAGCCCTTCTCGACGATAAAGCGCAGAACTTCAGTGATCAGGCTGCCGCTTTCCCAGTTCAGATCGGCAAAATGCACCGGCGCCTGGGCTGCCGATACCGGCAGTGACAGACTCAGAGTCGTCAGGCCCGCCGCCAGCAGTGACTTCAATCCTTTCATGCCTTTGCACCTCGCTTTTCGCAGTCATGGCGAACGGCTTTGCTGCGAATGCGCGAAGCCTCTGAATAGTTAAGTCAACTCAACTGTAGTAGAGGTTCCAAAAGCCAAAAATACACAGCGTGTTTATCGCCTACTCGCTGGCCTTGAAGGTCACCAGCTCACCCTTGCGCCATTTGGCGGCTTTGCCCGTCACGGCCTTCAGGGTCTTGGTCAACCCTTCCTGCAATTGCTCATGGGCGGCGAATACCAGCATCACGCTGTGGCCTTCCTTGAACACAATACCCTGGCCTTCATTCGACGACACAAAGGCATAGTCGCCGATGCCGTACACGGTTAACTTGATATCGCGAAACCTCAATTCGAACTTGCCACCTTCACGGCTGGGCAACACCGACGCGCGAAAATGGTCACCCACTTTGAGTTCCAGACGTGGCTTGTCATCCACGACCATCGCCGCTTCGGTATCGATCTCGGCGATATAAATGCCTTCCGGCGTCTGCTCAGTGACGTAGACAAACCGGGATTGAAACTGCTTGACCAACTTAGCGCGCAAATCACCCAGCACGAATAACGCGTGCATATCCAGATTACTGACTGCCAAGGAAACGCCCCCACATCAAAAAAAGCACTGGTCGCCAAAGCGAGCAGCACAAAAAAATGGCCGTTACGACACGATCACAGCGTCATTAAAAAACTGAAGAGAACTCGTAAGGCTAGTACAGACATCTGCCGATGACCTCATAAAAGGTCATCCGGTGGTACAGCAAATCACAGGTTCAACGACCCGAGAATACGGGTCGACCAACTTCAGAGAATAACCCGATTAAAAATGCAGTTTTCCGACACCTAACACAAAAAAACACTCAAGGCATGGAACCAGTCGCGAACTGCCGACGACAATACTAAAACAGCAACCGGGGTCAAAACCACCGGTAACGCTAACCACAGGCTAACAAGATCGATCGACAGGAGCTGAGCATGCAACGACGTCAACACGACGCTACGTCTTTCCACACTCGTTCATCATGTCCAGACGAACGCCAATACTACTGCTTGCTTAACCTTAATGGGTACTTGAATTCAGTTCTGTATCAAGTTGTACCGGCAGGAAAGAACTTTTTTCATATTCTTGAAGTGCCCAGTGGCAGGATCAAGGGTTTTCGCAGCGATCACAACAAGGCCTGCGAACTGGCCAAGGTCCTGGAAGCCAAGCTGCACGCTCGTTGCGGTGGCGTCGTTTCGTCACCTGGCTGACTTTACTGCGCCACCTTCCTTCAACAACTGCCATACTCGCCCGTCCATTGAAGTTTGCCCCCTGCGGGTCAGGTTTCATCAGCGCAGTTACCTTGAAGGGAAGGCTATACGTGACGGAATTTGATATTGGCGAATTTATTATCCACGGCGATGCGAGGGAAGTAGAGGGTGAGTTTCAAGCAGTCATCATCATGCGAGCCAAACCGCCGCTGAACAAGGTCCCCGCGCACCAGGTGGAAAAAGACCGCTGGTTCAAAACCGCCGACGCAGCAGCCGTCGCTGGCAAAGAGGCGGCCAAGGCACTGAAAGCCGCCGTGGATTGCGGCGCGCTCAATTCCTGACAATCCGATAGAACTCTGGCGTCCCCCTACCCCTCACATGCATGACGATAAGCCCGCATGGAGAACGTTATGGACACCACCACCCCAACCCTTGAAACCCTGTTCGACCAACTGGGCCTGGATTCCAGCCAGGAAGCCATCGAACGCTTCACCGCCGAACATCGCCTGCCCGATGAGGTAAAACTCATCGACGCGCCATTCTGGAGCGAACAGCAGGCGAACTTCCTCAGGGAACAATTGCACGTCGACGCAGAGTGGGCACCCGCAGTGGATGACCTCAATGCGCTGCTGCATGAACGTCCCCACGTTTGATTCAATGCAGGCTGTCTGACTCTTCACTGCGCAACAGCGCTTGCCAGGCAGCCTGGCATTCCTGCGCCTCGTCCCGGCTGGCGAACGCGGTGCCGCGCTGCTCACCGTTGAGCAACACCACCCAGCAGGCGCGCTGGCCCAGGGCACGCAGGGTTTCAGGCACGCCACTGCCGATCATCACGGCCACATCGACTTTGTTTTGCATGGAGCTTCTCCGCAGCATTAGTTAGCTGGCTAACAATGTTGGCCATGCTACGGTTTTATTCCAGTTGGAAAAAGCTATCTACGGAATAGCTTCATTGCATAAACAGCAACAATGTAGAGACGGGGGCGGCCAGCTCGAGAGCCGCCCCATTCAGCGCATCAGGCTTGACGCTGGTGCTTGTCGATTTGTTCGTGGCGCTCTTGCGCTTCGATGCAGTACTTGGTGGTGGGGCTGATCAGCAGGCGCTTGAGGCCGATAGGCTCGCCGCTGTCGTCACACCAGCCAAAGGAATCTTCCTTGATGCGTTCCAGGGCACGCTCAAGTTGCGGCAGCATGCGCTGGTCGCGGTCAATGGCGTTCACCAGCCAGGTGCGCTCTTCTTCGACAGAAGCCGCGTCAGCCGGGTCGGCCGGGGTATCCAGGCTTTCAATGGCGATACGGTTCTGCTCAATGCGCTCGTGGTGTTCCACTTTCATGTCTTGCAGCAACTTCTCGAAAAAAGCGTGCTGTTCGGCATTCATGTAGTCATCCGCCGGCATGGCCAGCAACTTTTCCTTTGTCATTGATTTCTCTATAAAAAATACGTGCATTAAGGCGAATAAGGGAGCGTTCCGCAAGGCCTGTGCAGGTCTCGGAAGGGCGCCGTCCATTTCAAGCGCCACCCGGCACTCAATTTACGAGGGGCGGCAGTCTAAGGCCGACTTGAGGGCGCAGCAACTGAAAAGACAGGCATTTTTTCCCGATTAACCCCCAAAGGCACCAGGACGGGCTTGGCGAATGGTCATCGGAGTGCGTTTATAGCAAGAAATTCAGTGTTGTGGAGCTATATAGAAGACAAACGGTTGAAAGTGCCTCATCCCCTGTAGGAGCGAGCTTGCTGTGGCGAGCAAGCTTGCTTGCGCTGGGGGGCGAAGCACCCCCAATAAAAGCCGGAGACTGCTGCGCAGTCGGCGGGAGCAAGCTCCCTCGCCACAGCAAGCTCGCTCCTACAGGGGCAGGAACTCAGCGCTTGAGCTTGCGCTTGTTGCGGTATTGGTCGATCACCACCGCCACCACAATGATCAGACCCTTGATGATGTCCTGGATATACGCATCCACCCCGACAAAGGTAAACCCGCTGGCCATTACCCCGAGGATCAACGCGCCGATCACCGTGCCGGTGATGCGCCCTACTCCACCGGCCAGGCTGGTACCGCCGATCACCGCCGCGGCAATCGCGTCCAGCTCATAGGACATGCCCATCCCGGCCTGGCCGGTCGCGGCGCGGGCCGAAGCCACCACGCCAGCCAGCCCTGCGAGCAGCCCGGCAATGCTGTAGACGATGATCAAGTGACGCTTGACGTTGATCCCCGAAGTGCGCGCCGCTTGCATGTTGCCGCCGATGGCATAGGTGTACTTGCCATACTTGGTGTAACGCAGGGCGATGTGGAAGATCACCGCCACCACCAGGAAGATAATCACCGGCATCGCGCCATGGCCGATCGCCGTGTAGGAGTCCGAGAGCATGCTCACCGGCTGACCTTCGGTGTAATAGCGCGCCAGGCCACGGGCCGAGACCATCATGCCCAGGGTTGCGATAAACGGCGGAATGCCGGTGACCGCAATAATGCTACCGTTGATCGCGCCCGCTAAAAGCCCCACGCCCAAGCCCATCGCCACCGGGATCCACACCGGCAAATCGGTGAGGGACGGAAACACCGCCCGGGAAAAGTCGGAGGTCTGCGCCAGGCTGGCGGCGATCATCGCTGACAAGGCCAGCACCGAGCCGGACGACAAGTCGATGCCCGTGGTGATAATCACCTGAGTCACACCGATGGCCAAAAGGCCAATGATCGACACCTGCAGGATCATCAGCACCAAACGCTGGGAGTTCATCAGAAAGCTCTGGTCGCGCACGATCCAGCCAAACAGTTCAAACACCAGGCCGATACCGATCAGCACCAGGAAGATACTCAGCTCGGTGGGCATGCGTCGACGGTTCTTGACCGGTGCGGTTGCCGGCTTGTTGTCTGTTATTGCGTTCATAACCCATCACCTTCTTATTCTGTAGATCAGTGGACTGCGGTCATCCCGGAAGCCAACTGCATGACTTTTTCCTGGGTCGCCTCGGCGCGATCCAGGGTGCCCATCAGTTCACCTTCGTGCATCACCATCACCCGGTCGCTCATACCGAGCACTTCGGGCAGTTCGGAAGAAATCATGATCACCGCCATACCTTCACTGGCGAGAAAAGCGATCAAGCGATAGATCTCGGCCTTGGCGCCCACATCGATACCACGCGTCGGTTCATCCAGGATCAGCAGGCGTGGGTTGGTCATCAACCAGCGCGCCAGTAAGGCCTTTTGCTGGTTGCCACCGGACAAGGTGTCGATGCATTGCTCCAGAGACGGGGTTTTCACCCGCAGTTTCTTGCACATGTCTTCACACAGGGCACGCAAGGCCTTCTGCTGGATAAAACCGTTGCCCGAATAGTGCGGCAACACCGCCATCTCCATGTTCTCCAGCACCGACAGGCACGGGAACAGGCCGCTGAGCTTGCGGTCCTCGGTCAACAGCGCAAAGCCTTTCTCGATGGCCATATGCGGGTCGGTAATGCGCACCGCCTTGCCGTCCAGGGTGATTTGCCCGCTGGAGCTTGGGGTGATGCCAAAAATAGTTTCCGCCACGTTGGTGCGCCCGGAGCCCATCAGCCCGGCGATCCCGAGGATCTCCCCGGCGTGCAGGTCGAACGATACGTCCTTGAATACGCCGTCCAGGCTCAGGTCGCGCACCGACAGCAGCAGGTCACCAATCGGCGTTTCGCGCACCGGGAACAGCTGGCTCAGTTCACGCCCGACCATCATCGAGATGAGGCTGTCGCTGTTCATGCTGTCAGCACGTTGCAAGCCGATGTATTGGCCGTCGCGGAACACCGCCACTTCATCGGCGATGGCGAACACTTCGTTCATTTTGTGGGTGATATAGACGATGCCTTTGCCCTGGGACTTGAGGTCGGCAATGATCGAAAACAGGTGGGCCACTTCCTTGTCGGTAATGGCCGAGGTGGGTTCATCCATAATCAGGATGTCGGAGTCATAGGACACCGCCTTGGCAATCTCGACCATCTGCCGTTCGGCAATGCTCAGGTTGCCGACCTGTTCTTCCGGGTCGAGGTTGATGCGCAGGCGCGCCAGCAACTCGGCAGTGCAGCGGTGCATTTCGCGGTGGTTGACCATGTGCAGGCTGTTGAGCTGCTCGCGGCCGATCCAGATGTTCTCGGCGATGCTCATATGGGGCATCAGGTTGAGTTCCTGGTGGATCATCGCGATCCCGGCCTTTTGCGCGGCCAGCGGCGTCTCAAAGGTGATCGGCTTGCCACGCAGGCGAATCTCGCCGGCGTCGGGCTGGTAGATGCCGGCGATGATTTTCATCAGCGTCGACTTGCCCGCACCGTTCTCGCCCATCAACGCCAGCACCGTGCCGGGGCGCACCCGCAGTTGCACATCGTCCAGGGCCACGACACCGGGAAAGCCTTTGCTGATGTTGAGGATTTCCAGCAGGTAGGGTTCGTCCAGCGCCAGCGCCGGGTGGGCGGCGGGCTGCGACGTGGCGGCTTGAGCAAGCATAGGGAGGTACTCCATCTGCAGGGCGGCCGTGACCGCCCTGCCGGCTTATTGTTGTGGTGTCAGGGCTACTTGAAGTCTTTGACGTTGTCCGGGGTGATCAACTGGAACGGGATCACCACGTTCTGCTCGACCGGCTCCTTCTTGGCCATCTTGCGCGCTGCCTCCACCGAACCTACCGCCTGGCCCTTGGCGTCCTGGAAGGCCGACACGGTCATGTCGCCCTTGGTGATCGCGTTCAAGCCATCGGGCGTGCCGTCGACACCGGCAATCAACACGCTGCCTTTTTCCTTGCCGGCCGATCTCAGGGCCATGGACGCACCGATCGCCATCTCATCGTTGTTGGCCAGCACCGCATTGAACTCCCGGCCTTGGGTCAGCCAGTCGTTGACCAGCGTCATGCCCCTGTCACGCAACCAAATGCCGGTTTGTTCCTGCTCGATCTTGATGTCCGGGTACTTGGCCAGCACTTCCTTCACGCCCTTGGTGCGGTTGGTGGTGGAGTTGTTCGCCAGGTCGCCCAAAAGAATCACGATCTTGCCCTTGCCGCCGAGCTTTTCGGCGATGTACTGCATTTGCAGGCGACCGGCCTCGACGTCATCGGAGGTCACGGCCACCACGTCCTTGGGCAAGTCCTTCTGGTCGGGGCGGCGGTTGACGAACACCAGCGGGATACCCGCCTTGGTGGCGGCACTGATGATGTTCTTGGTCGACGCGGTATCGACGGGGTTGACGATAATCGCGTCGACCTTCTGGCTGATGAAGTTCTCGACCTGGCTCAACTGCTTGACCACATCGGCGCGGGCATCTTCGAACTGCAGTTGCACGCCATCGCCTTTTGGATAGGACTTGGCTTGTTTGTCCATGTCCTCGCGCAGGTAGGTGAGGAAGGTGTCATCGAATGCGGACATCGTCACGCCCACCTTCAGATCGGCGGCGACGGCAACGCCACTGGCCAGCAGCATGGACAAGGCCAGGGCGGTAAAACGGATCGGGGTCTTCATGAACGGTCTGTCTCCACTTTCTTGTTGGTTTTTTTCGACGTTGCGTTGATCAGGACTCGGCTGTCAGTCGCACCACCGGCGCGCCTGGAATGCAGCACACCAGTGCGCCCTGGTTTTCGACGCACAGCACATTCAGAAAGGAGAAGTAGAACGGCCGGCCGCGGGGCAGTCCGCGTGGCGCTTGGAGGGGGCGTAAAACTCGCAGTACAGCGTTGAAGATTTTCATCTGACGGTACCTGGTTGTTTTTGATCTTGTTTTTGTTGAGTCGCCCGTAGCTTCCGGGACGTACTTTATGCAACCTGGAAAAGACTGTATTAGAAAATAATTTCCATATCAACCTGTTTTAGAATTTTATTCTATTTTTGTCGAAACCACCTGCTGACGCTCAGCGCTCAGGCGTGCGGCGTCCAATATACGGGTGGTTTCCAGGGCGTCATAGGCACTGACCGGCAACGGCCCCTGCCCCACCACGGCAGCTTGCAACTGCCGATAGAATTGGGGCCAGCAGCCCTTCTCCGACGGCACCCGCTCACGCTCCGGCCCTTGTTCAAACCAGCCCCAGCGTCGGTGCTCCTCAGCGCCCCAGTGTTCACCCTCGATTTTCGGCGACTTGCCGGCCAGCAGCGCTTCTTCCTGGCCATCCAGGCCTTCGACGGTGTAGCAACCCAGGCTGCCACTGACGCGAAATCGCGGCGCCTGGCTGTTCTGCAACGCGTTGCCCCACAGGTGCGAGATCACGCCGTTGGCATGGGTGAGGGAGACAAAGAAGCCGTGGTCCACGGTGGGATGTTCAGGGGTGTAGTGCAATTGAGCAAACACCCGATCCACCGGGCCGAACAGTTGCAGCGCCTGGTCCACCAAATGGCTGCCCAGGTCGCGCAGCCATCCGCCACCGCTGGCATTGCCCACAGCCTGCGGGCTGTAGCGCTCCACGCGGGATTCAAAGCGGGTGATGGTGCCCAGCGCGCCGGCGTCGATCAGTTTGCGCAGGGTCAGGTAATCCGAATCCCAGCGCCGATTCTGATAAACACTGAGCAGCGAGCCCTGGCGCTCGGCCGCGGTAATCAGGGCCTGGGCTTGTTCGGCGTTGGCGGCAAAGGGTTTATCGCTGACCACCGCCACCCCGTGCTCGATGGCTTCCAGCACCAGGGCCGGGCGACCTTTGAGCGTGGTGGAAATCACCAGGGCATCGACGCCGGCTTCGACGATCTGGCCGATGGAGTCGAAGGCTTTGACACCTGGAAGATCAGTACTCAATTGCTGGCGACGTTCGGGTGAACGCGTCACCACGCCGACAAAGGTGGCCCCAGGCAGGGTGGCGATCAACGGCGCATGAAAAAAGCGCCCGCCGTGGCCGTAGCCCACTAGTCCGATTCGCATGCTCAACTCCAGAATTGGTTTGGGAACCCAAGCAACTGTGGGAGCTGGCTTGCCTGCGATAGCAGTGTGTCAGGCACTGAATCTGCCACTGATAGACCGCTATCGCAGGCAAGCCAGCTCCCACAGTGTCAACCACATTTCTTCAGTGAGTTAGCCGTAGAAGTGTGGGCGATCCGGCAGACTGACTTTCACAATCTGCCCACTGCCCTGGGCTTCAATGCACGCATCGGCCGCCACCGCCGCCGCAAACCCATCCCACGCCGACGGCCCGCCGACCTGCCCGGCCAGCACGCTGTCGATAAACGCCTGCAACTCCACGTCATAGGCACCGATAAACCTATCCTTCCAATCCATCAGGATCGCGTTGGACAGCTTCGCGTCGCTGCGCAGTTGCACCTGAGATGGCTCCGGCAACCTGGCGATACCGCTCTCCCCCACCACTTCACACTGGATGTCGTAGCCGTATTGGCAGTTCACAAACACTTCCACGTCAATACGCGTGCCTTTGGCAGTTTCCAGCAGCACGATCTGCGGGTCGCGCAGGTGCGCCAGCGCCTTGCTGGTCTTGCGCGGGAACACCACCTGCACGGACACGTAGTCGTCGTTGAGCAGCCAACGCAGCACGTCCAGCTCATGGATGAGGGTGTCGGTGATCGCCATGCCGGTGTTGTAGTTTTCGCCCACCGTGGGGTTACGGTGCGCGCAGTGCAGCATTAACGGCTCGCCAATCTGGCCGCTGTCGATCACCGCCTTGAGGGCGCGGTAACCTTGATCATAAGGGCGCATGAAGCCCACCTGGACCAGGCGCTTACCGTGGGCTACCTCGGCCTCGACAATGTTGCGGCAGCCCTCGGCCGTCACCGCCAGGGGTTTCTCACAGAACACCGGTTTGCCGGCGGCAATCGCGGCCAGCACAAATTCTTCGTGGCTCGGCCCCCAGGACGTCACCAGTACCGCTTCGACCTCTGGCGCGTTGATCAACGCATGGCCGTCCGGGTACACCTCGGCGTCCAGCTTCAAATCCGCCACCACCTGGGCCGCCTGCTCAAGGTTGATGTCGGTGACGGCCACCACCTGGCTGTTAAGCAAGGCCTGGCTGCAACGACGAATATGGTCCCGGCCAATGGCGCCCGTACCAATCACTCCAAGCTTCAAAGACATGCAAACACTCCTCTTGTTGTTAGTACTGCCGGGCCTTGGCCAGGTGTTCATTGAGTTTTTTTGCCGCTGCATTCGTGCGTTCACTGGTGGACACTTGCGCCACCCCCACCCGCCACCACGACAGGTAGCCGTGGATCATGGTCTTGGGCAGCACCTTGATATCGATCAGCGTGGAGACGGTTTGCGTGCGCGCATCGGCCAACGCCGCTTCCAGCTGTTCCAGCGTGCTGACCTTGTAGGTCTTGCAACCATAGGCCGCCGCACTCATGGCGAAGTCCACCGGCACCAGGCCCCCGTCGAGCTTGCCGCTCTCGGGGTTGCGGTAGCGGAACTCGGTGCCGAAGCTGTCCATGCCATTGCCGATTTGCAGGTTGTTGATGCAACCGAACGCCATGTTGTCCAACAGCACCACATTGATCTTGCGGCGCTCCTGGATCGAGGTGGCCAGCTCCGAGTGCAGCATCATGTAGGAGCCATCGCCGACCAGGGCGTACACCTCCTTGCTCGGCTCGGCCAGCTTCACGCCCAGGGCGGCGTTGATCTCGTAGCCCATGCATGAATAGCCATACTCGACGTGGTAGGTGTTGACGCCCTTGCTGCGCCAGGCACGCTGCAAATCGCCGGGCAGGCTGCCGGCGGCGGCCACGATGATTGCGTCATCGGCCAGGCGTGCATTGAGCACGCCAAGCACAGCGCTTTGGGTCAGACACGAACCGGTCAGCTCGATGAATTCCCGCAGCACGGCACGGTCCTGGTGGTCGTCGACTTCGGGGACAAACTCATCGCCCTGGTAGTGCACCTGATGCACGCGGTCGACTTCGGCGTCGAGTTGCGCCTTGGCGTCGGCGATCTGCTCGCCCCAGCCCGAACGGTAATCGCCCAGGGCATTGGCCAGTGCTTCAAGGGCGACTTTTGCATCGGCCAGCACCTGCACGCCGTCCAGCTTCAACGCATCGCAGGGGCTGATATTGAGGTTGAGAAACCTTACCTCGGGGTGCTTGAACAGCGATTTTGACGAAGTGGTGAAGTCGGTATAACGGGTGCCGATACCGATGATCAAGTCCGCCTCGGGCGCCAGCAGGTTGGCCGCCAGGCAGCCGGTCTCGCCGATGCCGCCGACGTTAAGCGGATGGCTGGAAACCACGGCGCTCTTGCCCGCCTGGGTTTCCGCGAAAGGAATATCGAAACGCTCGGCAAAGGCTTGCAGTGCTTGGTTGGCGCCGGAGTATTTGACCCCGCCACCGCAAATGATCAGCGGCTTGCGCTTGCCGCGAAACGCCGCCAGCGCGTCGCCGATCATGGCGCTGGTGGCCGGGCGTCGGTCGATGCGGTGCACGCGTTTTTGCAGGAAATAGTCGGGGTAGTCCCAGGCTTCGGCTTGTACATCCTGGGGCAAGGCCAGGGTCACCGCGCCGGTTTCGGCCGGGTCGGTCAGCACGCGCATGGCATGGATCGCCGCGGTCATCAGTTGCTCGGGGCGGTTGATGCGGTCCCAGTACTTGCTCACGGAGCGGAAGGCGTCGTTGGTGCTGATGCTCAGGTCGTGGAATTGCTCGATCTGCTGCAGCACCGGGTCGGGCTGGCGGCTGGCATAGACATCGCCCGGCAGCAACAGCAACGGGATGCGGTTGGCGGTGGCGGTGGCTGCGGCGGTGAGCATATTCGCCGCGCCCGGCCCGACCGAGGCCGTGCACGCATAGATCTTGCGGCGCAGGTGCTGCTTGGCGAACCCAATGGCAGCGTGGGCCATGCCTTGCTCATTGCGGCCCTGATGCACCACCAGGTCGCCGCTGTCCTGCTCCAGGGCCTGGCCGAGGCCCAACACATTGCCATGCCCGAAAATAGTGAACACCCCGGCGACAAACTTGCTCTGTACGCCGTCGACTTCGATGTATTGGTTATCCAGGAACTTCACCAGGGCCTGGGCCATGGTCAATCGTGTTGTGGTCATTACTTGCACCTTGTGTGACTGCAATTGAAGTGTTCAACACCGATCCAGTGTGGGAGCTGGCTTGCCTGCGATAGCGCTATGTCAGGCAATACATGTGCAACTGATAGACCGCTATCGCAGGCAAGCCAGCTCCCACATTTTGATCGCGTTATGGCAGGGGCTTTTGCAAGTACGCCATGCTGCTGCCCAATGCCTGCCGGATGTCCGCCAACCCATGCACGCTTTCGGCAAACGGCTCGAACGACAAATAGCCGCTGTAGCCGGTGCTCAGCAAGGTGTCGATCTGCGCCGCATTCCCGAGGATATCGTCCTCGCCCACCAGCACGCGGTGGCCGTCGCGGATCGAGTCCAGCGGCGCCTCGCGGTCTTCCACCCCGGAGATATGCACCAGCCCGGTCAGTTCCGGGAAGAACTCATGCTCGCCGGCCAGGTGATGGTGAAAGGTGTCGTGCACCACACGAAACACATCGAGGCCACCGATGACCTTGATTGCATCCACTGCCACGCGCTTGCGGCGCAGGGCGGACACGGTGAAGCCCAGAGGTTCGATGAAACCGAGAATGCCGTACTCGCGCAGGATCAACGCCAGTTCGCTCAACGCCGTGCGCAAACCGGCGGCGCGCTGCGCGTCGTTGCGCGTATCGCCAGGCTGATTGAACGGGCACATCACCAGGCCCTGGGCCCCGCACTCACGGGCGTAGGTGGCCAGTTCGATTGCCTGGGCACGACGTTCGTCGTTCCACACATCAAAGGGGTACAGCGCGTTGATCGACAGCACTTTGATGCCTTGCGCTGCGCACAACTCACGCACGCGGCTGGCGGGCGTGCCGTATTCGATTTCACGGTTCTTGAGGTCGTTGCGGATCTCAATGGCCTCGCAGTTGAGAGCCGCCGCCAACTGGATGAAATCCGGCAAGGACAGGTTGGGGGCGACCATGCGGTTAAGGGCAAAACGTAGCGGCGACTTCATTGTTTTTGTTCTCCGTGCAACACCGTTTACAGGTCCAGCAGCCAGCTGTGCTGCGGGTCGTTATGGAAATGCCAGGCACGTTTGGGGCCGGCCATCACGTTCAGGTAATAAGACTCGTAGCCATACGGCACACTGACCGGGTGATACCCCTTGGGCACCACCACCAGGTCACTGTTTTCCACCGCCATGGCCTGGTCGATGCTGCGATCGTCGGTGTACACGCGCTGGAACACGAAGCCCTGGGGCGGGTTGACCTGATGGTAGTAGGTCTCTTCCAGAAAGCTCTGGTGCGGCAGGTCGTCGGTGTCGTGCTTGTGCGGCGGGTAGCTGGAGGAATGCCCGGACGGCGTGCGGACTTCCACCACCAGCAGCGAATGGGCCGGCTCGCTGTCGGGCAGGATGTCGCACACGTAGCGGGTATTGGCGCCTTTGCCGCGCACACTGCGCTTGCACTGCTCGGGGCGGATCAAGCGCGGGGCAAAACCCTTGGCACCCGGCGCTGCGCAGACGGCGATCTGCACATCGCTCAGGGCCGTGACCTGGGCGTCGGTGCCCGGCGGCAAATAGGCGGCGAACGGTGATTTGTCTTCGAACACCGACTGGCGATCACCCAGGTTCTGCCAATTGAAACCTTCACCTTCGATATTCACCCGACCGCTGAGCAGCACCAGGCACAGTTCCTGATCACCGGCGCTGACCGGCAGGGTTTCGCCCAGGCTCAGGCGGTAGGCGGCAAAGCCTACGTACTCCAGGCGACCCACCTCCAGGGCAACCATGGTTTGCCCGCGTTTGCTGCTTTTGACCAACAAGCTCATCACTCAAGTCCTCTGGTTGAGAAGCGCACGCAGGGTGTCGTAACCCTTCTTCGCGTAGATATAGCTGGGCGCGACGGCCGGGTCCTGCTCGGCTTCCACCACCAGCCAGCCCTTGTAGTTCGCCGCGAGCAACACATCCAGCAACGGCGCGAAGTCGATATCACCATCGCCGGGCACGGTGAAGGTGCCGTTGACGATGCAGTCCGGGAAGCTCCACATCTGGTTGCGCGCCAGTTGCACCACGGGTTTGCGTACGTCCTTGAAATGCACATGGCAGACGCGGTCGATATGCTTGCGCAGCACGTCGAGGGGTTCGCCGCCGCCCATGTAGCAGTGGCCCGAATCGAACAGCAGGCCGACTTCCGGGCCCGTGCGTTTCATCAACTGATCGATGTCGTCGGGGGATTCCACGTACGCGCCCATATGGTGGTGATAGGCCAGGCGCACGCCCTGGGACAAGGTGAAGCGCGCCAGCTCGGTGAGCTTGTCAGCGTATGCCTGCCAGGCCTGTTCACTGTAAAAACGCGGGCGCTCGATGAGGCGGATACGCGAGCCCTGGATCGAGTCGGCGACTTCGCCGTACACCAGTACGTTGGCGCCGTTTTGTTTGAGCAGTTCGACATGCCCGGCAATAGCCTCGATTTCCTCGGCCACCGAACGACGAGCCAGGCGGCTGGAGTACCAGCCGGAGACGAGGGCCAGGTCATAGGGGCGCAGCACGTCGCCGACGCCCTTGGCATCCTTGGGGAATTTGCCGTTGAGTTCAAAACCTTCGTAGCCGATGTCCTTGCCTTCGCTCAGGGCCGTGCTCAGCGGGGTCTCACCGCCGAGGGCCGGGAGGTCGTCGTTGCTCCAGGAGATCGGGTTGATGCCAATTCGGATTGCGGGCATGGCTGCACCTTTATTATTCAAGTCGCTTCTCAACTGTAGGAGCGAGCTTGCTCGCGAAAAACGCAAGGGCAGCGCGTTTCGCCAGAATGCCCGTGTAATCGTTAACGATCTTCGCGAGCAAGCTTGCTCCTACAGGTATCGGTCATGCATCAGGTTCGGGCGCTGAGCCAGGCATTGATGAGCTGTTCGAAGGTCTGCTGCACCTGCTGGATCAGCGTTTCATCATCAATCTCCCCCGCCATCCACGCCCGGCTCGGCTCGTGGAAGATCGTGCGGCCCACGGCAAACCCACGGCAGGTGCTGCTCTGGCTGGCCTGCTTGAAACCATCGGCGAGAAACTCGGGGGAAGCATTCAGGCCCAGCAACACCACGCCACGGCAGTAGGGGTCGCGTTCCTGGATCAGGTCGTCGAGCTTTTTCCAGTCTTCGGCCGACTGGGTTTCGATCTTCCACCAGGCCGGGTAGATGCCCAGGTTGTAGAGGCGCTTGAGGCTGCGGTAGAGCACGTCCGGGTAGATGGACGGGTGATCTTTGGGCGGGATGACTTCCAACAGCAGTTCGTGGCCACTGACCAGCGACGCCTCGTACACCGCCTTGAGTTGCGCTTCCTGTTCCAGGCGCAGCATCGGCTCGTCATCAGGATGAAATTGCACCAGGCACTTGATGATGTGTTCCTGGGGCCAGGCAATCAGGTTGCTACCAATCGAACGCCCGTGTTCGAACGCCAGGGGCCGCGAGTTCTGCACTTCCACCGGGCGGGCGATCCACCAGCCGCGACCGCTGGCGCCGTTGAGTGCATCCTGGCCAAAGCGTTGGTCGGCGAGCAGGCCCACATCCGCCTCGACGCCCTGCTCGCTGAGTTTGCGCTCCACGCGTTCGATGGCCTGGATAAACAACTGCTTGATGGCGCTGATACGCTCAGGGGCCTGGCCGCCTTTTTGCGCCAGCTCCACCAATTGCCAGCGGTGGTCGAAGGCAAACACGAACAGTTGCTTCCAGGCCTTGCGCGGCACCGTGACACGGTGCAGCCGTTGCAGGGTCACGTCCTGGTCCGGCCGGGTGATGGGCACGGGGCTGTTGAACAGGTAATCGAGTTCGGCGAGTGTCGGCATCGCTGGCGCACAGGCGTGGCGCGACACCACCAGGCCGCCACAGGCATTGGCCAACTGGCTGCAACGCTCATCGCTGGCGTCATTGATCCAGCCGCTGAGAAAGCCCGACATAAAGGCATCGCCTGCGCCCAACACGTTGAGCACTTCAACCCGCACGCCAGGATAGATGGCCCCGTCTTCCAGGCGCGCCGGGATTGCGCCATGGATCACCGTGCAGCCCTGGGGGCCGAGCTTGACCACCAGGGTGGCCGGGGTCAGTTCACGCACGGCGCGCAGGGCCGTGAGCAGGTCTTCACTGCCGCCGGCAATCAGGAATTCCTCTTCGGTGCCGACGATCAGGTCGAAACGCGGCAGGATCTTCTGCACATGCTGGCTGACATTCTGGTCGGCGACGAAACGGGTTTCGCCATCGGCCTTGCCGGCCAGGCCCCACAACACGGGGCGGTAGTCGATGTCCAGCACGCGCTTGACGTTGTGCTTGGCCGCGTAATCCAGGGCCTGCAGGCTGGCCTTGTACACGCCGTCGGTGGAGAAATGCGTACCGGTGATCAACAGCGCCTTGCTCGAGGCAATAAAGGCTTCGCTGATGTCTTCTGCGCGCAGGGCCATGTCGGCGCAGTTTTCGCGGTAGAACACCAGGGGGAAGGTTTCGCGGTCCTTGAGGCCCAGCAGCACCAGGGCGGTGAGGCGCTCCGGGTCGACCTTGATGCCGCTGACATCACAGCCTTCGCGGGCCAGGGATTCCACCAGGAAACGCCCCATGTGGTCATCGCCAACCCGGCTCAGCATCGCCGACTTGAGCCCAAGCCTGGCCGTGCCGAAAGCGATATTGGCGGAAGAACCGCCGAGGTACTTGGCGAAGCTGGACACATCCTCAAGCCGCGCACCGACTTGCTGCGCATAGAGATCGACGCCCAGGCGCCCGAGGCAAATCAGATCCAATTGACGCCCACTGGCAAAACGAGTCTGGCCCATGCTGGCTCCTGTTATTTTTATCAGCCTGCGTTGTGCCGCCGTGGCGACGGCAAACGCTCTTGGTGGGAGCAGACTAGAACGTCCGGTGGCAGCAATCAATATTTATTCCATAATTATTTTTAGTGGAATATTTTTTCCAATACCTCAGGATAGCGACACGCCAGCGCCCATGCATCGTTTCAGCAAGCCACGCGGGCCGTGATACCGGGGTATTTTTTTGCGCCTACCCTGTAGACTTGCGCCACCTATCAGCGCATCAGACGAACACGCCAGAAGGATTGCCCATGTCCCGCACCGATCCCGAGACCACCCTGGAAGAAACTGTCGCCAGCCCTCCGATCAATGCCGAACGCCTGTTGCAGCTGATCACCGACGAATACGAGAGCCTGCCGCGCCAGCTCAAGCGCATCGCCAGCTACATGAGCCAGCAGAGCGACCGGATCATGGTCGACCGCATCAGCGACATCGCCCGGGAATGCGAAGTGCACCCCTCGGCCATCGTGCGGTTCTCCCAACGTTTCGGCTTCAGCGGGTTCAGTGAGATGCAGGCACTGTTTCGCGAGGCGTATACCCACAAGACCACGCCGGTACAGAACTACCAACAGCGCATCCGCAGCATGATCGCCAACAAGTCCCAGAAGGCCAGCGGCGGCGACCTGGCGCGCGAATGCGTCAACGCCACCCTGTCGGGCATCGAACGTCTGGGGCTGGAGTTGGACGACGCTGCCTTCGAGAAAGCCGTGGACCTGGTGGTCAATGCCGACAACATCTACGTGGTCGGTGTGCGCCGCTCGTTTGCGGTGGCCGACTACCTGGTCTACAACCTGCAGCACACCAACAAGCGCATCCACCTGATCTCGGGGCTAGGCGGCAGTTATCGCGAGCAGATGCGCAGCGTGCGCGCCAATGACCTGGTGATTGCGATCAGTTTTACGCCCTACGGCAAAGAGACCCAGCACTGCCTGCGCATCGCGCAGCATCACCAGGCCAAGACCCTGATCATCACCGACAGCAACCTGTCGCCCCTGGCCAAGCGGGCGAATGCGGTGCTGTTGGTCAATGAAGGTTCCTCGTTTGCTTTCCGCTCGCTGAGCGCCACGCTGTGTCTGTGCCAGGCGTTGTTCATTGCGGTGGCGTATCGGTTGGAATTGAAGGTGGATGAAATCCATGAGCAGGTTGGGTTCGACGACTGACGGGGCTTGCCCTACCCCTGCCCTTGTAGGAGCGAGCTTGCTCGCGAAAAACGCAAGAACGCCGCGGCCATTTTGAATGAACGCGGCGCCCAGCAGTTCTTCGCGAGCAAGCTCGCTCCTGCAATTAGTGCATGAAAATCGCGATCAGAATGATCACCGGAATCGGCACGCCGAGGAACCACAGCAGTAATGAGCGCATGATGTTTTCCTTAAATGAATGGGCCTTGAATTAACGAACGTAGTTTTCGGTTTCGACGTACACCACGGCATCCCGGCGGCGACCGCCAAAGGTAGCAGCGAAGCTGGCGAAGAACGCACCGATGAGCAGGGCCACGAATGTCCACAGGGATGTGTAGGCCGCTACTTTCGCCGCGGTTTCAGCGGCTTGCTTGGCTTTGAGCTTGGCGTCTTCGACGGCTTTGCGCGCATCGCCATACACCTTGTCGATACGGGCTTCGGCATCGGCCTGGCTCAGGTTGGTGCGCTGGCTGATCAGTTGGGCCAGGTAGGCGCGATCTTCCGCTGCCAGTTGGCCATCGTTGCTCAACGTACGCGTCAGGATGCGACCGACCACGGCGTGGGCTGCATCATCGCTGACCGCCGCAGGGCGATCATCGCGGAACAGGCTGTCCACGTAATAACCGAAGTCACCACTGTCGGCACCCTTTGCCGCGCTGCCGGCAGCTTGGATGAGGCCGCTGGCGGCGCCCGATGCCACACTGGCGCCAGCTTTCACGCCGCCGCTGACCACACTGCTGACCGAGCCGACCACCAACATCGCCGTGATCAATGTGGCCACAGCCCACGCCAGGAAGCCGTGGGCGGTGTCGCGAAAGTACACCTCGTCGCCGTGCATATTGGCCCACTTCACCCTCAAACGACCGGCGATGTAACCGCCCAGGCCAGAAGCGACAATCTGGGTGAACGCCAGCCAGACAATCGTGGAAATGCCAAGGCCCTTGGCGCTGATACCGCTGTCAGCCCAAGGCGACACCGCCGAAAAGCCCAGGCCGAAGCCCAGCAACACCAGGATCAATGACAAGGCGGCCGCCGCAGCGGCACCGGCGAAAATCGCCCCCCAGGAAACCCCGGAGAGCGTGCTTGACTCTTGCAGCGTGGATGAGGATGTGATCATTGTTGTTTTGCTCCAGGCACGAAAAATGATGTTACAAGTCTCAAAACGGACAGTGCAGGCAGCGTGCCAGTCGCCACAAAAAATAAAATTCTTTAATTTCAATAGGTTATTTAAATTGAACTTAACCAGATCATGCAGGTTGCAATAAATGACGATATCAGGCGGGCGTAATGCACTCCCCTGTGGGAGCTGGCTTGCCTGCGATAGCGGCATGACAGGCAGTGAATATGCCAGCGGGTAAGCCGCCATCGCAGGCAAGCCAGCTTGTATGGTTAGACTTGTAGGGGTGGTGGGACTAAAAGCCAGCATCTGACTCTAGCCAGTACAGACCGTGGGAGACTTCGC
>NZ_NKRF01000016.1:0-50978 GCF_003408955.1 Pseudomonas sp. GL93
ACGGGGCCCAGGCTCAGGCGCCACAGGACCAGGCCCAGGGCAAACACCGCCGCGCCGTAGCCCATCCAGGTGCTTGAGGGAATAGGCAGCAAATCGCGGCGCAATACCCGCAGCGGCGGTACCCGCCCCAGTGCGGCCAGGGGCGGGAGGGCGAAGCGCGCGAGGGCGCCCAGCCCGGTGCCAACCCCCGCCACGGCCGGTAGCAACCCGCCCGGCGGTACGTCGGCGGGCAGCAGGTCGTGCAGGAAGTAGAACAGGCCAAATTGCGCCAGCCAGCCGAGCAGGGCGCCAGCCAGGCTCGCCAGCAAGCCCAGTACGCTCAGTTGCAGGCTGAACAGCAGCATGGCTTCACGGCGCGACAAGCCCAGGCAGCGCAACAAAGCGCTGGCATCGAAGCGTCGACTGGCGAAGCGGTTGGCCGACAGTGCCACGGCCACGCCAGCCAGCAGCACGGCCACCAGGCTGGCCATGTTCAGGTAGCGTTCGGCCTTGCCCAGCGCGCCGCCGATCTGTTGGTTGCCATCGCGGGAGTCCTGCAGGCGCTGGTTGGCGGCCAGGCCCGGTTTGACCAGGTCGCGATAGGTTTGCAGCGCTGTGCTGCCTTGTGGCGCACGCCATAGTTCGCGGTAGCTCACCCGACTGCCTGGCTGGACCACACCGGTGGCGTCCAGGTCAGCCAGGTTGATCATGACCCTGGGCGTGAGGCTGTAAAAATTGCCGGCGCGGTCGGGCTCATAGGTCAGGATGCGCGCCAGGCGCAGGGTCTTCATGCCGACATCGATGCTGTCGCCGACTTTCAGGTCCAGCGCTGTCAGCAACCGTGCTTCCACCCAGGCTTCACCAGGTTCGGGGCCACCGCCCGGGGTTTGCGTACCGAAGGGCTCGGCGCTGCTTTTAAGCTCGCCGCGCAAGGGGTACTGCTCGTTGACCGCCTTGATGCTGGAGAGTTGGATGCCGTTATCGGTGGCGATAACGCTGGAGAACTCCACGATGCGAGCGTGATCCAGGCCCAGTTCGGTCCCAGATTTGATTTGCTCGGGACGGGCCGGCGAGCTGCCTTCGAGCACCAGGTCGGCGCCGAGGAATTCGGTGGCGCGCAGCAGCATGGCGCCGTTGAGGCGCGCACCAAAGTAGCCGATGGCGGTGCTGGCGGCCACGGCCACCAGCAGGGCAAAGAACAGCACGCGCAATTCGCCGGCGCGGGCATCGCGCAGTAACTGACGCATGGCAAGACTGAACAGACGCAACAGCGGCAAACGTGCCATCAAGGCTCCAGGGGCGCGACCATCAGGCCGGCTTCAAGGCGGATCAGGCGTCGGCAACGGTGGGCCAGGCGCTCGTCATGGGTGACCAGTACCAGGGTCGTACCGCTCTCTTTATTCAACTCGAACAGCAGATCGCTGATGCGCTCGCCAGTATGGCTGTCGAGGTTGCCGGTGGGCTCGTCGGCAAACAGCACGTCCGGTTCGGCGGCAAACGCGCGGGCAATCGCCACTCGTTGCTGTTCGCCACCGGAGAGTTGGCGGGGCGAGTGGGTCAGGCGTTTGCCGAGACCGACGCGCTCCAGCAGATGGGTAGCGCGCTCGCGGGCATCTTTGCGACCGTCAAGTTCCAGCGGCAGCATGACGTTTTCCAACGCGTTGAGGCTGTCGAGAAGCTGGAAGGATTGGAATACAAATCCCACATGCTCGGCACGGATGCGCGCGCGCTGATCTTCGTCGAGGGTGCTAAGGGCTTGCCCGGCCAGGGTTACTTCGCCGCTGCTGGGCAGGTCGAGGCCGGCCAGCAGGCCCAATAGTGTGGATTTGCCGGAACCGGAGCTGCCGACGATAGCCAGGCTATCGCCCTTGTTCAGTTCCAGGCTCAGTTCGTGCAGGATAGTCAGTTCACCTTCCGCGCTGGGAACCACTTTGCTAAGGTTTCGCGCGGTGAGAATGCTTGCGCCCATGGAGAATCCGATGCGAGTGTGGTTTTTGAGTGCTGGCCTGGCCTTGATGTGCATGGCCCAGAACGCAGCGGCGGGTACAGTCCTGATCGTTGGCGATAGTATCAGTGCCGGTTTCGGCCTGGATACCCGCAAAGGGTGGGTCGCGTTGCTGGAACAACGGCTCAAGCAGGAGGGTTTTGACGACAAAGTGGTCAATGCTTCCATCAGTGGTGACACCAGTGCAGGAGGCCTCGCGCGGCTGCCCGCGGCGCTTGCAACGCACAAACCGGACGTGGTGGTGATCGAGTTGGGCGGCAACGATGGCTTGCGCGGCCAGCCGCCGGCGCAATTGAAACAAAATCTTGCGTCGATGATTGACCAGTCCAAGGCCGGCGGTGCCAAGGTGCTGCTGCTGGGTATGCAGTTGCCACCCAATTACGGGCCTCGATACACCACCGCATTTGCAAAAGTCTATGGTGCATTGGCCGAGGAAAAAGACATTCCTCTGGTGCCGTTTTTCCTCGAGGGCGTGGGCGGTCATCCAGAGCTGATGCAGGCTGATCAATTGCACCCAGCGGTCGCGGCGCAAGGCAAGTTGCTGGAAAATGTCTGGCCAACGCTGAAACCGCTGTTATGACGCTTTTCTACCGGCAGGCTTTCGGCTAAGGTGGCGCCCCCCCGATTTGGAGCCCTCGATGTCGCGCCCTGCCTGGTCCCTGTTTAACTACCAACTGATCGAGCCGGACGAGCAGCTGGACCTGTTCGCCTGCCAGGAAGTGCGAGTGCATTTGGTGGCGCGTCAATTGGAACTGGGCGGCTCGATCGATCGCACGCTCTGCGGCACTTTATTGCCCGCACAGCCACGCTGGTCATCGGTCAACCGCTCGATTTTCCAAGACCAGCGACTCTGCCCGTTATGCCGGGCGATTCTCGAATCGCAAAAGCGCGGCACGCCGCCGATCTGGCCGGAGCTGCGCTTCGAGTTATAGAAGCAGCTGCAAGCTTCAAGCTATAAGCTGTAAGCTAGCGGCTGAAAGCTTGTAGCTGGCTTTTAACCTACCCGTCGTCTTGCGAAGGATTTTCCGGATGTTGTCGCGCCTTTCCGTCGTCACCTGCTGCCTGTCTCTTGCTGCGCTTTGTGCGGCGGGTTCGGCGGCGGCCTTGCAGTTGCCCTTGCCTCCGCCCGGTGAGGACATCGTTGGCCAGGTCCAAGTGATCAAGGCCAAGTACGAAGACACCTTTGCCGACCTTGGCACCACCTACGACCTGGGCTATTCGGAAATGGTTGCGGCCAACCCGGGTGTCGATGCCTGGTTGCCGGGTGCGGGCACCGAGATTGTGCTGCCGACACGCTTTATCCTGCCGCCCGGGCCGCGGGAAGGCATTGTGATCAACCTGGCGGAATACCGGCTCTACTACTATCCAAAAGGCCAAGACGTCGTCTACACCTTCCCCCTGGGCATCGGCCGTGAAGGCTGGGGTTCGCCGATCGCCCATACCAGCATCATCGCCAAGACGCCCAACCCGACCTGGACGCCACCGGCCTCGATCAAGGCCGAGCACGCCGCTAACGGTGACCCGCTGCCCAACGTAGTGCCTGCCGGCCCAGACAACCCACTGGGGCCGTTCAAGTTCACCCTGGGCACGCCGGGTTACCTGATCCACGGCTCCAACATGAAATTCGGGATCGGCACGCGTACCAGCCACGGGTGCTTCCGCATGTTCAATAACAACGTGTTGGAAATGGCAGGCATGGTGCCGGTAGGCACGTCAGTGCGCATCATCAATGACGCGTACAAGTTCGGCAGCAGTGGTGGCAAGGTCTACCTTGAGGCCCACACGCCGTTGAATGATGACGGTACGCCATCGGTGGTCGACAAGCACACCGCGGTTATCAATGCGTTGCTCAAGCGCGAAGACCTGTCCAATAACCTGCGCGTCAACTGGGACCAGGTGCGTGATGTGGTCGCCGCCGAGGATGGCTTGCCGACCGAAATTGGTGTGCCAGGCGGCGCACCTGTGGCGTCCAGCACCCCGCTTGATCTTCAATAATAAGCCTGAGCGAATATCCCTGTGGGAGCGGGCTTGCTCGCGAAGACGTCGGCCCGGCAAACATTGATGTTGACTGATCCACCGCTTTCGCGAGCAAGCCCGCTCCCACATTGCCCGATCATTCCCACGAGCGTGGGAACGACCAACAAGTGGCACGGGCCAAATCAAAGGCAAAAAAAAGCCGACCCATAAATGGATCGGCTTGATAACAACCCCGAAGGATTATTACTTGCGGCTTGCTTTTTCAAGCATGCGCAGAGCGCGCTCGTTAGCTTCGTCAGCAGTCTGTTGTGCTTTTTGAGCAGCAGCCAGAGCTTCATCAGCTTTACGGTAGGCTTCGTCTGCACGAGCCTGGGAGCGAGCTGCTGCGTCTTCAGTTGCAGTCAGACGAGCTTCGGTTTCTTTGGAGACGCTGCTGCAACCGGTAGCCAGAACTGCGGCCAGAGCCAGAGCAGAGAATTTCAGAACGTTGTTCATCGTGTTCCCCTTCAAGGACTTTCAATTTAATGGCTACTTTCTCAGAGTGAGCTAATAGCCGGCGTACATACTACCCATTACTTGTAGTAAGTAAACTGACGTTGCGCAAGAAGCAAAAAAATTTCCTGTGCCGAATCTATTTTGGCTAATCTTTTGGCGGTTTGTATGAAAACTGTCCAATTTTTTGCACCTCGACGGACATTGGATCCAGGCTGAAAGGGCCGGCCCGCATGTGTTAAGCCTTGTAAATAGATGAAATTTTATATAACGAAGCGGGGCACTTTGGTTACGCTTGGCTTTACTGCGGCGGGCATCTTTTGCGCATCTAGAGGTGACTTTAAGAGCGCCAGTTCGTCTCAAGGTTCAACTGCCGGCAATGTTCAGGCTATCGGTCACCGGTTGATCGAGGCCCTTTCTATATCCACCAGCGGTGGGGAATGACGAGTGCGCCTTGAGCAATTTCAGGATTGGTGCCTACTATTCCCTATGTGCTGGTTGTGAGCGCTCACGGTTTTCTCGTTGTCGAAACCGGCACGGGGTGGCGTAGATGTTCCTTCGCCGGAAAAACATCGGTAAGGTAGGGTCGTTAATTCAGACCCGCGAGGAGTAGTGATGAGCGAGGCGTTGTCCATCCACCATGACCAGGCTGGTCATCAGTTCGAGACCAATGTGGACGGTCATCGTGCCTACCTGACCTACATGGACCTCGGGAAGCAGACCCTGGATATCTATCGCACCTTCGTGCCCAACGCACTGCGGGGGCGAGGCATTGCGGCTGCGTTGACCGAGGAAGCCTTGAAGTTTGCCGAAGAGGCTGGCTACACGGTGATCCCGTCGTGCTCCTATGTCGAACGCTATATGGAGCGCCACCAGCGCCATGCCGCGAAGCTGTAACTGACCAGTTGCCAATAAAAAACGCCGGGCTTAGCCCGGCGTTTTTGTGTGCGCGAAACCGGTACAGACTCAGGTGCGCTTGCGCTGGGGCAACACGTCCTTGAGCTTGGCATGCATGCTGCGCAGGGTGGTTTCGGTGGCGGACCAATCGATACAGGCATCGGTGATCGACACGCCGTACTGCAAGTCGGCCAAATCTTTTGGAATCGCCTGGCAACCCCAGTTCAAATGGCTCTCGACCATCAAGCCGATGATCGACTGGTTACCTTCCAGAATCTGGTTGGCAACGTTCTCCATCACCAACGGCTGCAAGGCAGGGTCTTTGTTGGAGTTGGCGTGGCTGCAGTCGACCATGATGTTTGGCTTGATCTTGGCCTTGTTCAACGCCTGTTCGCACAGCGCGACGCTGACCGAATCATAGTTGGGCTTGCCATTGCCGCCACGCAGCACCACGTGACCGTAGGCGTTGCCCTTGGTCGTCACGATGGACACGCCGCCTTCCTGGTTGATACCCAGGAAACGGTGAGGGCTGGAGACCGATTGCAGCGCATTGATCGCCACGGTCAGACCGCCGTCAGTGCCGTTCTTGAAGCCTACGGCCGAAGACAGGCCGGACGCCATTTCGCGGTGGGTCTGGGATTCGGTGGTGCGTGCGCCGATGGCCGACCAGCTGATCAGGTCCTGCAGGTATTGCGGGGAGATCGGGTCGAGGGCTTCGGTTGCGGTGGGCAGGCCCATTTCAGCCAGGTCCAGCAGCAGCTTGCGACCGATGTGCAAGCCGTCCTGGATCTTGAAGGAGTCGTCCAGGTACGGGTCGTTGATCAAGCCTTTCCAGCCGACGGTGGTACGCGGTTTCTCGAAATAGACGCGCATGACCAGGTACAAGGTGTCGGACACCTCTGCCGCCAGCACCTTGAGGCGCTCGGCATATTCGTGGGCGGCCTTGAGGTCGTGGATAGAGCAGGGCCCGATCACCACGAAGAGGCGGTGGTCGGTGCCGTCGAGAATGTCACGGATGACTTCGCGGCCCTTGGTGACGGTCTGCAGGGCAGCGTCGCTCAGGGGGATTTCGCGCTTGAGCTGATCGGGGGTGATCAGGGTCTCGTTGGATTCAACGTTAAGGTCATTGATCGGTAAATCAGCCATCGTGTTACTCGCCAGGGTCACGGGTGCCGGCCGCCAGCTATCCCCGTGCGGCGGGCACAGCATGATTTGAATGCAGGGGGGAGGAACCTTAGCGCGTAACACGGGCCCGCGACAATGGGCAAAGCCCGGTTTAATCCAGCGCTGGCTGCACAACCGCCTCATGGGAGAACTCGCCGGCATGGCGCGATACCCAGTCACGAGCCATGGCTTCAAGTTGTGCAGGCGTTGGCTCGGCGTCTTCGTGCAGGCGGCAGTAACGCTCGATCTGGCACACTTGCTCGCCCATCCGTGCACCGAACAAGGCGTGTTCGTCGGTAAAGCAAATACCAATGCGATAGCCCTGTTCGACTTTGCGGCACCAGGCGACATAGCCTGGATAACGGGCGCTGGGCCCCAGGGAAGGGATATACAGGTCAACCGCCGTGCCGGCGCGCCAGGCACGCGGCCAATTGCAGGCGACGCCGCCGCGGCCGATAGTGTGCAGGCGTTGGCGGGGCAGTGCGGGAGAGGGGCGTTGGATCAACTCGACAGCGACATCATCAGGGTGAGGTAAAAAACGACCCATGTACACGGACTCCGAGCGCCGTCCAGTTGACGGCAATGGCAGCAGTATAGTGAAGGAACTGGAATTGACCGACCTGGATATTGACCAGCAATTGCTGGGATTGCCAGGTATTTCGCTGGTAGTGTTCACCAGTGTCGGTTGTGCCAGTTGCCGCTGGGCACGCCAGCAGTTGCCCGGCTGGCACTTGCCGGTGGACCGCGTGTGCTGGGTGGATGCCGGGCACAACGGCGGTGCGGTGGAACGCTACCAGATCTTTCATTTGCCGGCGTTGTTCCTGGTATGCGAGGGTCAATTCTTTGGGCAATTACAGACACGTCTTACAGCATCCGACCTCGCCGAATGCGTAAACCAGGCGCTCAACCGAACACCAGAGGATTTGCCATGACAGCAGTTGCAGCCCCGTCGCCACGCATTGGCATTATTGGCACCGGTGCCATTGGCGGTTACTACGGACTGATGCTGGCGCGTGCCGGCTTCGATGTGCATTTCCTGTTGCGCAGCGAATATGCCGCGGTGAGCAGGCATGGCCTGCACGTCAACAGTACGGTGCATGGGCAACTGCACCTGCATCCGGTTCAGGCCTATGCCAGCGCCGCCGACATGCCGCCGTGCGACTGGCTATTGGTGGGCACCAAGTCCACCGGTAATGTGGACCTGGCGCCAACCATCGCCCAGGTGGCGGCGCCGAATGCCAAAGTGGTGCTCCTGCAAAACGGCCTCGATGTGGAAGACAGCCTGCGTGAACACCTGCCGCCGTCGCTGCATCTGTTGGGCGGCCTGTGCTACATCGGTGTGCACCGTTCGGCCCCCGGCGTGGTCGAGCATCAGGCGCTGGGCCGGGTCAACCTGGGCTATCACAGCGGCACGGCGGCCAACGACGAGGTGCAGCAACAGGCGATTGTCGAAGCCGGCGCCGGGCTGTTTCATCAAGCCGGCATCGAGTCCCAGGCCATGGCCAATGTGCATCTGGCGCGTTGGCACAAGCTGGTCTGGAACGTGCCGTTCAACGGCCTCTCGGTGTTGCTGGGCACGGGCACCACGGCCATGATGGCCGATGAGTCCAGCCGCGAGTTGATCCAGGCGCTGATGGCCGAGGTGGTGCAGGGCGCTCATGCCTGCGGGCATGAAATTGCTGCCAGCTACGCCGGGCAGATGTTCGCCATGACAGAAACCATGGACGACTACCTGCCCAGCATGTATCACGACCACCTGCACAAGCGACCGTTGGAGCTGGCGGCCATCTACGCCCGTCCCTTGGCCGCTGCCAAAGCGGCCGGTTGCGAACTGCCACGCATGCAGGCGCTGTACCAGGCCTTGAGTTTTATTGATCGGCACAACCGCTGATTGGGGGGAACCATCATGGCGAAGGGATTGGGTGACAAGCTGGTGCTGGCGATTTCCTCACGAGCGCTGTTCGACCTGAGTGACAGCCACAAGGTCTACCTGGCTGAAGGGGTCGAGGCTTACCGCAAATACCAGATCGAGCACGAGGAAGAAACCCTCGAGCCTGGCGATGCCTTCCCGCTGGTCAAGAAGCTGCTGAGCCTGAATGCCAGCCTGGGGCGTGCGCGGGTCGAGGTGGTGTTGGTGTCGCGCAACAGTGCTGATACCGGGTTGCGGGTGTTCAACTCGATTCAGCATTACGGCCTGAATATTTCCCGCGCCGCTTTCGTAGGCGGGCGTAGTCCCTATCCCTATTTGGCCGCCTTCGGTTGTCATCTGTTTCTCTCCACCCACGCTGAAGATGTGCGTAGCGCCCTCGATGCAGGGTTTGCGGCGGCGACGATTCTGTCGGGCGGCGCGCGCCGCGCTTCCAGCGAAGAGCTGCGCATTGCATTCGATGGCGATGCCGTGCTGTTCTCCGATGAGTCCGAGCGCGTCTACCAGGCCGGCGGGCTGGCAGCCTTCCAGGCCAGCGAGCGGGAGTCGGCGCGCCAGCCTTTGCACGGTGGTCCGTTCAAGGGCTTCCTGGCGGCACTGAACCTGTTGCAGCGTGAGTTTGCCGATGAGGCCTGCCCGATTCGCACCGCGCTGGTCACGGCGCGTTCGGCACCGTCCCATGAACGTGTGATCCGCACGTTGCGCGAGTGGGATATCCGCCTGGACGAGTCGCTGTTCCTCGGTGGCCTGGAAAAATCCGCGTTCCTGGAGGCCTTCGCCGCCGATGTGTTTTTCGATGATCAGGCCGGCCATTGCGAGAAAGCCAGGGAGGTGGTGGCCACGGGGCACGTGCCCCATGGCATCAGTAACGAGTTGAGAATCCAGACCGAGAGCTAGCTGCTAAGCTCATTCAATCCCCGCCATCCTGGCAGCCCAGGAGGTTTTATGATTCGTTCGATGCTGTTTGCCACGGACCTCGGTCTGTATGCGCCCTACGTGATGCAACATGCGCTGGCGCTGGCGCGAACGTTCAAGGCTGACTTGTATGTGATCCATGTGGTTGAGCCCATCGGGTTGTTCGCTGAATCGGTGTTGCAGAGCTACCTTGATGAGACTGCCCTGAGCGAATGGCAAAGCAAGGGGTTGAGCACGGTGATGGCGACGATTGAACAACGTGTGCTGGACAGCTTTCGCGAGGAGTGGGGGGAAGGGGAGCAGGACCTGCAATGGATTCGCTCGGTCAAGGTGATCCAGGGGGACCCTTGCGAGGTGATTCTCGACCAGTTGCGAAAACTGTCCGTCGACTTGCTGGTCGTAGGCAGTCATAGCCAGGCAACCGGTGTGGCCGTCCCCCTTGGACGTACCGCCGCACGGGTGTTGCAGTTGTCCCCCGTGCCGGTTTACCTGGTGCCGTCGCTGCAGCGGCGGCGCAGTGACGATAGTTGATCGGTAAAAACGATAAAAAGTTCTAGATTTATCCGTCAAACCTTTAATATAGTTATATACCGTCGCTGATACCCGTGGCGTCTATCTGCTTTGAGGGATTCATATGAAGCTTCAACAACTGCGCTACATCTGGGAAGTGGCGCACCACGACCTCAACGTTTCCGCTACCGCTCAAAGCCTCTATACCTCGCAACCTGGTATCAGCAAGCAGATCCGCCTGCTCGAAGACGAGTTGGGCGTCGAAGTCTTCGCACGCAGCGGCAAACACCTGACTCGCGTCACTCCAGCTGGCGAGCGCATCATCACCACCGCCGGCGAGATCCTGCGTAAAGTCGAAAGCATCAAGCAGATCGCCCAGGAATTCTCCAACGAGAAGAAAGGCACCTTGTCGATCGCCACCACTCACACCCAGGCGCGCTATGCATTGCCGCCGGTGATCCGTGATTTCATCAAGCAATACCCGGACGTAGCCCTGCACATGCACCAGGGTTCGCCGATGCAGATTGCCGAGATGGCCGCTGACGGCACCGTCGATTTTGCCATCGCCACCGAGGCCCTGGAATTGTTCGGCGACCTGGTAATGATGCCCTGCTACCGTTGGAACCGCTGTGTGGTTGTGCCCCAGGGGCACCCTTTGGCCAAGCTGCCGAAGCTGACCCTGGAAGCCTTGGCTGAATACCCGATCGTGACCTACGTGTTCGGCTTTACCGGCCGTTCCAAGCTCGACGAAGCGTTCAGCCATCGCGGCCTCACGCCCAAGGTGGTGTTCACCGCTGCCGATGCCGACGTGATCAAGACCTATGTGCGCCTCGGCCTGGGCGTCGGGATCGTCGCCAAGATGGCGGTCGACACCAACCTGGACAAAGACCTGGTGGTGCTGGATGCCAGCGAATTGTTCGAGTCCAGCGTGACCAAGATTGGTTTCCGCCGCGGTACCTTCCTGCGCGGCTTCATGTGCGACTTCATCGAGAAATTCGCACCGCACCTGACCCGCGAAGTAATGGCCAAGGCGATCCAGTGCCACAACAAGCAAGAGCTGGAAGAGTTGTTCGACGGCGTTGAACTGCCCGTCCACTGACCGCGATGACCTTGTAGGAGCGAGCTTGCTCGCGAAGATCGCCAACGTTAACGCGGGGTGCCAGGTTGTATGCGGCGCCCTTGCATTCCTTCGCGAGCAAGCTCGCTCCTACAGGGGCTGTAGGTTATCTGGCCTCGGTCACCGTAAAGAGCTGCCGAGCGCCGGCCACCAGAATCTCCACCTCTTCATCGATACGCTTGCCTAACAGGCCTTTACCCAACGGCGAGCGCGGCGTGATGCCGGTCACCGGTTGCCCGACCACATCCACTTTCAAACCCGCCGCATCCGGCGCCAGGAACAGCCATTGCTGACGACCGTCCTCGTCTTCCAGGCCTACCAGCGTGCCTATCTCTATCCCGCGTTGATCATCGTACGCACGTAGCTGCAGTTGCTGGCACAGCACCAGCGATTGCTTGATCTCCTCCACTCGCCGGGCCTGCCCGGTGGCCAGGTACGAAGCCTCCAGGCCGAGGGTGTCGTATTTGTTTTCGGCAATGTTTTCTTCGTGGGTCGCGGTTTCGTAGGCGGTCTGCGCGGCGCGTTGGACGATGTCGAGGTCGACGGTGAGCTTTTCCAGGATCAACTGGAGCACGGCGTGTTTATTCATGGCGGTATCTGGCATCAATCGCAGAATTGCAGGACATTGGCCCGCGTCTTTTCATTGGGAGCGTTCTGGTCTTGTTGCAGCCAGAACTGGCATTTGGGGTTGGACAGGTTACGCGCGTTGCTTCGGGCCTGTTCCAGAGCCTGTTGTTGTTCCTGTTTATGCAGGTTCTGTTGGTACTGTTCGAACAGGCGGTTCGGTGGCTGCGGCTCAACCATCGCCGGTTGGCCCCATTGTTGAACCGCCTGTGCCACCGGCGCCAGGCTCTGGGGGAATAGGTAGCGAGACGCCAGCCAGGTGGTCAGCGCAATGGCGATAAACCCTAGCCACACGCCTGCGGCAATCGCGATGCAGAGCTTGAACAGCGATAACGGACGGTCAGACATAAGGGCCTCCTGGCAGGCATTGACGGCATGGCGGTGATTGTCGCACAGCCTCCGTGCAGAATAATCGCGATCAAGCCTTCTGCATCCACGCATTTATGCGGACAATCGAACCTTTGATCGATGGAGCCCGGAATGAAAGCCCGCTGGGATATTTTTTGCAGTGTCGTCGACAACTATGGCGACATCGGCGTGACCTGGCGCCTGGCCCGGCAGTTGGTGGTGGAGCATGGCTGTGACGTGCGCTTGTGGGTCGACGACCTGCGGGCTTTTGAGCGCATGTGCCCGGACATTGATGTGCAGGTAAGCCAGCAATGGCAAGAGGGCGTCCAAGTGCGTCACTGGCCGGCCGAATGGCCAGGCGCACACCCAGCGGATGTGGTGATTGCCGCGTTCGCGTGCCAGCTACCGCCTGAGTACATGGACCGCATGGCCGAGTGTGAGCGTGCGCCGTTGTGGATGAACCTGGATTACCTCAGCGCTGAAGACTGGGTGGTGGGCTGTCATCGCTTGCCTTCGGTGAAGTACAAAGGTGTGCAGAAATACTTTTTCTTCCCGGGTTTTCGTCCTGGCACCGGCGGCCTGTTGCGCGAAGCCGGCTTGTTGGAGCGACGCCGGGCATTTCAGCGGGATGATGTTGCGCAGCGACAGTTCCTGCAAAGCCTGGGCGTTGCTCCGACGGCCGGCGCGCGTTTGATGTCGCTGTTTGCCTATGAGAATGACGGGTTGGCCGGCTGGCTGAACGTATTGGCAGCCGATGGACGTGGGACGCACTTGCTGGTGCCGGAAGGGCGCATTCTGGGGGATGTGCAACGCTGGCTGGGGGTGAGCAGTTTGTCGGCGGGAGACATTCGGGTGCGCGGCACGCTGACCGTTCAGGTCATTGCATTCGTGCGTCAGGAGCAATATGACCGATTGCTATGGTGCTGCGAATTCAACGCCGTACGTGGCGAAGACTCGTTCGTGCGTGCCCAGTGGGCGGGGAGGCCATTGCTGTGGCACATCTACCGCCAGGACGAAGACATCCACCTGGACAAGCTCGATGCTTTCCTGGAACTGTACACCGCCGCACTTTCACCGGCCGCCAAAGCTGCCGTCGTCACGCTCTGGCAAGCCTGGAACGCTGATGGCGATATGGCACAGTCCTGGAAAATGCTGCTGGAACATTGGCCCGAGGTCAGCCAACACGCGCAGAACTGGTGTCTGGAACAAGGCTTGCAGGCCGATCTTGCGACGGCGCTGGTACAGTTTTATGAAAGTTGGATATGATACGCCACCTTGATTTTTGTCAATCCCATCCAAATTTCGGATATACGCAATGAAAACTGGTAAAGAACTGAAACCCGGTACAGTGATCCGTCTCGAAAACGACCCTTGGCTGGTTCAGAAAGCTGAGTTCACCAAGTCTGGTCGTAACAGCGCAATCATGAAGACCAAGCTGAAGAACCTGCTGACCGGTTACAAGACCGAAATCGTCTACAGCGCCGATGACAAACTGGACGATGTGATCCTCGACCGCAAAGAAGCGACCCTGTCCTTCATCAGCGGCGACACCTACACGTTCATGGACACCACTGACTACACCATGTACGAGCTGAACGCCGAAGATATCGAAGCCGTTCTGCCGTTCATTGAAGAAGGCATGGAAGACGTCTGCGAAGCTATCTTCTTCGAAGAGCGTCTGGTTTCCGTAGAGCTGCCGACCACCATCGTGCGTAAGGTTGCTTACACCGAAGGCTCCGCTCGCGGCGACACTTCCGGCAAGGTGATGAAGCCTGCCAAGCTGAGCAACGGTACCGAGCTGCAAGTGGCCGATTTCATCGAAATCGACGACCTGATCGAGATCGACACCCGTGAAGGTGGTTCGTACAAAGGTCGCGCCAAGAAGTAATTCTGGCCCCGGCGATACGAAAAAAGCCCGACCTTGAGTCGGGCTTTTTTGTGGGCGTCTACTTGATCACTTCAAGTGTTGTTTCAACTCATCTGATGCTTGCAGTAAGGCCGAACGTACCGCAGGCACCTGGCTGACCACATTGAGCAAGCCGTAGTCGTGGATCATGCCGTTGTAGCGTACGGCCGTCACCGGTACACCGGCCTGATCCAGCTTGCGGGCATAAGCCTCACCTTCGTCACGCAGCACGTCGGCCTCGGCGGTCTGCACCAGCGCAGGCGGCAAGCCTTTGAGCTGCGCAGTTGTAGCCCGCAATGGTGAAGCATAGATCTCGGCGCGCTGAGTGGCATCGGTGGTGTAGTTGTCCCAGAACCATTTCATCATGTTTTTGGTGAGGAAGTGCCCCTCAGCAAACTGGTTGTAGGAGCCTGTGTCGAAGTTGGCGTCCGTCACCGGCCATAGTAGAAGTTGGAACTTGATGGCTGGCGTGCCCTTATCCTTGGCCATCAGGCTGACCACCGCCGCCATATTACCGCCGACGCTATTGCCTGCCACGGCGAGACGTTTGCCATCAACATTGATCTCCTTGCCGTGTTCAGCGACCCACTTGGTTGCACCGTAGGCCTGGTTGATCGCCACTGGGTAATGCGCTTCCGGTGATGGCGTGTAGTTGACGAATACCGCGACCGCCCCCGAGCCCACTACCAGATCACGTACCAGGCGTTCATGGGTCGGGTAATCCCCTAGCACCCAGCCGCCCCCGTGGAAAAACATAAACACCGGCAAAGTGCCCTTGACCCCGGCCGGTCGCACGATGGTCAGGTCAAGTGGCTGGCCGTCGACTTGAATGGTCTTCTGGCTCACATCCGTCTTGGGCAGGGTCAGCTTCACCCCGGCCTGGGCGCCAGTCAGCACCGCGCGCGCCTCTTGGGGCGTCAGTTGTTCCAGCGGCTTGCCGGTACCCGAATTCAATACATCCAGGAAGGCCTGGGTGTTGTGCTCGATATCACCGTTAGCGGCGAAGGCGCTGGTGATAGACAGGGCAAGCAGGGTGCCGGTGAGCATTTTGCCGATCTTTTTCATGTTTCCTCCTGGGGGTGGTAGTGGTCGTTACACGGCTACGTGCAGGCGCACATCAACGTTGCCGCGAGTAGCGTTGGAGTACGGGCAGACTTGGTGGGCGGCGTCGACCAGGCTTTGCGCATCGTCCTGGGCCAGGCCCGGCAGGCTGATGTGCAGGTCGATGTCCAGGCCGAAACCGCCGGGGATCTGCCCGATGCCTACATGGGCAGTGATCGATACGTCATCCGGGATATTGCGTTGGGTCTGGCTGGCGACGAATTTCAGGGCACCGATAAAGCAGGCCGAGTAGCCGGCAGCGAACAGTTGTTCAGGGTTGGTGGCCTGGCCACCGGCGCCGCCCAATTCCTTCGGGGTGGACAGTTTGACGTCAAGGATGTTGTCGCTGGAAACAGCACGGCCATCACGGCCGCCGGTGGCAGTGGCTACGGCGGTATAGAGAGTTTGCATGGGATTTTCCTCGCGGTTGATTTGCGCAAAATATTTGCGCGCTAAGTAATTTGTAGCGAATATATTCCGCTAATATTTTGCGCGCAAGTTAAATTTTAAAAAGCCGAATTTTTCCGACTGCCGCGCTTAGGTTGTAAGAAGAAAGTGCTTTATGACGTGAGCAATACGGCTCGGACTATAGGACTAATCTGAGCCGTTTAACTGGAGAGGGGGAGTGATGGCTCCGGGCGGTATTACAGGCTGTCTTGAAGGTTGCCTCTCAGCGCCAGCAGATCGTTTTGCAGCGTGCGCAGTTGTTCGATGTCCAACCCGCTGGCGCCGAGGATGCATTGGGGAACATCCATGGCCTTCCCTCGCAACGCGCGGCCGGCGTCCGTCAGTTCCACTACGACCACCCGCTCATCTTCGCGGCTGCGGGTGCGGCTGAGCAGGCCCTCAGCTTCCAGACGCTTGAGCAGCGGCGTCAGCGAGCCAGGGTCGGTCAGCAGGCGGCTGCTGATTTCGCCGACGGTCAATCCATCCTCTTCCCACAGCACCATCATGGCCAGGTATTGCGGGTAAGTCAGGCCCAGGGCTTGGAGCAGGGGCTTGTAGACCTTGGTCATCAGCAGCGAGGTGGAGTGCAGGGCGAAGCACAACTGGTTATCCAGCAGCAGGGATTGGCAGGGGTCAGGGTTTTTACTCATTGTGGTGCCTCGAAAAAACGTGTCTGTGCTGGAATCTAGCGGGCGAATCTTTAATGCGCCAGATAATTCTATCCAAGTGGTCAGACCAGGCCGCTTTGCAATGCCTGATCCCAGGGCGGCACCGGGCTGAAACGGGATTTGAGGTATTCGAGCAATAATCGGCTACGTGCGTTGGGCTGTTGTTCGAGGCGCAGCGCGTAAATGCCGGCGGTTTCGGGGCTGGGCAAGCCGTTTTCACAAAACAGCGGCAACAGTTCTCCACGCACCAGATATTCACTGGCCAACCAGGTCGGCAGGTGCGCGATGCCCAGCCCGGCCAGTGCGCCCGAAAGCAGCGCCTCGGCGTTATTGGCGCTCATGCGGATGCGCCGGGGGCGATAGGTCGTGCGGCGCCCGTCCATTTCAAAGCGCCAGGCGAACATCGGTGCCAGGCCATCCCAATCGAGGCCGTCATGCTCGCTCAGTTCCCGAGGATGGGTGGGTGTGCCGCGGGTTTTCAGATAGGTCGGGCTGGCACAGGCAATGCGCACGATGCTCGCCAGGGGTGTAGCGATCCGACGAGTGTCGACGATATGCCCGGCGCGCAGCACCAGGTCTACCTTGCCAAGGTGTGCGCCTTGCATATCGACAAAGCTGTCGATCAAGTGCAGGTGCACATCCAGCCCTGGATACACGTTCAAGAAGTCCGCGATCACCGGCGCCAGGTGGCGGCGACCAAACGCTGCCGGTGCATCTACCCGGATCAACCCTTCCGGCGCATGGCTCAGGGACACCGCTTCGGCCCGCGCCAATTGCAGTTCACTGACAATCCGCCGCGCGCGTTCGGCAAAGGCCAAGCCGGCAGGTGTAGGCACTACCGCGTGGGTGCTGCGCTGGAACAGGCGGCTACCCACTGAACCTTCCAGGCTGTCGATTCGACGCGCTACTGCCGAGGGCGTCAGTGGATGACGTCGTGCGGCAGCGGAAAAGCTGCCGGTTTCCATCACATCGAGAAACAGGCTCAGTTGATCGGTCAGAGTATTGGGGTTCATAGGCGAGCGCTTGTGCGAGATTGGCACAGCCATTGTGCGTTGCTGTGCGTTTCCACGCCAGAGTGGACTGCGTAGCATGCCAATCTTGGGATTTCGGAGGTGTGAGCGGTGTTGGATCTAGTGATGTACCTGCTATTGGGCGCGGCTTTGGGTACGGTGGGCGGGCTGTTTGGTATTGGCGGTGGGCTGATTGCTATCCCAGTGCTCGGCGTGCTGTTCGGCCTGGATCAGCAAATTGCCCAAGGCACCGCGCTGGTCATGGTGGTGCCCAATGTGATGCTCGCCCTGTGGCGCTATCACCAGCGTAATCGCATCGAATTACGCCACGCCTTGCCGCTGGGCGCGATGGGCTTCTGCTTTGCGTGGCTGGGGTCGATCTGGGCGGTGGGGCTGGATGCCGGGGCAATGCGCATCGGCTTTATTGTTTTCCTGGTGGCGTTGTCGGCCTACAACCTATTGCGCATGTTCACTCGCAACGCGCCGCCCACCACGCAAATGCGTTATTCCTGGCCTTGGCTTGGCGTCTTGGGCGCGGCATCCGGTTCCATGGGCGGGTTGTTCGGGGTCGGCGGCGCGGTGGTCGCCACGCCGGTACTCACCAGCGTCTTCGGCACTACTCAAGTGGTCGCCCAAGGCTTGTCGTTGGCCTTGGCGTTGCCCAGCACCGGTGTGACCCTGGTCACCTATGCCTGGCACCACGAGGTGGACTGGATGATCGGCCTGCCGCTGGCGGTGGGGGGCCTGCTGAGTATCAGTTGGGGCGTGAAAGTGGCGCATGCCTTGCCGGAACGTCTGTTGCGCGGCCTCTTCTGTGGCTTTTTGGTGGTGTGCGCGGTGATGCTGACCTTTAAAGTTTGAAGCCTTCGACGATGTAGTCCGCCAGGCATTCGGTGATCGGCGAGGTCATCTGCGGGTTACGCAGCAAGCGCAGGTTCATCGACGGCAAAGGCGGGAAGCCTTCGTCGCTGCCGAGTACTCGCAGGTCGTCGGTGACCAGGCTTTCCATGCTGACCATCGCCGCCAGTCCCGCGCTGACCACTGCCAGGATCGCTGCTCCGTTAGAGCTGTGATAGGCCAGGCGATAATCTCGTCCGGCCGCGTCCAATGCGGCACGTGCCCAATGAGTGTACAGGCACTCGTCGCCGGACACCGCCAGGGGCAGGGCATCGTGCTCCTCCACACAAAAGCACGGTGAGGCTGCCCACACCATGCGTTCGGTACGCAATAACTCACCCAGATCATTGCCGGGCTCGCGGCTGATCACGGTCAACGCCAGGTCGCGCCGTTGCATCAATACGGTCGATGCTTCGCAGTGCATTTCGATCTGGATCAGTGGGTAGGCTTTGGAAAACTGCTTGAGGATCCCTGGCAGAAAACGCATCACGTAGTCATCCGGCGTGCCAATGCGCACCAACCCCACCATATGCGGCTCGCGCAGGGTATTGAACACTTCGCTGTGCAATTTCAGGATGCGCCGCGCATAACCCAACAGCACCTGGCCTTCGGGCGTGAGCCGTACCTGGCGGCCATCGCGCTCGAACAGTTTGCGCTGCAGCACGTCTTCTTCCAGGCGTTTCATCTGCATGCTGACCGCCGATTGAGTGCGGTTGACCTGCTCGCCGGCGCGGGTGAAACCGCCCTGGTCGGCAATGGCGACGAAGGTGCGAAGCACGTCTGTGTCGATGCTGGGATAGGCGGACAATTGATCAATCTCCGAGATGTATTGCATAAGAAACATTCGTTGGATTGATCATAATGCCCGGCACACACTGTCGTCATCCCCACTGGAGGGCGAGAAGATGAAAGGTCAAAAAGGTTTCATATCGACGGATAAATGGCCGTTTGCCGGGTTGTTTCACACATTCGCGCGTTGGCAGCTGTTGCACCAGGAGCGCCAGATGTTGGCGACCTTGAGCGATGAAGCACTCAAGGACATCGGGCTCAACCGCGCCGATGTCGCGCAGGAAAGCCACCGGCATTTCTGGGAAGATCCGCTGCGCAAATAAGCCAGGATGCAGTAGGGTAGGGGGCGAGCTTCTATGGAGATTGCCATGCCCGCCGCCCTGTGTTTTTCACTCAAGCAAGCTCGACGGATGGCGCTGGCGGCCCAGGGGTTTTCCGGGCGCCAGGCGCCTGCACAGATAAAGGCCGCGCACCTCAACCGCCTGATCGAACGCCTGGGCGTTTTACAGATCGACTCGGTCAATGCGCTGGTGCGTTCCCACTATCTGCCGGTGTTTTCCCGCCTTGGTTCTTATTCCCCGTCGATCCTTGAGCAGGCCGCCTGGAGCCAGGGGCGGCGACGCTCACTGTTCGAATACTGGGGGCATGAGGCGTCGCTGCTGCCCATGGCGCTGTATCCGTTGATGGGTTGGCGCATGGAGCGTGCCCGGCAAGGGCGGGGGATTTATGCGCAAATGGCACGTTTTGGCCGTGAACAGCAGGCGACGATTCAGCGCGTGTTGCGCACCGTCGAACAGCAGGGCGCCTTGGGGGCGGGTAGCTTGTCGACCCGCGAGGAGCGTGCCGGGCCCTGGTGGGATTGGAGTGATGAAAAGCACGCGCTGGAATGGCTGTTCGCCGCTGGCTTGGTCACGGGTGCCGGTCGTCGAGGATTTGAGCGGCTGTATGATTTGCCCGAGCGCGTTATTCCTGCCGAGGTGCTCAAGGTTTCCATGAGCGAGGGTCAAGCGCAGCGCGGCTTGCTGTTGCACAGTGCGACGGCGCTGGGTGTCGCCACCGAAAAGGACCTGCGCGATTACTATCGCCTCGACCCCGCCGACAGCCGCAACCGCTTGGCCGAGCTGGTCGAGGATGGGCAACTGCTGGCGTGCCAGGTGCGGGGCTGGAAACAACCAGCGTACTGCCCAGCGGCGCCGAAACTGCCGCGCACAGTGCCGGCCAGTGCATTGTTGTCGCCGTTCGATTCGCTGATATGGGAGCGCAGCCGCACTGAGCGTTTGTTCGACTTTCGCTATCGGCTGGAGATCTACACCCCGCAAGAAAAACGCGTGTATGGCTATTACGTGTTGCCGTTTCTCCACAACGAACGCATTGCCGCGCGCGTCGACCTGCGGGCCGAGCGTGCCCATGGGCGCCTGGCCGTGCATGCCGTACATGAGGAAGAGCCGGGGCTGGATGAGGAAGGCATGCTGGCGCTGGCGCTGAACCTGCGCAAAATGGCCGACTGGCTAGGGCTGGAACAGGTCCAGCTCAATTGCCAGCGACCCAGTGCTGCCCGATTGAGGGCTGCGATGCTTAACTGGGATGTCAGCCTTTAAGGCCCTATCGCGGGCAAGCCCGGCTCCCACAGAGAAACGCGTTCAAATGTGGGAGCCGGGCTTGCCCGCGATGGCGTCATCCCAGTCGATAAAGCGTCAGCGTTTGACCTGTTTCAAGGTCTCGGCAATCAGGAACGCCAGCTCCAGCGACTGATCAGCATTCATCCGGGGGTCGCAATGGGTGTGGTAGCGGTCTGACAGGCCGTCTTCGGTGATCGGCCGTGCGCCGCCGATGCATTCGGTGACGTTCTGCCCGGTCATCTCGATATGGATCCCGCCGGCATAGCTGCCTTCTGCCTGGTGCACCTGGAAGAAATCCTTCACTTCGCCAAGGATCTGCGCAAAGTCGCGGGTCTTGTAGCCGCTGCTGGCCTTGATGGTATTGCCGTGCATCGGGTCGCAGCTCCACAGCACTTGCTTGCCCTCGCGCTGCACGGCGCCGATCAGGTTGGGCAAATGGTCGCCGACCTTGCCTGCACCCATGCGGGCGATGAGGTTGAGGCGGCCGGGGTCGTTATCCGGGTTGAGGATGTCGATCAGGCGGATCAGGTCGTCCGGGTTCATGCTCGGTCCGACTTTCACGCCGATCGGGTTGTTCACCCCGCGCAGGAACTCGACATGGGCGCCGTCCAACTGACGGGTGCGGTCGCCGATCCACAACATATGCGCCGAGCAGTCGTAGTAGTCGTTGGTCAGGCTGTCGCGGCGCACGAAGGCTTGTTCATAGTTGAGCAGCAACGCTTCGTGGGCGGTGAAGAAGCTGGTTTCGCGCAATTGTGGAGAGCTGTCCATGCCACAAGCGCGCATGAAAGCCAGGGTTTCGTCGATGCGGTCGGCCAGTTGGCTGTACTTTTCAGCGAGGGCGGAGTTGGCGATGAAATCCAGGTTCCACTTGTGCACTTGGTGCAGGTCGGCAAAACCGCCCTGGGCAAAGGCGCGCAGCAGGTTGAGGGTGGCGGTGGACTGGTGGTAGGACTGCAACAGGCGGTCCGGGTCTGGCACGCGGCTTTTTTCATCGAAGCCGATGCCGTTGACGATATCGCCACGATAGGCGGGCAGGGTGATGCCGTCGATGGTTTCATCGTTGGCCGAACGTGGCTTGGCGAACTGGCCGGCCATGCGCCCGACTTTCACCACCGGGCAACCGGCGGCGAAGGTCATGACAATAGCCATCTGCAGCAGCACCTTGAAGGTGTCGCGAATCTTCGCGGCGGAAAACTCGGCAAAGCTTTCGGCGCAATCCCCGCCTTGCAGCAAGAATGCCCGACCCTGGGTCACTTCGGCAAACTGACGGCGCAATTCGCGGGCTTCCCCGGCAAACACCAGAGGCGGGTAGCTCGCCAGGCTTTGCTCCACTTGCAGCAAGTGTGCAGCGTCCGGGTATTGGGGTTGCTGCTGGATCGGCAGGGCTCGCCAGCTATCGGGGCTCCAGGGTTGGCTCATCATGAACTCGTTTGTGGGTGGATGTTGGGGCGTCAATGTTAGCAGCAATTAGTGCGTGACCTGTGGCTGCCGCTTGGCCGACAATCGCGCCTTTGTCGTGCGGTAGACCCTTTTAGGAGTAGTGATGAGCGAGGAGCGTGTCGAGCGCCTGCTGGCCGAAGTCCATGATGAATTCGGCATGATCCGTGTGCTTGAAGTGGCCGATTACCGTTTTCTCGAATTTGGCGACGCCATCGAGCAAAGCTGTGTGTTCACCGCTGATCCGAGCTGGCTGGAGTACGACTACACCCGCGCGATGCTGATCGGCGCGTTGTGCCATGAGCAGGCGGAAAGTGCGTTGTTCCTGGGTCTGGGCGCGGGCACGTTGACCCAGGCGTGCCTCAAGTTCCTGGCGCTGGAAGATGTCGAAGCCATTGAGCTGCGCCCTGATGTGCCGCGCCTGGCCATCGAATATCTTGGGCTGGATGACGACCCGCGCTTGTACATCCGCATTGGTGACGCGTTGCAATTGCTCGACAGTGCCGAATCGGCCGATCTGATTTTCGTCGACCTCTACACCGATGTCGGCCCGGGCGTGGGGCATCTGGCCTGGACCTTCCTGGAAAACTGTCAGAAGAAACTCAACCCCGGCGGCTGGCTGGTGATCAACCAGTGGGCCACCGATGATGGCAAGCCGTTGGGGGCGGCGTTGCTGCGTGGGTTGTACCACCGGCATTACTGGGAGCTGCCGGTGAAGGAGGGCAATGTGATTCTATTGGTGCCTTCGGAGCTGGATCAGGTACTGGACCTGGATGCCCTGTCCGCCCGCGCCGAAGCCTTGGCGCCGCGATTGGGGTACTCGTTGCAGCCGTTGATCAAGGCGATTCGGCCGGCAACTTAGTTGCCAGTTCGGACGCTTTCGCGGGCAAGCCCGCTCCCACAGGGGATTGCATTTCAACAGAGAATGCAATTCAACTGTGGGAGCGGGCTTGCCCGCGAAGAGGCCCTCACTGCCGACCGCTAATTCAGTTCGTTCAAATCCCCTTGAACACCCCCGGCCGCTTCTCGATCATCGCCCGAACACCCTCCTTGGCATCCTCACTGTTGAGCAGTTTATCCACCATAGGCGGCAGCGCGGCGGCTGCGACGGCCTCACCCTCCATACGCGCCAGCCGCGCCGACATCAACGTGGCCTGCACACCCAGCGGCGCCTGGCGCGCAATGCGGTTGGCCAATTCAAGGGCGCGGGGCAATAGGTCTTCACTGGCCATTACTTCCTGCACCAATCCCAGGCGCAGAGCTTCATGGGCATCGAATTCGTCGCCGGTGAGTAGCCAGCGCATTGCATTGCCCCAGCCGGCAATCTGATGAAAGCGCAATGTCGCGCCGCCAAACGGAAAGATCCCGCGTTGCACCTCCATCTGGGCAAAGCGGGTATTGCTGGCGCAGAGGTTGATATCCGCCGCCAGCATCAACTCGATACCAATGGTCAGGCAGTACCCCTGCGCCGCGACGATCACCGGCTTGCTCACGCGTGGGCCGGCAAACACCCCCCACGGGTCGCACCCTCCCAGCGGCGGTTGCCAGCCACCCGCCATCACGCTGCTGACATTGGCCAGGTCCAGCCCGGCCGTGAAGTGGTCGCCATGGGCAAACACCACGGCCACCCGTGCGTCATCGTTTCGATCAAATTCGCCATAGGCCAGGCTCAGCGCATTGAGCAAATCCAGGTCGAAGGCGTTGCGCTTGGCCACACGGTCCAGGCCCAGCAATAGAACATGACCCTCAAGTGCGCGGCTGACACGGCTACTGCTGGCTTGATTCATGGGGTGTGCCCTCGGGGCGCGGGTAGGGTTTCAGACCAAAGGGTCTCAATGGGTGGGTGAACCGTTTAAGCTCGATGACCAACAGGGCCGGGCCTTTGAAAAATAGACCCTGGCGCACGGATCTGCAAAGCGCGTGACGCAGCGCGGTTTATCGGTGCCTGGCGATAAAAAAAGCTCCCTTTTTCAGCTATTTCCGGTATAGTGCGCGCCGGCCTTTAACCGGGCCGCGTTTAGGTAGCGCAATTCCCCGAAGTCAGCTTCGGCTGCACGTCCGCACAGCGGACTCTTCCTTGACGAATCTTTTTCATTCATTCGTTTTCGCAAATCCCCGCCGACAAAGCAGCCAGGGCGACTCTTGAGTCTCAACACGGCATGCGCAGCTTTGGAGCATGGGTCTTTGCGGATGCACTTAGAGGCAGACCCATGACCCAGGAAACCGGCGGCTTCGCCGCTTTTAATCTTAACCCGAATATTCTTGCAGCCGTCGCAGCGACCGGCTACGAAGAACCTTCGGCGATTCAGCAGCAATCGATCCCGATCATCATGGCCGGTAAGGACATGATTGGCCAGGCGCAAACCGGTACCGGTAAAACCGCCGCGTTCGCCCTGCCTATTCTGCACTGCATCGATCCTGCCAAGCGCGAGCCGCAAGCCCTGATCCTGGCGCCAACCCGTGAGTTGGCGCTGCAAGTAGCAACCGCCTTTGAAACCTACGCCAAGCAAATGCCGGGTGTAACTGTTGTGGCCGTTTACGGCGGCGCGCCTATGGGCCCACAACTCAAGGCAATCCGTAATGGCGCACAGATCGTTGTCGCCACTCCGGGCCGTCTGTGCGACCACCTGCGTCGTGACGAAAAAGTCCTGTCGACCGTGAACCACCTGGTTCTGGACGAAGCTGACGAAATGTTGAAGCTGGGCTTCATGGATGACCTGGAAGTCATCTTCAAGGCACTGCCCGCGACCCGTCAGACCGTGTTGTTTTCGGCTACCCTGCCGCAGTCCATCCGTGCCATTGCCGAACGCCACCTGCGCGATCCGGAGCACGTGAAGATCCAGACCAAGACCCAGACCGTTACCGCGATCGAACAGGCTCACCTGTTGGTTCACGCTGACCAGAAGACCTCGGCTGTATTGAGCCTGCTGGAAGTCGAAGACTTCGACGCCCTGATCATGTTCGTGCGCACCAAGCAAGCGACCCTGGACCTGGCCAGCGCCCTGGAAGCCAAAGGCTACAAAGCCGCTGCGCTGAACGGTGACATTGCCCAGAACCAGCGTGAGCGCGTGATCGACTCCCTCAAGGATGGCCGTCTGGACATCGTTGTGGCGACCGACGTTGCCGCCCGTGGTCTCGACGTTCCACGTATCACCCACGTGTTCAACGTTGACATGCCTTACGATCCAGAGTCCTACGTTCACCGTATCGGCCGTACCGGCCGTGCCGGTCGCGAAGGTCGTGCATTGCTGCTGGTGACTCCGCGTGAGCGCCGCATGCTGCAAGTGATCGAGCGTGTTACCGGCCAGAAAGTTGCCGAAGTCCGCCTGCCGGATGCCCAGGCCGTTCTCGATGCACGCATCAAGAAACTGACCAACAGCCTGGCGCCACTGGTGGCTGACGCTGAATCGACCCACGGCGACCTGCTGGACCGCCTGACCGCCGATATCGGTTGCACCCCGCGTGCCCTGGCTGCAGCTCTGCTGCGCAAAGCTACCAATGGTCAGGCCCTGACCCTGGCAGCCATCGAAAAAGAACGTCCACTGGTTCCGAACAGCGCGCCACGCGGTGATCGTCCAGAGCGTTCCGGTGACCGTCCAGACCGTGGTGACCGCGAGCGTCGCGCTCCAGTGCCATTGGCTGAAGGCCGTGCTCGTTGCCGTACCGCGCTGGGTGCGCGTGATGGTATCGCTGCCAAGAACCTGCTGGGCGCTATCCTCAACGAGGGTGGCCTGGCACGTGAAGCCATCGGTCGCATCCAGGTGCGTGACAGCTTCTCCCTGGTGGAGCTGCCGGAAGACGGCCTGGAAAAACTGCTGGCCAAGCTCAAAGACACTCGCGTTGCCGGTAAGCAGCTCAAGCTGCGTCGCTACCGCGAAGATTGATCCGCCCTTGGGCTGATTGATCGCACATAAAAAATCCCCGACTGGTTCGGGGATTTTTTTTGCCTGATGTTTTAGTCTCCGATGCGATCAACTGTGGGAGCTGGCTTGCCCTGCGATAGCGGTAAGTCAGCAAGCCAGTCTGTGACTGCTATCGCAGGCAAGCCAGCTCCCACAGGGGTAACGGTGTCAGCCAAAACGATAGATATCCATGCCAAGGGCGCCCAGAGTGAAGCCCTGGTGCGCCACACTGAAGTCACCCCCGGCACCCCGCGCAAAGTACAGCGGCAGCAAATGCTCATCGCTGGGATGGCTGCGCACGGCATGGGGCGCCTGGCGGCGATAGTCATGCAAGGCGGCGTCGTCATTGGCCGCCAGTCTGTCGACCACCCAGTTGCGAAACGCCCGCGCCCACGGGGTGATCGTTTCCGGCCCTGCGCGCCAGTCCAGTTCGCCCAGGTTATGGGTGATGCTGCCGGAGCCAATCAGCAGCACACCCTGTTCGCGCAGGCTGGCGAGCGCATGCCCCACGCGGGTTTGCAGGGCGGGGCCCAGGCGGCTGGGCAGCGAGACTTGCACCACCGGGATGTCCGCTGCTGGGTACATCAGCGACAGCGGGACCCAAGTGCCATGGTCGAAGGGCCGATGTTCATCAATGCTGGCAGCCAGACCGTCGGCGTGCAGCAGCTCGACGATCTTACTGGCCAGTTGTGGGTCACCCGGCGCTGGGTATTGCACCGCAAACAGCTCGCGAGGGAAGCCGCCGAAGTCGTGCCAGGTTTCGGGTGCAGCACTGCCGCTGACTAGCAGTTCCGGGCTTTCCCAGTGCGCCGATACCACCACAATGGCTTTGGGCCGTGGCAGCTCGGCAGCCAGGCGCTGTAGCGCGGGGCCACTGGCGCCGGGTTGCAAGGCCAGCATGGGCGAGCCGTGGGAGATAAACAGGCTGGGGAGCATGAGCAGGGTCCTGAGAGTTAAGATGGAGCCATCTTCAATCAGATCATTGATCTAAATCTAATATAAGTTTTAGCGTCTTTTGATCGAATTTTCGGAGTGATTCATGCAGCCTGAATTTTGGCAGGACCGCTGGGCGAGCAATCAGATCGGTTTCCATCAGCGCGAGGTCAATCCCTACTTGCTACGGCACTGGCCCTTGCTGGGGTTGCCCGAGAGGGCAAAGGTGCTGGTGCCGTTGTGTGGCAAAAGCCTGGACTTGGTATGGCTCGAGAGCCAGGGGTACCCGGTAATGGGCGTGGAGCTGTCGGAGCAGGCGGTTGAGGCGTTCTTCAGCGAGCAGGGGCTTGTGCCGCACGTCAGTCATAAGGGCGCCTTCAAGGTCTACCAGGCGGGCCTGATCGAACTGTGGTGTGGCGATTTCTTCAGCCTGGATGCGCAGGCGCTGGTCGGTTGCCGCGGCGTATATGATCGCGCCGCGTTGATCGCATTGCCGCCGCTGATGCGTGCGCAATACGCCGAGCACCTGAATGCCTTGCTGCCGTCAGGCTGCCAGGGGTTGCTGATTACTCTCGATTACGACCAGGCGCAGAAGGCCGGCCCACCCTTTGCTGTTTCGGACGAGGAAGTGCAGGTGCTGCTGGGACCGCATTGGGCGTTGGAGCGGCTGGAGGAGCGGGACATCCTGGGGGAGAGCTGGAAGTTCGTGCAGGACGGTGTTACTCGCCTTGAAGAGCGTGCTTATCGGCTGGCCAGGCGCTAAAAGGGCTTTTTCTTTTGTAGGAGCGAGGGGGACGCCTAGTTCTTGCTCGCGAAAGACGTCAACGATAACGCGTGCTTGCTGAATGAACGCGGCGCCTGCGAGTTTTTCGCGAGCAAGCTCGCTCCTACAGAGAGCGGTGAAATCAGCGGGCACAAAAAAGGGGCGATCAGATCGCCCCTTGTCGAGTCATCCGGCTATCAGCCGCGGCGACGCAATGCGTCAATCCGCTCTTCCAGCGGCGGGTGGCTCATGAACAGGCGAGCCAGGCCCCGCTTGATGCCGCCGTTGATGCCGAACGCGGTCAGGCTGTCGGGCATATGTACCGGCAGGCCCTGTTCGGAGCGCAAGCGTTGCAGTGCGCCGATCATGGCGCTGGTGCCCGCCAGGCGTGCGCCAGCTTCGTCGGCGCGGAACTCGCGTTTGCGCGAGAACCACATCACGATGGCGCTGGCCAGGAAGCCCAGGACCAACTCGGCGAAAATGGTCGCCACGAAGTAGGCAATGCCGCGGCCTTCTTCGTTCTTGAAGATGACCTTGTCGACGAAGTTGCCGATGATCCGCGCGAAGAACATCACGAAGGTGTTCACCACGCCCTGTACCAGCGCCAGGGTGACCATGTCGCCGTTGGCCACGTGACCGATCTCGTGGGCCAGCACCGCCTTGACTTCGTCGGGCGAAAACCGCTCCAGCAGGCCCTGGCTCACGGCCACCAGCGCGTCGTTCTTGTTCCAGCCGGTCGCAAAGGCGTTAGCCTCGTAAGCCGGAAAGATCCCCACTTCGGGCATTTTGATGCCGGCTTCTTGAGACAACTGCTCCACGGTTTGCATCAGCCATTGTTCATGGCGAGTGCGGGGTTGAGTGATGATCTGGGTGCTGGTGCTCATCTTCGCCATCCACTTGGAGATGAACAGCGAGAACAGCGAACCGGCAAAACCAAAGACCGCACAGAAAATAAGCAGCTGATTGAGGTTCAGATCAACCCCATTGGCCGCCATGAACCCGTTGAAGCCAAAAAGGCTCAGGGTGACGCTGGCAATCAGTACGACCGCCAGGTTAGTGGCCAAGAACAGCAGGATGCGCATCATGGTTGTAGAATTCTCCTCATGCTTAATATGTCGCTCACTGCGGGGTATATAAGGTGCGGCATGGGGTGATTCAACCGGGGGACTATTTCAAACTGTGTCCTACGCCTCGGGCGTAGGGCCTTGAAGGGATTTTCCGACCTGTATTGTCAGCCTTGATCAACCCGATGCTACCTCGCCGCCCCGTGATTATAGGGGGTACGTCATCGGCAGAGGCTAAATGAAGTACAACCGCAAGTAAGTGACGCAGAAGTGTTGCCAGATAATCGCTGTACGACCCCAAGTGAGTCGTACAGCGTCAATGGCCTTACTGGCGATAGGACTTCAGGAAGTTGCCGATGCGACCAATGGCCATTTCCAGGTCATCCACGCGTGGCAAGGTCACTACGCGAAAGTGATCCGGCCACGGCCAGTTGAAGGCGGTACCTTGCACGACCAGCAGCTTTTCCGACAGCAGCAGGTCGAGCACGAACTTCTCATCGTTGAGGATCGGGCAGACTTTCGGGTCGATCCGCGGGAACGCATAGAGCGCACCCATGGGCTTCACACAGCTCACACCCGGGATAGCGTTGAGCAACTCCCAGGTGCGGTTACGCTGCTCCAGCAGGCGGCCTTGAGGCAAGACCAGGTCATTGATGCTCTGGTACCCGCCCAGGGCTGTCTGGATCGCGTGCTGGCTCGGTACGTTGGCGCACAGGCGCATGTTGGCCAGCATGTCGATGCCTTCAATGTAGCTTTGCGCATTGTGCTTGGGCCCGGAGATGGCGATCCAGCCGGAGCGGAAGCCCGCCACGCGGTAGGACTTGGACAGGCCATTGAAGGTCAGGCACAGCAGGTCCGGAGCCAGGGAGGCGGTGCAGATATGCACGGCGTCATCGTAGAGGATCTTGTCGTAGATCTCGTCGGAGAACACCACCAGGTTGTGCTGGCGCGCCAGTTCCAGCATGCCCAGCAACACTTCCCTGGAGTACACGGCGCCGGTGGGGTTGTTCGGGTTGATGATCACCAGGGCCTTGGTATTGGGAGTGATCTTGGCCTTGATGTCGGCCAGGTCCGGGAACCAGTCGGCGCCCTCATCACACAGGTAATGCACCGGGTGGCCGCCCGCCAGGGTCACGGCGGCGGTCCACAGCGGGTAATCCGGTGCTGGCACCAGGACTTCATCGCCGTTGTTGAGCAATGCCTGCATGGACATCACGATCAGCTCGGACACACCGTTGCCCAGGTAGATGTCCTCGATGCCGACACCTTCGACCTGCTTCTGCTGGTAGTACTGCATCACCGCCTTGCGCGCGCTGAACAGGCCTTTGGAATCGCTGTAGCCCTGGGCGGTCGGCAGGTTGCGGATCACATCCTGGAGGATTTCATCCGGCGCTTCGAAACCAAACGGTGCCGGGTTGCCAATGTTCAGCTTGAGGATGCGATGGCCTTCCTCTTCCAGGCGTTTGGCGTGCTTGAGCACCGGGCCGCGAATGTCATAGCAGACGTTGGCGAGCTTGTTCGATTTGCTGACCTGCATGGCGATGTGATCCTGAAAATGAACGATCCCGACGGCGTAGGCACTACCGTAGGGTGAAGCCTGCACAGCCCGCACCCATAAATACGTTTGAATGCCGATGGCGCGGGTGCCAGACTGGCGTTTTGAAGAGGCGCAATCATACGTGCCGCCTGATCCATGGAAAAGACACAGATCAGGGTTTTTCAGTTGCCGAGGTGTACCGATGGACAAGTTGCAGAAAACTGTAGATGAATGGAAGGCGATGCTCGATCCGGAGCAGTACAACGTGTGCCGTCTCAAGGGTACCGAGCGACCGTTCAGCGGCAAGTACAACGCCACCACGACCGACGGCGTGTACCTCTGCATCTGCTGCAACGAGCCGCTGTTCGATTCCAGGGCCAAGTTTGATTCCGGCTGCGGCTGGCCCAGCTTCTATGAGCCGATTGCCGACAGCGCGATGGTCGAGATCCGCGATGTCAGCCACGGCATGATTCGTACCGAAGTCACCTGCGCCAAGTGTGACGCACACCTGGGGCATGTGTTCCCGGACGGCCCTGCGCCGACGGGCCTGCGCTACTGCATCAACTCGGTATGCCTGGAGCTGGTGCCGCGCTAGGCTTGCATAGTTCCTGTAGGAGCGAGCTTGCTCGCGAAAAACGTCAACGATAACGCGGGTTTCCTGAATGAACGCGGCGCCTGATAGTTTTTCGCGAGCAAGCTCGCTCCTACAAATAAGGTTCTTCTTTCCCTGACTTGAGGCATTGCCATGAGCGACTCCCTGCTGAGCATCCCTTGCACCACCATCAAGGGTGAACAAAAGACCTTGGCCGATTTTGCCGGCAAGGCCATTTTGGTGGTCAACACCGCCAGCAAATGCGGCTTCACCCCGCAGTACAAGGGCCTCGAGCAGCTTTGGCAGCAATACAAGGACCAGGGCCTGGTGGTGCTCGGCTTTCCCTGCAACCAGTTCGGCAAGCAGGAACCGGGCAACGAAGGCGCGATATCCGAGTTCTGCGAGCTGAACTTCGGCGTCAGTTTTCCGCTGTTCAAGAAAATCGACGTCAATGGCAGTGATGCCCACCCGTTGTTCGTGCAGTTGAAAAAACAGGCCCCGGGGCTACTGGGTTCCAAGAACATCAAGTGGAACTTCACCAAGTTCCTCATCGGCCGTGATGGCCAGCAGGTCAAGCGCTTTGCGCCAACCACCAAGCCCCAGGACTTGACCCAGGAGATCGAAGCCCTGCTCAAATGACTTAAGCATTGCGGGTACCCCTCAGAGGCTGGTGGTCTTCGGTACCCACAGTTCCAGCAAGGCGTTGAGTTCTTCCCGGCGAAACGGCTTGGCCAGGTAATCGTTCATTCCCGCGGCCCGGCAACGCTCGCGTTCTTCGGCCATCGCGTTGGCGGTCAAGGCCACGATGGGCAAGTCCGGCCACCGCCCGCTGCGGCGAATTTGTCGGCTGGCCTCATAGCCATCCATCACGGGCATGTTGCAGTCCATCAGCACCATATCGAAGCGCTGATCCTCCAGCAGCTTGAGGGCTTCGCCACCGTGGGCCGCGACGATCACCTCGCACCCGAGCTTGCTGAGCATGCCCTTGGCCACCAGTTGGTTGACCGCGTTGTCCTCCACCAGCAGGATGCGCGCGCGGTGCGCAAGCGGTGCGGCTTCTATCTGCACCGGATCGAGGACCAGTTGCGCGTCGCTGCGCAGGTTGCGTTGCAGGATCTGGTACAGCGCGTTGCGGCTCAACGGGCGGGCTTGTTGCTGCAGCGGCGCCAGGGCCGCGACTTCAGCGCTGGGCAAAAAGTTGCCGTAGGCGGTGACCAGCAGAATCGGCGCGCTGATGCCCGGGCGCAAGCGGAACAGGCATTCAGGGCAGTCGGTGATCAACAGGTCCGGCGCCAGCCCGCTCAGATCATCGTCCTGGGAATAGCAGCGCGGCGTCAGCCCCCAAGAGGGCAGCAGGGTGGTGAGCAGCTCCGTCAGCCCGCCGCCGGCGTTGGTGATGGCGACCACCTCGCCGGTGAGCGGCGCATAGCGTGTGGCAGGCAAATGCGCAGGCAGTGGGAGGTCGGCGCAGAACTGGCTGCCAAAGCCCACCTCCGAGCTGATACTCAAGCGACCTTGCATCGCTTCGCACAGGTTATGGGTCAACGCCAGGCCCAATCCCGTTCCACCAAACTGGCGGGTGATGCCAGCGCCGGCCTGGGGGAACGGTTGGAAAATTTTCACCTGGGCTTCCTGGGCGATGCCAATGCCGGTGTCGCACACTTCGATGCTGACCCGGCCTGCCGAGGCGCGCAGGCGCACGTCGACGCGGCCAAAGCGGGTGAACTTCAAGGCATTGGAGAGCAAGTTGCTGACGATTTGCCGCACACGGGTTGGGTCGCCGATCACCTGGGCGGGAAATTGCGGGTCGATCAGGCAGGTCAGCTCCACACTCGGCGCAGCGTTTTGCGACAGCAGGTTGGCGGTGTCCTCCACCAGGGAGCCCAGGTCGAACGGGATATGCTCCAGCTCCAGTTGCCCTGCGTCGAATTTGGACAGGTCGAGGATATCGTTGAGCAACTCCACCAGCACTTTACCTGAGTCATGGGCAATGGACAGTTGCTGGCGCTGTTCGGCGGTCAGCGGGCTGTCCAGTGACAGGGCAATCATGCCCAGCAGCCCATTGAGTGGCGTGCGGATTTCATGGCTCATATTGGCCAGGAATGCCGCCCGCGCCTGGGCCATGCCCAACGCCGTCATTTTCGCCGCCTCCAGCTCATCGTTGGACTGGCTCAAGCGTTGGTTGCTGGCCTTGAGTTCAAGGGTGCGCGCCGAAACGATATTTTCCAGTTGCCCCAGGTACTCCGTGAGGCGGTCTTCGGCGTGGCGCCGTTGCTGGATCTCGGTTTCCATGTTTTCAAATTGCTGGTTGGCGACGTTGACCAGCACGCCGATTTCATCGTGCTCATGCCCCGCAGGGCAGTCCAGCCGCGCCTGTTTGCGTGTGCTCAGTTCTCGAATAATGCGCACCAGCGGTTGGGTGAGCATCACGTAGAACAGGCCCAGCAGAATCCCGGTGAGCAGCAGGCTGCGGGCGAAGCCGTTGAGCAGCGTGATCTCGGCGCGATGCAGGAAACGGCTGCCAAAGGCATAGGTATCGACGTCCAGGCGTAGCACACCCAGGGAGTCGTTGGGCATATGGCTGAGAAACAGCCGGTCTTCGAACTGGCGATTGGCCCCAAACAGAAAATCGCTGACGGGCCGATAGTTGCTTTCTTTGCGCGGGCGATTGACGTCGGCCAGCACCACGCCGTTGTTGTCGATCAACTGCGCGCGGATGATGGCAGGGGAGTGCAGCAGGCCCAGGGTCAGTTCCTGGGCGAGTTCGGCATCGATGTTGTAGGCGATGCGTGACGCCGGGTTATGGCTGATTTCAATCAGTGAGCGTATTTCACGGTTGATGGATGCGTCTTCACTGGCATAATCAATACCGATTTGGATCAGGCTGAGCAAGGTTCCCAACACGAAACCGACCAGCACAGTCAATCTGGCTTGTTTATAAGACAAGCGGTGGGCGAACTTGATATCCATCGAGTGTTGAACCACTTAGCGTTTCCCTTCGCCCGGCAAGCATAGCTGAACATCTACAAGCTTTGGCTTGCCCGGCATGAATCGTTTGTTTGATGCAGCCCATGCAGTGTGCCGCAGGGTTGCCAATACGCCATCTTTTGCAAGAACTTGCCAGAGGAATAGCTGTGGATTCTCGATTGAATGCCTTTCTTGAGCGTGCCGATGCGGTGCTGGCTCGCCTGGAACCGCTGTTACCCGCACCGCGCCAAGCGATCGACTGGAACCAATGCCTCGCCGCCCGTTGGCAGCGCGAAGGCCGCAGTGGTTTTCTATTGCCGCTGGAGGTGAGTCTGGACATGCGCCTGTCGGACCTGATCGGTGTCGACAAGCAACGTGAGCAACTGGCGCGCAACACCCAACAGTTCCTCGACGGTTTGCCCGCCAACCATGCGCTGTTGTGGGGTTCGCGTGGCACCGGCAAGTCTTCCATGGTGCGTGCCTTGCTTGCCCAGCACGCCAAGGCGGGCCTGCGCTTGATCGAGATCGAGCGTGACCACCTGGCGGACCTGCCGCGGGTGGTCGAGCAACTGATCAAGCTACCACAACGCTTTATTTTGTTTTGTGATGATCTGTCGTTCGAAGCCGGTGAAGGCGACTATCGCGTGCTCAAAAGCGTGCTCGATGGCTCCCTGGAACAGGCGCCGGAAAACGTGCTGCTGTATGCCACGTCCAACCGCCGCCACCTGGTGCCGGAAAACCAGAGCGACAATGACAACTGGAAACGCGTGGATGGCGAGTTGCACCCCAGCGAGGCGGTTGAAGACAAGATTGCCTTGTCGGATCGTTTTGGTTTGTGGCTGTCTTTCTACCCGTTTAGCCAGGAGCATTTCCTGGATGTGGTGGAGCACTGGATCGGCGAGTTGGCCAGCAAGGCCGGCTTGCAGTGGCAGCGCGATGAACAGCTTGATGTCCTCGCGGTACGCTGGGCCACTGGGCGCGGCAACCGCAATGGCCGGTGTGCCTATCAATTCGCCCGTTACTGGGTGGGTCTCAAATTGCTGGAACGTCAACCATGATCGATCTACAACAGGCCGGCAGCGGCCTTGATGGCTATGCCATGCTGTGCGCGCAACTGGAGTCGCTGTTGGCTGATGAGCGCGATTTTATTGCCAACAGTGCGCAGTTTTCCGCGTTCCTGTTCAACCAGCTGGATGACTTGAACTGGGCGGGTTTTTACCTCAATCGCAATGAAGAGCTGGTGCTTGGGCCATTTCAGGGGCAGATCGCCTGTGTGCGCATTCCATTCGGTCGTGGCGTGTGTGGTGCGGCTGCGGCAACGCGGCAAACCCAGCGCGTGGAGGATGTGCACGCGTTCCCAGGCCATATTGCCTGTGACAGCGCTTCGAACAGTGAATTGGTGGTGCCCTTGGTCAAGGACGGTCAATTGATTGGCGTCCTGGACCTCGACAGCCCCTCGCTGGCCCGGTTTACCCCCCAGGACCAAGTGGGGATCGAGCGGTTGGCGGCGATTTTCCTGCGATTGACCGACTGCTGAAGCGGCGGGTGCTTATGCCGGTAGCGCAAGGAGCGCGTTTGCTCGTTCCTTGGGCTACCGGCCGTTGCGCTTATTGGCCTGGCAGCTCATCCAGCTGAACTTGCAACATCTTTTCCAATTCCTGCATGAGTTGTTCCAGGGCCTTGATGCCACTTTCGATCACGGCCCATTCCTCATTGCGAGAGCAGGTTTGCTCCAAGGCTTCGCATTGCGCCGCCAATGAGTGGGCTTGCACGATACGGGCCGCGCCTTTGATCTTGTGAGCTTGCTCAATGATGTCTGAGGGCTGCGCGTGTCGATCCAGCAGTTCGATAAGCAGCTGGCGGTCGTGAAGGCTGCTGCTCAGCAGTTCCTCCAGCAAGCGTCGACTCAAGTGGGGATCACCGCCGGTCAGCGCTTCCAGGCATTCGAGGTCCAGCCGTGGGTGCACGGGTTTAGGGACGATGTGTGTCAGTTGGCGCTCCAACACGGTAAGGCTGATGGGCTTGAACAGGCAGTCATCCATGCCGGCTTGCACGCACCGTTGCTTTTCCTCTGGCTGGGCGTTGGCGGTAAAGCCCAGTACCACGCAGGGCACCAATTGTTCGCGCTGCTCATACTCACGGATTGAGCGACTCAGTTCATAGCCATTCATGATGGGCATGTTGCAGTCGGCAATCACCAGGTCGAAATGCTCTTTACGCCAGGCCTGGAACCCCGCCGCACCGTGCTCGGCAGCGGTGAATTTATGGCCCAGGTAGCCCAGCTGCTGGCACATCAGCAGGCGGTTCGCCGGGTGATCGTCGACCACCAGTACGTTAAGCACCAGCGCGGTAGCCGGCTTTTGCGGCGTGTGGTCACCTACCGGCCGGACCGCTTGCAAGCGGGGCATGCTCAGGTTGACGTGCACCTGGGTGCCCACCATGGGCACGCTGCTCAGGCTCAGTTGGCCGCCCATCATCGCGCACAGGCTGCGGCAGATCACCAGCCCCAGGCCCGCACCACTGCGGGCCAGTTGCCCGGAATTGTCTGCTTGCGCAAAGGGTTCGAACAGGCGCAGTTGGTCCTCCCGGCTGATGCCGATGCCGGTGTCTTCCACCACCAGTTTCAGCTCGATCTGCTCCGGTGCCTGGGTAGGCTGCAGTTCAACCTTGATCTTGACCTGTCCCTGTTCGGTGAACTTGATCGCGTTGCTCACAAGGTTCGAGAGCACCTGCTTGAAGCGCAGCGGGTCTATCAGCACCTCGATATCGTTCAGGTCGGGCTTGAACTCCAGCAGCAGGCTGAGGGTTTTTTGCCGTGCGAGACCATCGAACACGCGCACCACAGATTCAATGACCTCCCGCAGGTTCACGCGCTCCGGCGCCAGGCTGAGGCGGCCCGACTCGATACGCGCGATGTCGAGGATGTCACCGATCAGCTCCAGCAGGTCTCTGGCCGAGTTGTACGCCACTTCGATTGCCGGACGGTCAAGGTGCCCTTGGTCGGCGCGCTTGAGCGTCAGTTCGAGCATGCCGATCACGGCGTTCATCGGGGTGCGAATCTCGTGGCTCATGGTGGCCAGGAACGTGCTCTTGGCGCGGTTGGCCTCGTCGGCACGCTCCTTGGCGGCGCGTAGTTCATCGAATAGCTGGCGTCGGTCACTGATATCGATCCAGCCACCGATGATGCCCTGGACTTCACCCGTGGAGTCGCGGTAGGGCAGGATCCAGTGGTAGATGGTCAGTTTCCTGTCGTGGATATGCAGGCTGCGATCGAGGATCAGCGGGTTGCCCTCGGCCACCACGCGCAGATAATCAGCATGGTACTGGGCTGCCTCCGACTCCAGGGCCATGCTCATCTGGGTCACGCCTTTGCCGATCACGTCTTCGCGCTTGACGTCGAACACCTGCAGGTAGCTGTCGTTGCAGGTCTGCAGCAGGCCATTGCGGTCGCGCACGTAGATCGGATGCGGCGTCTCATTGACCAGCGCGCGCATGAACTCGAACTGATCGTTGAGGGCGCGTTCGGCCATTTTTCGATGCTTGATCTGGCGCCGCATGTAGGCGTTCCAGGCCAAGGAAATCAACAGCAACAGGCCGGTGCCGATGATGATGCGCGCGATCAACTGATGGTAGTTTCGCCAGTAACTGTCGGACGCGGCAGTGTAGCCACGCCAGCGGCTGTTGATCACGCCCATTTCATCCGGGGCAATGCTGAGCAGGGCCTTGTCGAGGATCGAGCTCAATTCCGTGGCTTGGCGCGAGGTGGCCAGAGTGAACGTTGCGGGGGTGGTGCCAATGCTGGCGCTGATTTGCAGGCGGTCCTGGAAAACCTGAGAAGACAGGAAGTAGTTGGCGATCACCAGGGTGTTCACGGCCCCATCCACTTGTCCCTGTGCGAGCAGCTCGGATGCTCTGAATGTATCATTGGTTTCCACCAGGTGAATCTCAGGAAAGTCCTTGCTCAAGGTTGCGGCCAAGGGGTTACCCTGGGTTATCGCCAGGCGTTTTCCGGCCATTTGCTCCATGTTCGACGGCGCTCCCGGCTCTTTGCGCGTCAACAGCACATAGGAGTTTTCGAGGTAAGGGCGGCTGAAATTAAGTTGTGAGTCTCGTTCGTTGCTGGGAACGATGGCCCCGATCATATCGACTTTCTGGGTCGCGACCTGGTCGATCATCGCGTTGACATCGCGCCCACGCTGTACCGAAAAACGCAGGCCGGTGCGTAGGCGGATCAATTCCAGCAGGTCGGCGGTGATCCCGCGAAAGTTGCCGTCCGCATCGAAGAATGTCAGTGGCGCGAAGGTTTCGTTGACGATGACCGTCACCACCGGGTGGTCTTTGAGCCAACGCTCTTCGCGCTGGGTCAGTTGCAGTTTCTTGTCGGTCAGCAGGATATCGCTGCCGGCGCTCCAACGCTTGGCGATGCTCTCTCGTTCATTGATGGGCACCGAAGCCAGCGCTGAATCGACAATGCTCAAGAGCATCCGGTTGTCCTGACGCGTGGCAAAGCTGAAACCATAAGCTTCATGCTTGCCGAAGTTGGCCATGCGAATGTTTTTGAGGTAGCCCTTGTTGATCATGTAATGGGTGGAAATGGTGTCACCGAGAAACACATCCGCCTGGTCGAAGGCCACCGCATTCAAGGCATTCTGATAAGAGGGGTAGGCGCGGATGATCGCCTTGGGGTACAGCTTTTCCACCTCATTGAGCGGCAGGTAGTGATAGACAAGGCTCAGGCGCAGCCCGTCGAGGCCTTCACTGAGGCTGCGGGTTTCTCCCTCGCGTGTGACCAGGACTGGCTGGTCTACCGCATAGGGTTCGGAGAGGATCAGATTCGGCGTCGCAGCCTCAAAGCCATTGGAGGAGCCCAGCAAGTCAATTTCCCCGGCTTCCAGGGCGCGAATGGCAGCCGCCCGGGACGGGTAGCGCATCACAGTGATGGGCAGGGAGAGTGCCTTGGCCAGCAATCCCGCGTAATCGGCGGTAAGGCCTTCATAATCATGGCCGCTGGAAGTGAGGTCAAAGGGTGGGTAGTCAGGGCTGGATGTACCCAGCGTTAGTTCACGTTTGTTATGCAGCCACTGGCGCTGGGCCTTGTCAAAATGAGTGTCCAGTTGTACAGCTCCCGCACGACTCAAGAGGGTGAAGCGTTCCGGGCTGGTTTGGTGCTCCGCCAGCACAGTTGTGCTGAAGTACAAACCGGCACTTAATATAATCAGATAGTCCTTTATACGCCTGGGCATCCGCTTTCTCACACTAGCGCGTTTCGTTTTGCCATCTCGATGAGGTCGACCAAGGATTTGGCTTGGAGTTTTTGCATTAATCTTTTCTTATAAGTACTGACGGTCTTGTTACTCAAGAACATACCTTTGGCGATTTCCTTGTTAGTGCGGCCTTGTGCAAACAGTTGCAGGACCATTAGCTCCCGGTCGTTGACGGTCTTGAACAGTTCCAGCTCTTGAGCATCCATGCCTTCCGTTCCGGGGCCATTCAAGGCCTGGCTGGGGAAGTAGTTGTAGCCGGACAGCACCGCGCGGATGGCGCTCAGCAACTCGCTCAGGTCACCCTCCTTGCACACATACCCCTCTGCCCCCGAGCGCATGCACCGCGTGGCAAACAACGTCGGGCATTGAGCCGTGAGGACCAGGGTTTTCATCGAGGTGTTCATGGCGTTGAACCGGCAGAGCACCTCAAGGCCGTCAAGTTTCGGGATGCTGATGTCGAGAATCACCAGATCTGGGAGGCATTCACGCACCATCTGTATGGCATCGCACCCGTTATCTGTTTCGCCGACGACTTTGTAACCTTCATGTTCCAGCAACATTCGAATGGCAAGCCGGATAACGGGATGGTCGTCGATAATAAAAACTGAGTTCATAGTCACATTCCATGCAGGTGCAGATAAAGCGGGCACATTAGCTCAGAAGGTGAGTGCGCAGTATGAAGCTCGCAAGGAGTAGATGCAGAACAGGAAAGTTCCTACATTTAAAAAGGTATAGACCTACAAGTTGTTAGGTAATCGTGACAAGGCATGTGAGCGTTTCGAGGCCGATCATGACAAGACGCAAGGCTGGGGAATTTACGGCGGGCCTCGTATCGCTTTTCGTTGAAAGGGATGTTTAAAATCCTACATGAGGGGGTCGAAAGTTAAGCCGATTAATTTTTCAAGATCATCTTTGTTCAAAGGTTTTGGCAAATAGCCAAGGAGGGGGAGACTTCGTTGCGCGGCTTGTGTCGTCAGGTTGACCAGTTCTGGCGTAGGTAAGCCGCTCAACAGGATGGCGCTGCTGATGAAGCGCCGGCGGCTGGCGATTTCCACCAGTTCAAGCCCGGGCAGGTCTGGCAGGCATTGGTCGCATAACATCAGGTCGAAAGGGTGTTCGGACTGGCTCATCGCGCGTATGGCCTGCTCGGCGTTTTCCACCGCGGTCAGTTGGTCGAAGCCGAAGCTTTTGAGCAGGCACTGGGTGGCCAGGAGTTGAAAGGGGTGATCCTCCACCAAAAGAATACGAAGAGAATAGCTGGGCATAAAGAGCACACAGTAAGGCAAGCGTCGATGGGGGCGGTAGGAATGACTCGGCGGGTCCGTTGGGAGCACGCGTGATTATTCTTCGGGTGCCTGTACGAATTCGATCAGGCCGCTCTGTTCCCGTCGTAGGGCAATTCGCTTCAGGGAACAGGCTGCTTGATGAAGTCGTTATTGGGGGCCGGAGCGCCCGGTCATTTCCCGTGCCATTTCGGTGGCGTAGCTGTCGGTCATACCGGCGATGAAGTCGATCATCCGCAGGAACGAGGCGTGCAGTGACCAGGCGGGGTCTGGCGCGCTATTGCCTAGCAGGTCGAGAATGCGCCGGTTCTTGAATGACGGGGTGCGCCCGCCATGTTGTTCAAGGGCCGCGCCGCAGAAAGCGTTCAGCAGGATTTCCAGGGTGGTGTAGGCCCCGATTTCATGCAACGTCTTGCGTTTGTCCTGGAAGATTTTCTTGCGCGCCATGTCCTTGGCATCCAGCACGCAGCGCTTTGCCGGGCCGTGCATGTGCTCCACCAGATCCCCCGGCAGCGTGCCGGCCAACAGGGCGTCCTGTTGTTCGACAAACGCCTGCGCCGCTGCGTTGGTCAGGTGCTCGATGGCTTTGCCGCGCAGGATCGCCAGCTTACGGCGGCGCGAGTCCATTGGCCCCAGTTGGCGATAGGTTTGTGGCAGGTCATCGCCGACCAGGTCCAGCAGCAGTGACTCGACTTCGGCGTACTCCAGCAACTCCATTTCCAGGCCGTCTTCCAGGTCGATCAACGCATAGCAGATGTCGTCGGCGGCCTCCATCAGATACACGAGCGGGTGACGCGCCCAGCGTTGTTCCTCCAGCTGGGGCAGCCCCAGCTTGTGGGCGATCTGCTCAAGAATCGGCAGCTCGCTCTGATAGCAGCCGAACTTGTGTTTCTTGTAGCCCAGCGAGTCGGCGTGGCGGGCGGTCCAGGGGTATTTGAGGTAAGTGCCCAAGGTGGCGTAGGTCAGCCGCGTGCCGCCGTCGAACTGGTGGTATTCAAGTTGGGTGAGTACCCGAAAGCCCTGGGCATTGCCTTCGAAGTTAAGGAAGTCATTGCGTTCGGCGCTGCTCATGTCATCCAGCCAGCCGCGCCCGGCGGCCTGCTGGAACCAGTGGCGAATGGCGTCTTCGCCAGAGTGCCCGAACGGTGGGTTGCCGATGTCATGGGCCAGGCAGGCCGATTGCACCACCATGCCCAGGTCGCTCGGGTCGCACCAGTCGGGCAGGGCGCCGCGCAGGGTTTCGCCTACGCGCATGCCCAGGGAGCGCCCCACGCAGCTGACTTCCAGCGAATGGGTCAGGCGGGTGTGGATATGGTCGTTGCTCGTCACTGGATGCACTTGGGTCTTGCGTCCCAGGCGCCGGAACGCGCCGGAGAAAATAATGCGGTCGTGATCTTTGTGAAAGGGACTGCGGCCCAGTTCTTCAGGGCTGTGCAGGGTTTTTCCAAGACGTTCGCGGGTCAGCAGGGTGGGCCAATCCAAGGCGCGGGCTCTCCGTAAGGTGAATGACAGTGCCAGCTTCCCGGTTCGGCCTTTATGGGGCAAGCGAATCCAGCGGCCGGCCGTGTCGGTATCAATTAACAGGCAGCGCAAAAAACCGCAATGACCAGCAGGTGTCTGGTCATTGCGGTCAGCGGCTCACAAGGGTCAGCTTTTGCGCGAAGCGCCTTGCATGGCCAACTTGATCAGCGGGATTAACCCGGCACCCAGCCGCACCAGGCGCGTAATACTGCTGATACTGCCGCCCTTGGCGCCCTTGCCGGTAAAAAAGCCCATCAGCGTGACCGCCGCCACGCCCCACAACGGCGCGTGCTTGATGCCCAGGCTGTCCTGCCAGTTGTGGCGCATGTTGCGCATTTTGTGCAGGGGCGCCATGAGTTGTTGGGACTCATGACGGATTTCCTGGCGGTGCATTTCCATGCGCAGGCGGATCAAGGCTTTGCGCATTTCCCGGCGTGACGTGTTTTGCGGGATCTCAGTCATGCTCATGGCAGCAGGCGCTCCCGGTCATTGGCCAGTTCTTCGAGCGTGGCGTGGAAGGGCGTGGACTCATCGAACACCGCCGCCTTCAAGCGCACGCCGCAGAACGCAGCGGCCAGGCTATAGAACACGCAGAGGCAGATGATACCGGTCAGGCGATAGCCTGTGTCCCACACCAGGATCATCACCAGCGTCGACAACCCCACCAGCAACAGCAGGGCAAACACCAGCGCCAGGCCGGCAAACAGCAACAGGCTGACGGTACGGGCCTTTTGCTCTTGTAATTCGATGCCAAACAACTCGACATGACTGTGCAGCAAGCCCAGCACAGCTGCGCCCAGGCGTCGGGAAGTTGAACCGCTTGCTGAGGAATGTGCGCTCGTGGATGAGCTGGATTCGCCGATAGACATGGTTAGCGCCTTGTAGCCAGCAGACCGATCAAAAAGCCTACGCCGGCAGCAATGCCGACCGACTGCCATGGGTTGGCTTGCACGTAATCTTCGGTGGCAGTGATCGCCGCCTGGCCGCGCTCGCGCAATGAGTCTTCGGTCAGTTGCAGGGTCTCGCGGGCCTTGAGCAGGCTCTCGTGGATCTTGGTGCGCAGCTCGTCAGCCTGGTCACCGGCCAGGACGGCGGTGTCGTCCAGCAACTTTTCGGTATCGCTGACCAGGGTTTGAAAATCCTCCATCAGTATCTCTTGAGCAGTCTTTGCTGTTTTACCGGCCATGGTTATCTCCGTGGGTAGCTGATCTGTACGTGTGGTTTCGAGTCGCGGCGTTCGCTGAAGGTTCAGTGCAATTGTGTGGTACAGCTTTTGCTTTGCCTTGGTGCGCAGGCCCTGGAGCCTGCGCTGAATCCGGGCGGTCGAGGTGGAAACCTTGGAAAACCTTACCCTAAATCACTTAATTTCGCGGAAAAACCCTGTCGGCAACGGCCTGTTGTGTTGATCGCTGCGCTAAAGCGGTTCACGCCCTCTGAAGAGGGGCGAAGCCGGCGGTGCCAATTTAGTGCGCGAAACCCTGGCTTGAACCGCTTTGGTGCTTTTTGCCTTGATGCAGGCCTGCCAACCTCCATGGAAAACTTGCAAAGTGCGGTGGACACCCTCGTCCACAGTTCGAACACCCTGTTCATCCTGATTGGCGCGGTCATGGTGCTGGCCATGCACGCCGGTTTTGCCTTCCTTGAAGTCGGGACGGTGCGCCAGAAGAACCAGGTCAACGCCTTGTCGAAAATCCTCAGTGATTTTGCGATTTCAACGCTGGCCTATTTCTTTATAGGCTATTGGATCTCCTACGGTGTGAGCTTCCTGCAACCGGCCGCCGTGATCAGCGCCGATCATGGCTACGCCCTGGTGAAGTTTTTCTTCCTGCTGACGTTTGCCGCGGCGATTCCGGCGATCATTTCCGGCGGGATTGCCGAGCGTGCGAAGTTTGCGCCGCAGCTGTGTGCCACCGCGCTGATCGTGGCGTTTATCTACCCGTTCTTCGAAGGCCTGGTGTGGAACGGCAACCTTGGCCTGCAAGCCTGGCTGCTCGCAACCTTTGGCGCCAGCTTCCACGACTTTGCAGGTTCCGTGGTGGTGCACGCCATGGGCGGCTGGCTGGCGCTGGCGGCGGTGTTACTGCTGGGCCCGCGCAATGGGCGGTATCGCGAAGGGCGCCTGGTGGCGTTTGCGCCATCGAGCATTCCTTTCCTGGCGCTGGGCTCGTGGATTCTGATCGTGGGCTGGTTCGGCTTTAACGTGATGAGCGCGCAAACCCTCAATGGCGTCAGTGGCCTGGTGGCTGTCAATTCGCTGATGGCCATGGTCGGTGGCACCGTGGCCGCCCTAGTGATTGGCCGCAACGATCCCGGTTTCCTGCACAACGGTCCCCTGGCCGGGTTGGTGGCAATCTGCGCCGGTTCCGACCTGATGCACCCTGTGGGCGCGCTGGTCACGGGCGTGGTGGCTGGCGGCCTGTTCGTGTGGTGCTTTATCGCTGCCCAGTCGCGCTGGAAGATCGATGACGTGCTGGGCGTGTGGCCATTGCATGGCTTGTGCGGTGTGTGGGGCGGCATTGCTTGCGGCATCTTCGGGCAGGCCGCCCTGGGTGGGCTGGGCGGCGTGAGCCTGATCAGCCAGTTGATCGGTACCGGGTTGGGGGTGGTCGTGGCGTTTGGCGGCGGCTTGCTGGTGTACGGCGTGATCAAGCGCGTGCAAGGGCTGCGCTTGAGCCAGGAGCAGGAGTATTACGGCGCGGACCTGTCGATCCACAAGATCGGCGCGGTCAGTCAGGACTGATCGGCGCGTCTTCGTCAGTGTGTGGCGGTGGGGAGAAACCGTGTAGCAGGCGATAGTGGTTGCGCCGTACTTCGTTCACTCGCGCCTGCACCTGTTGGTCCGGCAGGCCCAGCAGGATCAGGGCGTGGGAGGCGAGCATCAGGCTCGACTCCAACAACTCGGGCACCACTTCGCTGGCGCCCGCGCCCTTGAGTTCGGCCAACTGGCTGTCATCGCGAGTGCGCACCAGGATCGGCACGTCTGGGTTGATCTGCCGTGCCTCCTTGAGCACCACCAGCGCGACATCGCTGTTGTCCACCGCGATCACCACCAACCGCGCCCGTTCCAGGCCGACGGCGCTGAGCAACGCGCCACGGCGACAGTCGCCGTAATGCACGCTGCTGTCCTCGGTGGCGGCTTCCTGCACCCGTTCGGGGTCATCATCCAGGGCGATAAATGCCTGTTGTTCGCGGCGCATAAAGCGCCCGATGGACTGGCCTACCCGGCCATAGCCGCAAATCACCACGTGCCCATGCAGTTGGGCGTTGAGCGCAGTGATGTGTTCCAGTTGCACTTGCTGGTTGGGCTTGCGGTGCAGGCGCAGGGCAATGGCCGGTGCCGCCCGCAACAGCAGCGGTGTCAACAGCATCGAGCAGAAGGTGGCAGCCAGGAGTAGGCCGTTGAACTCATCGGGAATCAACCGGCTCTGCTGCATCTGCGCCATCAGTGCAAAACAGAATTCACCGCCCTGGGCCAGTGCCAGGCCGCTGCGCCAGGCCGTTTCGGTGTCGCTGTTACGCCACTTGACCAGCGCCGCGACGACCATGCCTTTGACCAGCATCAACGTAAGCGTCAGGCCGAGGATCAACAGGCTGTGGCTGACGAACAACTGCAGATCGATGAGCATGCCGATGCTGACAAAAAATAGCCCCAGCAGAATGTCGCGAAACGGGCGGATATCCGCTTCGATCTGGTGTCGGTAATGACTTTCCCCCAGCAACATGCCGGCCAGGAATGCACCGAGGGCAGGGGACAGGCCCAGCAGGTGGGTGAGCCAGGCGGTGAGCAAGACAATCACCAGCGCCAGCAGCACAAACAACTCCGCCGAGTGCGACGCGGCGACTTCACGGAACAGGCGCGGCAGCAACCAGCGGCTGGCGAACAACAGGCCCACGAACAGCACCACGGTCTTGCCCAAGGTCAGCGGCAGCGCCCAGTACCAGGCTTGGTCACTGCTGCCGGCAAATACCGGCACCAATGTCAGCAGCAACACCGCCACGACGTCCTGGAACAGCAACACGCCTATCGCGTTCTGGCCATGGCTGCTGAAAATTTCACCGAGGCTGGTGAGTTCCTTGCTGACAATGGCCGTGGACGACAGCGCCAGCCCTGCGCCCAGCAATAATGCAATGCCAGGCGCGAGGCCAAAGCTCATCAACAAAACGCCCAGCAGTGCCCCGCACCCCAGCACCTGCAGGCTGCCCAGGCCAAATACCACGCTGCGCAGCGCCAACATTTTCGACAGGGAAAACTCAAGCCCCAGGGAAAACAGCAGGAATACCACGCCCATCTCGGCCAGGTCCGGCAGGTCTTCGTTGTCATTGACCCAGTCCAGCGCGGTGGGGCCCACTGCCAGGCCTACGCACAGGTAGCCCAGCACGGGCGGCAGCTGCAGCCGGCGAAACAGCGCAATCACCACCAGGGATGAGGCCAGAATAATCAGCAGGTTGGCGAACACAGGCATCTCCGTTGCAGGGCGAGCGGCAAAAAAGCCGCGAGAATCGCTGAATCAGTTATAGGCCATGGTGATCTGGATCAGGCTTTTTGCATCGTAGGAGCGAGCTTGCTCGCGAAAAACGTCAACGCCAGCGCCGTGCTCTGGGGAGTCCGCGCTGAACTCGGGTTTTTCGCGAGCAAGCTCGCTCCTACAAGGGGCTTGTTGGGCTTAGAATGGAGATTCGTTTTGTGACCGAGTCCTTTCATCATGCTTCCTGAATGCCAGCTGTTCGGCACCCTGGGTTGCCATCTGTGTGAGATCGCCGAAGCCGAAGTCATGCCGCTCGTCGAACACGGGCTGTTGGTGGAGCTGGTGGATATCACCGATCCCGAGGACCTGACAGATGTCTACGGCCTGCGGATTCCGGTGCTTCGCCGCACGGACACCGGGGCGGAACTGGACTGGCCTTTCGATACCGCGCAGGTGGTTACCTTCCTAAGCTGATATTTATGCGATGGCGGCTTTCCAAATATTAAGTTACTGTATATTCGTACAGCGATTGAATAGAGGGAACGCCCGTGGTGAATGTTGAACAACTTAAAAGCAGCGTCAATCGCATGTCCGCCGATGTGGTGCGCGACGCGGTGAACGAGCTGCGCCTCGATGGCCTGGTCACGGAAGGCAAGACACCGTTTAACAAAGTGCATTTCAACACCTGCTTCGCGGAAATCGAGGCGCTGTTCCAGCGCGCCGGTTATCACAAACAGCTGGATGTGGTGGGTTATCAGGGCTTGCTCTACGCGCTGTATGACCCAGGCCGTTGGGAAGCGGTGGACGTACTGCGCTGGCTCAAGGAATTCACCGAGGCGGCAAGCGCCTCGCCGGTGCTGCGCGCTCAACTGGCCAAGGCCTGAGATAGGCCCTAGGCAATCGCGCGCCATGGGCGATAATGCCCGCTTGTTTCCAGGCTTTGAGCGTCGGCATGTCCACTTGCGTTTTTTCCCCCTCCCAGCACCAAGCCAGCACCCTGTACTTGCCGCCGGGCTCCTGGGTGACGGTGCTCGATTGCCTGTGCGCACACTTCCCGGCCATTGGCCGTGAACAGTGGCTGGACCGCATTGCCCGCGGCCGGGTGCTGGATGTCAATGGCAGCCCGATCAGCCTGGGCCTGGGCTACAAGGAAGGCTTGTGCATTTATTACTTTCGCGAAGTGCCCAACGAGAAAGTGATCCCTGTGCAGGAAAACATCCTGTACGCCGATGAGCACCTGGTGGTAGCGGACAAACCGCATTTCCTGCCAGTGACACCCGCTGGCGAGTACGTCGAGCACACCTTGTTGCGGCGCTTGATCCGGCGCCTGGACAATCCCGCCCTGGTGCCTCTGCACCGTATCGACCGGCATACGGCGGGGTTGGTGCTGTTCTCGGCCAACCCGCACAGCCGTTCGGCCTATCAGCAATTGTTTCCCACGCGACGTATCGACAAGTTCTACGAAGCCATCGCACCGGCCTTGCCGCACCTCAGCTTCCCCTTGGTGCACAAAAGCCGTTTGGTGGATGGCGAGCCTTTCTTTCGCATGCAGGAAGGGCCGGGTGCCAGCAACACCGAGACGGCGGTAGAGGTGCGCGAGAAAAACGCTGATCTATGGCGCTACGGCCTGTTCCCGGTGACCGGCAAGAAGCACCAGCTGCGCGTGCATATGACGGCGCTCGGGGCGAGCATCTGTAATGACCCGTTCTACCCCGAAGTGATCAAGGATGCCGAGGACGATTACGCCAAGCCACTCAAGCTACTGGCCCAGGGCGTACGCTTTATCGACCCGGTGAGTGGTCAGGAGCGCAGCTTTTGCAGCCAGATTACCCTGGACTGGTAAACCCCAGGAACAACAAGGCCCGCGCGAGGCGGGCCTTGTGTGCAAGCGCTTAGGCTTACAGGTCTTTAACGGTGCGAACCTGATCTTTGTTGATACGGGTGTGCTTGCCGTCCAGTTGTTCGAATTCGTAGAAGCCCGAATCTTCATCGTACTTCGGGGTGTCGACGGCCTGGATTTCGCGACCGTCATTCAGGGTGATCACTGTTGGCGAAGCGCAACCGGCGAGGGTGGCGAGGCCCAGTGCAAGCATGAGAGCGGCGATGGTCCGTTGAGTCATGAGTTTGTCTCCGAGAGAATACTTTTAAATTGCTGACCTTGTGACGTACGGGACGCCGGCAAAGTTCCTTGTGCAGGGTTCATTCTGACATGCCAGCCCCGGGGTGCAACAGCTCGGGCGTATTAAGATTGGCCAGGCGCGGGTCATCGGCCGGGCATTCCAAGGCCACCGCGCCCAGTTGCAGCCAGAGCTTGCGCGGGCTGCGCTCACCCGCTTGCCATGCCTGTTCCACTTGGTTTTTCAGGCTCGTGGGAATGATGCACAGCAAGGGTTCCCAGCATTCACCCTGGCGTACCATCACCGGCGCCTGCGGGTTGCGTCGTGCGGTCGCACGCAGGTCGGCGAGCAGTCGCGCATCGATCTGCGGCACATCGCAAGGCAAGATCAGCAGATGCTCATGGCGTGCGACGAAGAGTCCCGCACGGATACCGGCCAGCGGGCCGGGGAAGTCCGGGTTGTCATCGCTCACCTGTTGGTCTGCATAGGGTGTGTAGCGTTCATGGTTGCGGTTGCACGAGATGATCAAGTCATCGGTGAGCGGCCGGGCCAACTGGTGCAGGTGAGCGATCAAGGGCTGGCCGTGCCATTCAAGCAGCCCTTTGTCCTGGCCGCCCATGCGTTGGCCGCGACCACCGGCGAGCAACAGGATCGAACACGGCAGGGAGGAAAATTCAAAAGTCATGGCGGTTGCGCTGCGGCAGGTAAACAGGGGCCTGTGATATAACATCGGGCTGTTCCTTCGACAACCGGACCGTGCCATGAAAGCCAAGGCCGATGCGCCCTTTGTACCCCTCAATATTGCTGTATTGACCGTCAGCGACACCCGCACCCTGGAGACTGACACCTCCGGCCAGGTCTTCGTCGACCGCCTCACCGCCGCCGGCCACCGCCTGGCCGAGCGCGTGCTGCTCAAGGACGACCTCTACAAGATTCGCGCCCAGGTGGCCCACTGGATCGCCGAAGACGTGGTGCAGGTGGTGCTGATTACCGGCGGCACCGGCTTCACCGGCCGCGACAGTACCCCTGAAGCGGTGAGCTGCCTGCTCGACAAGCAGGTCGATGGTTTTGGTGAGCTGTTCCGCCAGATCTCCGTGGCCGATATCGGCACCTCCACCGTGCAATCGCGCGCCTTGGCGGGGTTGGCCAACGGCACCCTGGTGTGCTGCCTGCCGGGCTCCACCAATGCCGTGCGCACTGGTTGGGACGGCATCCTCGCCGAGCAACTGGATAACCGTCACCGCCCATGCAACTTCGTCCCGCACCTCAAGCAGGCCGAACCTTGTGAATCCCGTGGATAAGCCCGGTAAAACCGGCGCCCTGATGCCGGTGGAAGCAGCCTTGCAGCGTTTACTGGACATGGCCGCCGCTGCGCCGATCCGCGAGCAGCAAATGCTGCCCCTGGCTGAATGTGATGGCCGGGTATTGGCCCAGGACCTGATCTCCACACTCGACCTGCCGCCGTGGCCCAACAGTGCCATGGACGGCTACGCTGTGCGCCTGGCGGACTGGACCGGCGAACCCTTGGTGGTGAGCCAGCGTATTTTCGCCGGCACTGCACCTGAACCCTTGGCGGCGGGCACCTGTGCGCGCATCTTTACCGGCGCGCCGGTGCCCCAGGGCGCTGACTGCGTGCAGATGCAGGAAAACGCCGTGGTACATGCCGACCAGCGCGTGAGTTTCACCGAGCCATTGCAGATGGGCGACAACATCCGTCCCCAGGGCCAGGAGACTACCGTCGGCGAGACTGTACTCAATGTCGGAACACGCCTGGGCCCCATCGAGCTGGGTTTGGCCGCGTCTCTTGGACGTGATCGACTCGAGGTGGTGCGGCGCGTGCGCGTGGCCGTGCTGTCGACCGGTGATGAACTGATCGAGCCGGGGTTGCCGTTGGGCCCTGGGCAAATCTACAACAGCAACCGCCGCGTGCTGTGCAGTTGGCTGGTGCGCATGGGCTGCGAAGTGATCGATGCCGGGATTCTGCCGGATGACCTGGAACAGACCCGCACGCGCCTGGCGGGCCTGGGCAGCGTTGATCTGATCCTCTCGACCGGCGGTGTGTCGGTGGGCGAAGCGGACTTCCTCGGCATCGCCCTGCGGGAAGAGGGGGAGCTGGCGCTGTGGAAGCTGGCGATCAAACCGGGCAAGCCGCTGACCTTCGGGCATTTTCGTGGCGTGCCGGTGATCGGCCTGCCGGGCAACCCGGCCTCGACCCTGGTGACCTTTGCACTGTTGGCGCGCCCGTATCTGCTGCGTCGCAAAGGCGTGGTGGAGGTGCAGCCGCTGCGCTTTGAAGTGCCGGCAGGGTTCGTCTGGACAAAGGCTGGCAACCGCCGCGAGTACCTGCGCGGGCGGATCGAACAGGGCAAGGCGATCATCTACCGCAACCAAAGCTCAGGGGTGCTGCGCAGTGCGGCTTGGGCCGAGGGTTTTGTGGAGGTGATGGAAGGCATCACGCTGGCCATCGGTGACCGGGTCAACTTCATTCCTTTGAGTGAAGTTCTGAACTGAGCGCGCGCTAAAAAATGTGGGAGCTGGCTTGCCTGCGATAACGGCCTGCCAGCCGGCACCTCTCTAGCTGATGCACTGCGATCAACTGTGGGAGCGGGCTTGCTCGCGAAGGCGGCCTGGCAGTCAGCACAGTTGGATTGTGTACATATCCATTTCGCTACATCGTTGTATCAGGGGCAAATGGGCAAACTGAACCACCGCTATCGCAGGCAAGCCAGCTCCCACA
>NZ_NKRF01000078.1:0-259230 GCF_003408955.1 Pseudomonas sp. GL93
GGAGCGAGCTTGCTCGCGAAAAACTCAAATTCACCGCGTGCGTCCTGAATGCCCGCGTAATTGTTGACGTCTTTCGCGAGCAAGCTCGCTCCTACAGGGGCGCGCAACCAAGCAATACATAACCATTACCCGCAAAAAAAATAATTAGTGGGAGTACTTCTACATGCAAGCGACCAAGCCGACCCACGTCCGCTATTTGATCCTGCTCATGCTGTTCCTGGTGACCACGATCAACTACGCCGACCGGGCCACCATCGCTATCGCCGGCTCCAGCCTGCAAAAAGACCTCGGTATCGACGCGGTCACCCTCGGTTATATCTTCTCTGCATTCGGTTGGGCCTACGTGGCCGGGCAAATTCCCGGTGGCTGGCTGCTCGACCGTTTCGGCTCGAAAAAAGTCTATGCCCTGAGCATCTTCACCTGGTCGCTGTTCACCGTGCTGCAAGGCTATGTCGGTGAGTTTGGCGTCTCCACTGCGGTGGTCGCGCTGTTTATGCTGCGCTTCATGGTGGGCTTGGCCGAGGCGCCGTCGTTTCCGGGAAATGCCCGTATTGTGGCGGCGTGGTTTCCTACGGCTGAACGCGGCACTGCGTCGGCGATCTTCAACTCGGCCCAGTACTTCGCCACGGTGTTGTTCGCGCCGTTGATGGGTTGGATCGTCTATCGCTTCGGCTGGCAGCACGTGTTTATCGTGATGGGCGTGATCGGCATTGTTTTCTCGCTGATCTGGCTGAAAGTTATCCACAGCCCGCGCCAGCATCCGATGATCAACGAGGCCGAGTTCAATCACATCGCCGCCAATGGCGCGATGGTCGATATGGATCAGGACAAGGGCAAGGGTAAGAAAACCGACGGGCCGAAGTGGGATTACATCCGCCAGCTCCTGACCAACCGCATGATGCTCGGCGTCTACCTGGGCCAGTACTGCATCAACGGCATCACCTACTTCTTCCTGACCTGGTTTCCGGTGTACCTGGTGCAGGAGCGTGGCATGACCATCCTCAAGGCCGGCTTCATTGCCTCGTTACCGGCGATCTGCGGCTTTATCGGCGGGGTGCTCGGCGGGGTGATTTCCGACTACCTGCTGCGCAAAGGCCATTCGCTGACCTTCGCGCGCAAGGCGCCGATCATCGGTGGTCTGCTGATTTCCAGCAGCATCGTGGCGTGCAATTACGTGGACATCGAATGGATGGTGGTGGGCTTCATGGCCTTGGCCTTCTTCGGCAAAGGCGTTGGCGCGCTGGGTTGGGCGGTGGTGTCCGACACCTCACCGAAACAAATCGCCGGGCTCAGTGGCGGCTTGTTCAACACCTTCGGTAACCTGGCGTCGATCACCACGCCGATTGTGATTGGCTACATCATCAGCACCACCGGCTCGTTCAAATGGGCGCTGGTGTTCGTCGGTGCCAACGCGCTGGTGGCGGTGTTCAGTTACCTGGTGATTGTCGGCCCGATCAAGCGTGTGGTGCTCAAGGATCCACCTGCCAAGGGCCCTGAGTTGACCAACCTTTCTCAAGCGCATTCCTGAGGTTCGTGTGATGCAGTTGATTGAACATGCCGACTCACCGCGCTCGATCCGTTTGCACGAGCGCGACAATGTAGTGATCGTGGTGAACGATCAAGGGGTACCCGCCGGTACCGAGTTTCCCGACGGCCTGGTCACCGTGGATTTCATCCCGCAGAGCCACAAGGTGACCCTGGAAGACATCCCCGAGGGCGGCCAAATTATTCGCTATGGCCAGACCATCGGTTATGCCCTGGCGCCCATTCCTCGCGGCAGTTGGGTGCAGGAGGACCAGTTGCGCATGCCCACCGCACCGCCGCTGGACAGTTTGCCTCTGTCCACCGAGGTGCCTGAAACCCAGGCGCCTCTGGAGGGGTTTACCTTCGAGGGCTATCGCAATGCGGACGGCACCGTGGGCACGCGCAATATCCTCGGCATTACTACCACTGTGCAATGCGTCACGGGCGTGCTGGACCATGCGGTCAAGCGCATCAAGGACGAGTTGCTGCCCCACTACCCGCATGTCGATGACGTGGTGGCGCTGACCCACAGCTACGGCTGCGGCGTGGCGATTACGGCGACGGATGCCTATATCCCCATCCGCACCGTGCGCAACCTGGCGCGCAACCCCAACCTGGGCGGCGAAGCCTTGGTGATCAGCCTGGGCTGTGAAAAGCTCCAGGCCGGCCAGGTGATGCACGACAACGACAGCTCCGTGGACCTGAGCGAGCCATGGCTGTATCGCTTGCAGGATTCCAGCCACGGCTTTACCGAAATGATCGAGCAGATCATGGCCCTGGCCGACGTGCGCTTGAAAAAACTCGACCAGCGTCGCCGCGAAACCGTGCCGGCCTCCGAGTTGATCCTGGGCATGCAGTGCGGCGGCAGCGATGCGTTTTCCGGCATCACCGCCAACCCGGCGCTGGGGTATGCCTCGGATCTGTTACTGCGCGCCGGCGCGACGGTGATGTTTTCCGAAGTGACAGAAGTGCGTGACGCGATTTACCTGCTGACCTCACGCGCGCAGAACCAGGACGTCGCCCGCGAGCTGGTCAGGGAAATGGACTGGTATGACCGTTACCTGGCCAAGGGCGAGGCAGACCGCAGCGCCAATACCACGCCGGGTAATAAGAAGGGCGGGCTGTCGAATATTGTCGAGAAGTCGTTGGGCTCCATCGTCAAATCCGGCAGCAGTGCCATCAACGGCGTACTTGGCCCTGGCGAGCGCTTCAAGGAAAAGGGCCTGATCTTTTGCGCCACACCGGCCAGTGATTTTGTCTGCGGCACCTTGCAACTGGCAGCGGGTATGAACCTGCATGTGTTCACCACTGGGCGCGGCACGCCGTACGGGCTGGCGATGGCGCCGGTGGTGAAGGTTTCGACTCGCACCGAACTGGCCCAGCGTTGGCCGGACCTGATCGATATCGACGCCGGGCGCATTGCCACGGGGCGGGCGAGCATCGAGGAACTGGGTTGGGAGTTGTTCCACTTCTATCTGGATGTGGCCAGCGGCAAGAAGCAGACCTGGGCAGAGCGGCATAAGCTGCATAACGACATCACGCTGTTCAACCCGGCGCCGATTACCTGAGACCAGGTGCTAACCCTGTAGGAGCGAGCTTGCTCGCGAAAGACGCCAACGATAACGCGTGTTAACTGAATGAACGCGGCGCCTGGGAGTTTCTCGCGAGCAAGCTCGCTCCTACATCGGGAAGCTTGCTCCCACATTTGAATGGCGTTGCCCACACGAACCCGCTCGTACTGGCTTATCATTAGCCAACTAACGACGCCCACCAAGGTTCTCCCCGGCATGCTGGCAATCTTCCTCACTACCCTCACCATCACCGCGCCGGTGTTTGCCATGCTGTTCCTGGGCGTGTTTCTAAAACGCATCAACTGGATCAATGACAACTTTATCCACACCGCGTCGTCCCTGGTGTTCAACGTGGCCATGCCGGCGCTGCTGTTCCTTGGCATTCTGCATGCCGACCTGCACTCGGCGCTCAAGCCGGGCCTGCTCATCTACTTCTGCGTTGCCACCCTGGTGAGCTTTGCCGTGGCCTGGGGTTGGGCGATCTTTCGCTGCAAGCGCGAAGACCGAGGCATCTACGCCCAAGGCGCGTTTCGTGGCAATAACGGGGTCATCGGCCTGGCGCTGGCGGCCAGTATGTACGGCGACTACGGTATATCGCTGGGCGCGATCCTCGCCGCGCTGGTGATCCTCTTTTACAACACGCTGTCGACCATTGTGCTGGCGGTCTATAGCCCGGTGATCAAGTCCGACCCGTGGAGCATCTTCAAAAGCGTATTGGCCAACCCGCTGATTATCAGCGTGATCGTCGCCACGCCGTTCGCGTACTTCCAGATCGGCGTGCCCGGCTGGCTTGAGAAATCCTTGCAGTACCTGTCTGACACCACGCTGCCGTTGGCGTTGATTTGCATCGGTGGCACCTTGTCCATGGCCGCGCTGCGCAAGAGCGGCAACGTGGCGTTGAGCGCGAGCCTGATGAAGATGATCTGGCTGCCGGTGATCGCCACCCTAGGCGCGTGGTTGCTGGGGTTCCGAGGGCCGGAGTTGGGGATTCTGTTCCTGTATTTCGGCGCGCCGACGGCCGCCGCAAGCTTTGTGATGGCTCGGGCGGCGCAGGGTAATCATGAGTTGGCGGCCGCGATTATCGTGATCACCACGCTGATGGCGGCGGTGACCACGAATATCGGGATTTTTGTGTTGCAGGCGGGGGGTTGGATCTAAGTTTTGCGCGGTCTTCAGGGCCATTCGCGAGCAAGCCCGCTCCCACATTCGACCGCATTCTCATGCTGAAACTCGGACAAATGTGGGAGCGGGCTTGCTCGCGAAGGCGATCGGGCAGTCACTGCTGATCGGCCTGATACGCCTCAATCACTTCCTGTGCCGCCCGAAATGCATCAATCGCCGCCGGCACCCCGGCATACACCGCGCAATGCAGCAGCGCTTCGCGAATCTCCTCGACCGTACAGCCATTATTCAGTGCGCCGCGCACATGGCCTTTGAGTTCCTGCGGGCACTTGAGGGCGGTGAGGGCGGCGAGGGTGATCAGGCTGCGGGTTTTGAGCGGCAAACCCTCGCGGTTCCAGACGCTGCCCCACGCGTGTTCGTTGACAAAATCCTGCAATGGCTGGGTGAACGCCGTGGCATTGCCCAGGGCGCGGTCGACGAACGCATCGCCCATGACTTGGCGACGCACTTCAACCCCGGGCTTTTTCTGATCGGTCATTGCGATTCCCTCTTGTGTTGGCGGTGCCAGGCGCGCAGCGAGGTGAACAACAGCAAAACACCTAACGCCGGCAGGACGTAGTACAGCATCAATTGCTCAAGCTTGTTGGCCAGGGGCATGCCCGTGGTGAAGGCCATCACATGCAGGCCGTAGGCCAGGTATAGCCCCAGCAACACCAGCCCCTCGATGCGCGTTACCCGATAGCCGGTATAGAACACCGGCAGACACAGGATGATGGCGCCGAGCATCACCGGTAAATCGAAGTCCAGGGCGTTGGGCGAGACTGACAGCGGCGTCGGCGCCACCAGTGCGGTAAAACCCAGCACGCCGAGCAGGTTGAACAGGTTGCTGCCGATCACGTTGCCCACGGCGATCTCCCGTTCGCCGCGCAACGCGGCGATCAGCGAAGTGGCCAGGCACGGCAGCGAAGTACCGACGCCGATCAGCGTCAGGCCGATGACGCGCTCCGACAGGCCCAGGTCGCTCGCTACCTCCACCGCTGCGCCGAGCAACAAATGCCCGGCCAGCACCAGCACCAGCAAACCGCCGAGCATCAGCAGCACACTGCTCAGCCACGGCGCCTTCGCCACGGTGTCCAAGGTGCGCGGGCGGCGGGAATGACGTGTCTGGTAGTGCAATACGCCCAGGTAGGCCACCAGCGCCACCAGCAGCACGGCGCCATCGAAGGGCGTCAGCATTTCATTGGCTGCGAGGATAAACACCAGCAGGCCGGCGACGATCATCACCGGGATATCCACGCGCACCAGCTGCCGCGAGACCCGCAGCGGAATGATCAGCGCGGACAAGCCCAGGGTCACGAGGATATTGAAGATGCTGCTGCCAATGACGCTGCCCACGGCAATGTCCGTGTTGCCGGCCAGCGTGGCCTGCAGACTGACGGTCATCTGCGGCGCACTGCTGCCGAAGGCGACGATGCTCAAGCCGATGATCAGTGGCCGCACCTTGAGGCTCGCCGCCAGGCGTACCGCGGCGCGTACAAGGATTTCAGCGCCGATGATCAGCAAGATCAGGCCGCCCACCAGTTCGAGCAGGCTCCAGGGTGAGAGGGCGTTCAATCCGAAAATGCTCAAGGCTGCCTCGATCAGTTGTTCAGGGCTTGCACGCGTACCCGTGCGGTACCGCTGCGCAGCATGCGCAACTGCTCGGCAGCCTTGCGTGAAAGGTCGATCAGGCGGCCACGGGTGTGCGGGCCGCGATCATTGATACGCACCACGACAGAACGGTTGTTGTCGAGGTTGGTCACCCTGACCTGCGTGCCGAAGGGCAGGCGCCGATGGGCGGCGGTCAAGGCGTTCTGGTTGAAAGGTTCACCGCTGGCGGTTTTCTTGCCATGGTGCTTGGCGCCGTAATAGGACGCGGTGCCGGTTTCGTCATAGCCGTTGGGGTCGATGAGGCCGCTGGCGCAACCGGCCAGCAGGGAGGACAGGGCCAGGAGGCCGAGTAGACGGTTCATTTCAGATATGCCCCGGTAACAAATGTGGGAGCGGGCTTGCTCGCGAATACGGTAGAACATTCAACATATATGTTGGCTGTCAGTCCGCTTTCGCGAGCAAGCCCGCTCCCACAGGAGTTAGAGCCAGAATTTGGATTCTGCTCCAACCATTTCACTGCAATCAGCCTTCGAGCTTGCTTTTGAGCAGTTCGTTCACCTGTTGCGGGTTGGCTTTGCCCTTGGAGGCTTTCATCGCCTGGCCGACAAAGAAGCCGAACATTTTGCCGCGCTTGGCTTCGTCTGCCGCACGGTATTGCTCGACCTGCTCGGCATTGGCCGCGAGCATTTCATCGAGTACGGCCGAGATGGCGCCGCTGTCGGTGACTTGCTTGAGGCCGCGCTTCTCGATGATCTCGTCGGCATTGCCTTCACCGGCGGCCATTGCTTCGAACACGGTCTTGGCAATTTTGCCGGAGATGGTGTTGTCCTTGATGCGCAGCAGCATGCCACCCAGTTGTTCGGCGGTGACCGGCGCTTCGTCGATTTCCAGGCCCTGTTTGTTCAACAGGCTGCCCAGCTCGACCATCACCCAGTTGGCCGCCAGCTTGGCGTCGCCGGCAATGCTCACGACTTTTTCGAAGTAGTTGGCTTGTTCGCGGCTGGAAGCCAATACGCTGGCATCGTAGACCGACAGGCCGAACTGTTCCTGGAAGCGTTCGCGTTTTTGCTGCGGCAGTTCCGGCAGGGTGGCGCGGATGTCATTGAGGAAGGAATCCTCCAGCACCACCGGCAACAGGTCCGGGTCGGGGAAGTAGCGGTAGTCGTTGGCTTCCTCTTTGCTGCGCATGGCGCGGGTTTCGTCTTTGTTCGGATCGTACAGGCGCGTTTGCTGGATCACCTTGCCGCCGTCTTCGATCAGCTCGATCTGGCGACGCACTTCGCTGTTGATCGCCTTCTCGATGAAGCGGAACGAGTTGACGTTCTTGATCTCGCAGCGGGTGCCGAACTCAACCTGGCCCTTTGGTCGGATCGACACGTTGCAGTCGCAACGCAGCGAGCCTTCGGCCATGTTGCCGTCGCAGATGCCCAGGTAGCGCACCAGCGCGTGGATGGTCTTGACGTAGGCCACGGCTTCCTTGGCGCTGCGCATGTCCGGCTCGGACACGATTTCCAGCAGCGGCGTGCCGGCACGGTTCAGGTCGATACCGGTAGCGCCCGGGAATTCTTCGTGCAGGCTTTTGCCGGCGTCTTCCTCCAGGTGTGCACGGGTGACGCCGACGCGCTTGATGGTGCCGTCTTCCAGGGGAATGTCCAGGTGGCCCTTGCCGACAATCGGCAGTTCCATCTGGCTGATCTGGTAGCCCTTGGGCAGGTCCGGGTAGAAGTAGTTCTTGCGCGCGAACACGTTGTGCTGGCCGATTTCGGCGTCAATCGCCAGGCCGAACATCACCGCCATGCGCACCGCTTCCTGGTTCAGCACCGGCAGCACGCCGGGCATGCCCAGGTCTACCAGGCTGGCCTGGGTATTGGGCTCAGAGCCGAACGTGGTGGCGCTACCGGAGAAAATCTTCGATTGGGTGGCGAGCTGGGTATGAATCTCCAGCCCGATCACAACTTCCCATTGCATAGTGTTCTCCTCAGAAGCCGGTAGGGGTGCGGGTGTGCCAGTCGGTGTTCAACTGGTACTGGTGCGCCACATTGAGCAGGCGGCCTTCCTGGAAATACGGGGCGAGCAATTGCACGCCCACCGGCAGGCCATCGACGAAGCCTGCTGGCATGGACAAGCCCGGCAAGCCCGCGAGGTTGGCGGTGATGGTGTAGAGGTCTTCCAGGTACTCGGCGATCGGGTCGCCGGTCTTGGCGCCGATCTTCCAGGCCGGGTTAGGCGTGGTCGGGCCGAGGATCACGTCGACTTCTTCGAAGGCAGCCATGAAGTCGTTCTTGATCAGGCGACGGATTTTTTGCGCCTTGAGGTAGTACGCGTCGTAGTAGCCGGCGGACAGGGCATAAGCGCCGACCATGATCCGGCGCTGCACTTCACTGCCGAAGCCTTCGCCACGGGAGCGTTTGTACAGGTCGGTGAGGTCTTTCGGGTTCTCGCAGCGATAGCCGAAGCGCACGCCGTCGAAACGCGACAGGTTGGAAGACGCCTCTGCCGGCGCGATCACGTAGTAGGCGGGAATCGCGTGCTGGTTGTTCGGCAGGCTGATTTCCTTGATCACGGCGCCGAGCTTTTCCAGCTCTTTGATGCTGTTTTGCACCAGTTCGGCGATACGCGGGTCGAGGCCGGCGCTGAAGTATTCCTTCGGCACGCCGATGCGCAGGCCCTTGATCGAGGTGTTCAGGCTGGCGCTGTAGTCCGGCACTGGCTCGTCGATGCTGGTGGAGTCCTGTTTATCGAAGCCTGCCATGCCTTGTAACAATATTGCGCAGTCTTCAGCGGTGCGTGCCAGAGGGCCGCCCTGATCGAGACTTGAGGCGTAGGCGATCATGCCCCAGCGGGAAACGCGACCGTAGGTCGGCTTCAGGCCGGTGAGGTTGGTGAAGGCGGCTGGCTGGCGGATCGAACCGCCGGTGTCGGTGGCGGTAGCGGCCGGCAGGAAGCGCGCGGCCACGGCCGCAGCGGAACCACCGGACGAACCACCCGGTACGTGTTCCAGGTTCCACGGGTTTTTCACCGCGCCGTAGTAGCTCGACTCGTTGGCCGACCCCATGGCGAATTCGTCCATGTTGGTCTTGCCCAGGGTCACGGCACCGGCAGCGGCCAGCTTGGCGACCACAGTGGCGTCGTAGGGCGCCTTGAAGTTGTCGAGCATCTTCGAGCCGCAGCTGGTGCGAATGCCCTGGGTGCAGAACAGGTCCTTGTGGGCGATCGGTGCGCCGAGCAGCGCGCCGTTCTCACCGTTGGCGCGACGGGCGTCGGCGGCCTTGGCCTGGCTCAGGGCCAGCTCCTCGGTGAGGCTGATGAAGCTGTTGACCTTCGGATCGAGCGCGGCGATACGCGCCAGCAAGGTCTGGGTCAGCTCTTCGGAAGAAAACGATTTGTCGGCGAGACCGCGGGCGATCTCGGCCAGAGTCATGTGATGCATGAAAGGCTCTTTCCCTTTAGTCGATGACTTTCGGAACCAGGTACAGGCCGTTTTCGACCGCTGGCGCGATGGACTGGTAGGCCTCGCGATTATTGCGTTCGGTCACGACGTCTGCGCGCAGGCGCTGGCTGGCTTCCAGTGGGTGAGCCAGGGGCTCGATGCCGTCGGTATTCACGGCCTGCATTTGGTCGACCAGCCCGAGAATGCTGTTCAGGGCTGCGGTGGTCTGTGGAAGATCGGCATCATTAAGGCCAAGCGAGGCCAAATGTGCGATTTTTTCCACGTCGGAGCGTTCAAGCGCCATGGGATTCTCCAGTGGAAAACAGAACGGAGGGCGTCCGTGTGTTAGATTGTCGGAACACTACCGCATTTCTACGGTCATAAGGCCGCGATTGTGGGGGTTGGTGCACAGAAAGTCGGCCAATTTAGCACATTGGCGCCTTGCCCAAAATCCCTGTCGTTGTTAGAGTTTGCCGCACTTTTTTACCCACGCGTTGCCTAGGGTCCTTTCCCCATGTTCAAGAAACTGCGTGGCATGTTTTCCAGCGATCTCTCCATTGACCTGGGCACTGCCAACACCCTTATTTACGTGCGCGAGCGCGGTATCGTTCTGAATGAGCCATCGGTTGTGGCCATTCGGACCCATGGTAATCAGAAAAGTGTCGTTGCCGTTGGCACCGAGGCCAAGCGCATGCTCGGCCGTACACCAGGCAATATTGCTGCCATTCGTCCGATGAAGGATGGCGTGATCGCCGATTTCAGCGTCTGCGAAAAGATGCTGCAGTACTTCATCAACAAGGTTCACGAAAACAGTTTCCTGCAGCCCAGCCCTCGTGTGCTGATCTGCGTTCCGTGCAAGTCCACCCAGGTGGAGCGTCGCGCCATCCGTGAATCGGCCCTTGGCGCCGGTGCCCGTGAAGTATTCCTGATCGAAGAGCCGATGGCGGCTGCGATCGGTGCCGGCCTGCCGGTGGAAGAAGCGCGCGGTTCGATGGTGGTGGATATCGGTGGTGGTACTACCGAAATCGCCCTGATTTCCCTGAACGGTGTGGTGTATGCCGAATCCGTGCGCGTGGGCGGCGACCGCTTCGACGAAGCGATCATCACTTATGTGCGTCGTAACTACGGCAGCCTGATCGGCGAATCCACCGCCGAGCGCATCAAGCAGGAAATCGGCACCGCTTACCCAGGCGGCGAAGTGCGCGAAGTCGATGTGCGCGGCCGCAACCTGGCCGAAGGCGTTCCACGTGCCTTCACCCTGAACTCCAATGAAGTGCTGGAGGCTCTGCAAGAGTCCCTGGCCACCATCGTTCAGGCCGTGAAAAGCGCCCTGGAGCAATCGCCGCCGGAGCTGGCTTCCGATATCGCCGAGCGTGGCCTGGTACTGACCGGTGGTGGCGCCTTGCTGCGCGACCTCGACAAGTTGCTGGCCCAGGAAACCGGCTTGCCGGTGATCGTCGCCGAAGACCCGCTGACCTGTGTGGCCCGTGGTGGTGGTCGTGCGCTGGAAATGATGGATAAACACACCATGGACCTGCTCTCCAGCGAATAAGATTGCCTGGATGGTTCATGCTTGGTCGGCAGGCAGCACTTTGCAGTGCTGCCTGTTGGCGTTTATCTTCTTCAATCTGCATCCAGGCCGGTTTGATGCCGTATGAATAAAGAGAATATTTGCCTGGGAGGAGCGGCTTATTAAACCGCTTTTCGCCAAAGGCCCCTCATTGGGTGTGCGCTTATTGGTGCTGACCGTGCTTTCGGTCGCGCTGATGGTGGTCGATGCCCGCTTTGCACTGCTCAAGCCGGTGCGTAGCCAGATGTCGCTGGTGTTGATGCAGACCTACTGGATCACCGACCTGCCGCAACGTCTCTTCCAGGGCGTGTCCAGCCAATTTGGCAGCCGCACCGAACTGGTCGCCGAGAACGAAAAACTCAAGACTGAAAACCTGCTGTTGCAGGGGCGCATGCAAAAGCTGGCGGCCCTCACCGAGCAGAACGTTCGGCTGCGCGAGTTGCTCAATTCTTCCGCGCTGGTCAACGAAAAGGTCGAAGTGGCCGAACTGATCGGCATGGACCCCAACCCCTTTACCCACCGCATCATCATCAACAAGGGTGAGCGCGACGGTGTGGTGCTTGGACAGCCGGTGCTCGACGCCCGTGGCCTGATGGGACAGGTGGTCGAGTTGATGCCCTACACCTCGCGGGTGCTGTTGCTGACGGACACTACCCATAGCATCCCGGTACAGGTCAACCGTAACGGCTTGCGCGCGATTGCCAGCGGCACCGGTAACCCGGAGCGTCTGGAACTGCGCCATGTGGCCGACACCGCTGACATCAAGGAAGGTGACCTGTTGGTCAGCTCTGGCCTGGGCCAGCGCTTCCCGGCGGGTTACCCGGTGGCGACGGTCAAGGAAGTGATCCACGATTCCGGCCAGCCGTTCGCTATCGTTCGGGCGGTACCGACGGCCGCACTGAACCGCAGCCGTTACCTGCTGCTGGTGTTCAGCGACAACCGCACCCCGGAAGAGCGCGCCAACGACGCCGCCCAGGCCCAGGAAGCGGAGGACCAGCAGAATGGCACCACGTCTATCGTGCCGGCCACGGTGCCGAAACCGGCTTTCGTCGGTCCGCCTGCACCTGCGGCGACAACTGCACCGGCACCGGTGGCAACGCCTGCTCAACCGGCAGCGCACACTGCGCGCCCGGCTAAGCCGCCTGTAGCCAAACCCCCGGCTACTGCGCCGAGCACCGCTCCGACCACCACACGGCAGAGGGAGCAATAATGGCCGGTACTCATTCACGCAATGGCTGGATCGTCTGGCTGACCTTCGCTATCGGCTTGCTGCTCAGCGTTTCGCCGCTGCCGCAGTTCATGGAAATCCTGCGCCCGCTCTGGCTGGCTTTGTTGCTGGCGTTCTGGTCATTGAACCTGCCGCACAAGGTGGGCATGGTCACGGCCATGTGCCTGGGGTTGGCCGAAGATGTGCTGTATGGCACCTTGCTGGGCCAGAACGCATTAATCCTGACCCTGATTACCTTCCTGGTGTTGTCGCTGCAGCAGCGCTTGCGCATGTTCCCGATGTGGCAGCAGTGCCTGGTGATCCTGGTGATCTTCGGCCTGGCGCAGTTGGTGCAACTGTGGCTCAGCGCGTTGACCGGTAACCGCCAGCCGACCCTGGCCTTGGTTCTGCCGGCACTGGTCAGCGCCTTGTTATGGCCCTGGATCAGTTTTGGCCTGCGTGGGCTGCGTCGTCGCTATAAAATCAATTGAATGGATTGCGAGGCTCTGCCTGGTTATCGAACCCCACAGGGAGAGTCTGCAATGAATTCGCTTTATCTGGCCTCGGGCTCCCCGCGGCGACGTGAACTGCTGGTCCAGATCGGTGTGCCCTTTACCCTGGTCAGCGCCGCTATTGATGAAACGCCCCTTAACAACGAACCTGCCGTTGCCTATGTCGAGCGCCTTGCGCGGGGCAAGGCGACGGCGGGTTTTGTCGCGCTTGGCCACCCCTCGGGCACCTGCGTACTGGGGGCCGACACGGCGGTGATTGTCGACGGGCGGATCCTGGGCAAGCCGGTGGACCAGGCTGATGCACTGGCCATGCTGATGGCCCTTTCCGGCCGCGAGCATGAAGTGCTCACCGCCATCGCCCTGACCGACGGCCAGCAATGTGAAACCCTATGTGTCAGCAGCCGTGTACGGTTCCGCGAGGTTTCTGTGCAGGAGGCTACCACCTACTGGCACAGTGGCGAACCGCAGGACAAGGCCGGCGGCTATGCTATCCAAGGGCTGGGCTCGGTGTTTGTGGCCGCGCTTAATGGCAGTTATTCCGCCGTGGTGGGCCTGCCAGTCTGCGAAACCGCGCAACTGCTCGCCCAATTCGGCATACCCTGTTGGCAAAACCTTACCGTGTGCTGAACGCCGTATTCCAGCGCCAAGCCTTAAGCGAACGGTCACTATTGTGAAAACGCCTGAACGAGACCCAGCCATGAGTGAAGAGATTCTGATCAATATCACGCCGATGGAATCGCGCGTGGCGGTGGTAGAGAACGGTGTTCTGCAAGAAGTGCATGTCGAACGCACCCAGAAGCGCGGGATCGTCGGCAATATCTACAAAGGCAAGGTGGTGCGCGTATTGCCGGGCATGCAGGCGGCATTCGTCGACATCGGCCTGGACCGCGCTGCGTTTATCCATGCCTCGGAAATTTCCCTGCGCGAAGGCCCTGCGGTGGAAAGCATCAGCGCTCTGGTGCACGAGGGCCAGAGCCTGGTGGTGCAAGTCACCAAGGACCCTATCGGTTCTAAGGGCGCCCGCTTGACCACCCAGCTGTCGATTCCCTCGCGCTACCTGGTGTACATGCCGCGCACTGCCCATGTGGGCATTTCCTTGAAGATCGAAGATGAAGCCGAGCGCGAGCGCCTGAAGAAGGTGGTCAGCGACTGCGTCGCCGCCGAGGGCATCAAGGAAGCGGGCGGGTTTATCCTGCGTACTGCCGCAGAAGGCGCTGGCGCTGACGAGATCCTCATGGATATTCGCTACCTGCGGCGCCTGTGGGATCAGATCGACGCACAGATCAAGACCATCGGCGCGCCCAGCGTCATTTATGAAGACCTTGGCCTCGCGTTGCGTACGCTGCGCGACCTGGTCAGCCCGAAGATCGAGAAAATTCGCATCGACTCGCGGGAAACCTTCCAGCGCACCACGCAATTTGTCGCTGAGTTGATGCCAGAAATCGCCGATCGCCTGGAACACTACCCCGGCGAGCGGCCGATATTCGACTTGTATGGCGTCGAAGACGAAATCCAGAAAGCCCTGGAACGCAAGGTGCCACTCAAGTCCGGCGGCTACCTGGTGGTGGACCCGGCAGAAGCCATGACCACCATCGACGTCAACACCGGTGCCTTCGTGGGCCATCGCAACCTTGAAGAGACCATCTTCAAGACCAACCTCGAAGCGGCCACGGCCATCGCTCGTCAACTGCGCCTGCGTAACCTGGGCGGCATCATCATCATCGACTTCATCGATATGGAAGATGAAGAGCACCAGCGCCAGGTGCTGCGTACGCTTGAGAAGCAACTGGAACGCGATCACGCCAAGACCAACATCATCGGCATCACCGAGTTGGGCCTGGTGCAGATGACTCGCAAGCGCACGCGCGAAAGCCTGGAACAGGTACTGTGCGAGCCGTGCAGCAGTTGCCAAGGACGCGGCAAACTGAAGACCCCGGAAACGGTTTGCTACGAGATTTTCCGCGAGATCTTGCGGGAGGCACGCGCCTACCAGGCCGAAGGTTATAGAGTGCTTGCCAATCAGAAGGTGGTGGATCGCCTGCTGGACGAAGAGTCCGGTAACGTCGCCGAACTGGAAAGTTTTATCGGTCGCACGATCCGCTTCCAGGTCGAAACCATGTATTCCCAGGAACAATACGACGTGGTGTTGCTCTGATCCCCAACTGTGCACTTTCTTCGAGACCGGCAGACCTTGATCTGCCGTCCGCTAACTGTTTTTTGAGGGTCGCCTGACATGGAGCGTCTGATACGCTTTTTTGCCGCTTTGACCCGTTGGGGCCTGGGCCTGTGTGCGTTGTTGCTGGTATTGGCGGCGGTGTACGTGAGCCTGGGGCGCGAACTCACCCCGCTGGTGGCCGAATACCGCGCCGAAGTCGAGGCCAAGGCCCAGGCTGCGCTGGATACGCCGTTGCATATCGGTAGTCTTGAAGGCCGTTGGAGCGGGTTTGCCCCGGTATTGCTGGCCCACGACGTCATGGTCGGCGAGGGCAGCAGTGCGTTGCGCCTGGACCAGGTGGAAGTGGTGCCGGATATGTGGGCCAGCCTGATGGCCCGCGAAGTGCGCATCGCCCATCTGCAAGTCAGTGGCTTACAGCTGAGCGTCAAGGAAGACCAGGACGGCCGCTGGACGCTGCAAGGCTTGCCGGTGCAGGACGACCAGCCGTTGGACCCACAACAGCTGTTGAAGCGTATGCAGATGGTCAAGCGCGTGTCGGTGCTGGACAGCCAGGTAACCTTGCAACCCTTCGATCAGGCACCCGTGACCGTGACTTATGTGGGCCTGAGCCTGCATACCGGCATGAGCCAGCAGCGTCTGGACGCTCGCCTGACATTGCCCGATGGCCAACCGTTGGCGGTTAGCCTGCGTAGCCGCATTCGCGCCAGCCAGTGGCAAGATGCTGAGGTCGATGCCTACCTGAGCCTGCCGCAAAGCGACTGGGCCAAGTGGATTCCCGCCAGGCTGACCCAGCAATGGAAGCTGACGCAACTGAAGGCCGGCGGCGAGTTTTGGCTCAGTTGGGCCAAAGGCACGGTGCAAAGCGCGGCGGTACGCCTCAATTCGCCCCAAGTGAAGGGCAGCTACGCCGACCGTAAGCCGGTGCACCTCGAAAACCTGGCCCTGACTGCCTATCTGCAGCGTAGTGACACTGGCCTCAAGGTGCTGTTTGATTCCCTGGCGATGAACATTGGCGAAACTCGCTGGGAGTCGCGCCTGCAATTGCAGCAAAGCCTGGCGACCGACAAAGAACAGGAAGTGTGGAAGTTGCAGGCCGATCGTCTCGACCTGACCCCCATTACCCCGCTGCTCAACGCTTTGGCGCCGCTGCCCGAAGGTTTCGCCAAGGCCGTCGAACACCTCAAAGCCACTGGCCTGTTACGCAACGTGCTGGTGGACTTCCGACCGCAAGACACCACCGACCGCAAACTCAGTTTTGCCGCCAACCTGGAGCGTGTCGGCTTCGATGCCTACTTTGGCGCGCCGGCCGCACGCAATGTGTCCGGCAGCATCAGTGGTGATCTGGGCCAGGGCGAGTTGCGCATGGACAGCAAGGACTTTTCCTTGCATCTGTATCCGATCTTCGCCAAGCCGTGGCAGTACATCCAGGCCAATGCACGCCTGACCTGGAAGCTGGACAAGCAAGGCTTCACCCTGATCGCCCCGTATATCAAGGTACTGGGCGAGGAAGGCAAGGTGGCGGCGGACTTCCTGATTCGCCTGCATTTCGACCATAGCCAGGAAGACTACATGGACCTGCGGGTTGGCATGGTCGATGGCGATGGCCGTTTCACCCCCAAGTACCTACCGGACGTATTGAGCCCGGCGCTGGATGAATGGTTGCGCACGGCGATCCTCAAGGGTGCGGTGGACGAAGGCTTCTTCCAGTACCAAGGTTCGCTCAGCCACAATGCGCTGCCCGCGTCGCGCAATATCAGCCTGTTCTTCAAGGTGCATGATGCCGAACTGGCCTTCCAGCCGGGCTGGCCTCATGTGAGCAAGGTCAATGGGGAAGTGTTCGTCGAGGAAAGCGGCGTACGCATCCTGGCGAGCAAGGGCCAGTTGCTCGACACCCAGGTCAAGGATGTCTACGTCAATATCCCCCACGCACCCGCGGGCGGGGACAGTCATCTGCTGCTCACGGGCGGGTTCTCCGGCGGTTTGGGCGACGGCCTGAAGATACTTCAAGAAGCCCCTATCGGCACGGCGTCTACGTTCGCCGGCTGGAAAGGCGAGGGCGACCTGCAAGGTAGCCTGGACTTGGACGTACCGCTGGCCAAAGGCACTGAGCCCAAGATCGTGGTGGACTTCAAGACCGACAAGGCGCGCCTGCAATTGGCGGAACCGCCGCTGGACCTGACCCAGCTCAAGGGTGATTTTCGCTTCGACAGCGCCAAGGGCCTGAGCGGGCAGAAGATCTCGGCCCAGGCGTTCGACCGCCCCATCACGGCGCAGATCTTTGCCGAAGGCAAGCCGGGCAATATCAGCACGCGGGTGACTGCCAATGGCCAGGTCACCGTCAAGCGCCTCACGGACTGGTTGAAAATCAGCCAGCCGTTGCCGGTCTCCGGCGATATTCCTTACCAGTTGCAAGTGATCCTCGACGGCGCAGACAGCCAGTTGATGGTCAACTCCAGCCTTAAAGGTGTCGCGGTGGACCTGCCGGCGCCGTTTGGCATGCCCGCCAGCCAGGGGCGTGACAGCACTTTTCGTATGACCTTGCAGGGCGCTGAACGCCGTTACTGGTTTGATTACGGCGAGCTGGCGAATTTCACCTTTGCTGCGCCACCCGACAAGTTCAATGATGGCCGCGGCGAACTGTTCCTCGGCGATGGTGATGCCGTGCTGCCCGGTGCCAAGGGCCTGCGCATTCGTGGCGTGCTGTCGGAACTGGATATCGATCCCTGGAAGAAACTTGTGGATCGTTACGCGGGGAATGATCCAGGTGGCAATGCCAAGCAACTGCTCAGCGGCGCGGACTTCAAGGTGGGCAAACTGACCGGGTTTGGTACCCAGTTTGACCAGGTCAGCTTGCAGCTCGATCGCAAGCCAGCAGCCTGGGGCCTGCAACTCGATAGCCAGCAAGCCAAGGGTGCGGTGAACCTGCCGGACGCCAAAGGCGCGCCGATTGCGGTCAACCTCAAATATGTGAAATTGCCTGCGGCAGACCCGACTGCGCAGGCGGACGAAAACGCGCCGGACCCGTTGGCCGATATCGACCCCAAGAGCATTCCGGCGCTGGATATTGCCGTCGACCAGTTGTTCCAGGGCTCGGACCTGATCGGGGCCTGGTCGCTGAGGATCCGCCCCACCGCCAAGGGCCTGGCCTTCAATAACCTCGACCTGGGCCTCAAGGGCATGCTGCTCAAGGGCGCCGGGGGTTGGGAAGGTGCGCCAGGCGCCAGCAGCAGTTGGTACAAGGGCCGCCTCGATGGCCGCAACATTGCCGACGTGCTCAAGGGGTGGGGGTTTGCGCCTACGGTGACCAGCGAAGACTTTCATCTGGACGTGGATGGCCGCTGGCCGGGTTCGCCGGCCTGGGTCGGGCCCAAGCGCTTTTCCGGCAGCCTGGATGCCGCGTTCCGTAAAGGTCAGTTCGTCGAAGTGGAGGGCGGTGCCCAGGCATTGCGAGTGTTTGGCCTGCTTAACTTCAACTCCATTGGCCGGCGTTTGCGTTTGGACTTTTCCGACTTGTTCGGCAAGGGCTTGAGCTACGACCGGGTCAAAGGCTTGTTGGCCGCCAGTAATGGCGTGTTCGTGACCCGCGAGCCCATCACCATGACCGGGCCTTCCACCAATCTGGAGCTTAACGGCACCCTGGATCTGGTTGCCGATCGCGTCGACGCCAAATTGCTGGTCACCTTGCCTGTGACCAACAACCTGCCGATTGCGGCGCTGATTGTCGGTGCGCCGGCCATTGGTGGTGCGCTGTTTTTGATCGACAAGCTGATCGGTGACCGGGTTTCGCGCTTCGCCAGTGTGCAATACAAGGTACAAGGTCCCTGGAAGGATCCAAAAATCACCTTCGACAAGCCATTTGAAAAGCCAAACTGAGAGCCTGTGGAGTAGCATGGCCCCATGCCCTGTATGGAGTGTCGGCCCATGTCCTTTGCGGTAATTCAAATGGTCAGCCAGAGTGATGTGCTGGCCAATCTCGCCCAGGCCCGCCGCCTGCTGGAGCAGGCGGCGGCCGATGGCGCGAAACTCGCGGTGCTGCCAGAGAATTTCGCGGCCATGGGCCGCCGCGACCTGGCCGACATCGGCCGTGCCGAGGCGTTGGGCCAAGGGCCTGTGTTGCCCTGGTTGAAACAGGCCGCCCGCGACCTCACCTTATGGATAGTGGCCGGTACATTGCCGATGCCGCCCAAGGACCAGCCCCACGCCAAGCCCAATGCTTGCTCGCTGCTGATCAACGATCAGGGTGAAATCGTCGCTCGCTACGACAAACTCCATCTGTTTGATGTGGACGTGGCGGATGCTCGCGGTCGTTATCGCGAATCTGACGACTATGCTTTCGGTAACCAGGTGGTGGTGGCAGATACGCCGGTGGGCCGTGTGGGGTTGACGGTGTGTTACGACCTGCGTTTCCCCGAGCTGTACAGCGAGTTACGTGCGGCGGGGGCTGAACTGATTACCGCGCCCTCGGCCTTCACGGCAGTGACCGGGGCTGCGCATTGGGATGTACTGATTCGCGCACGTGCCATCGAAACCCAGTGCTACCTGCTGGCAGCCGCCCAGGGCGGTATGCACCCAGGCCCACGGGAAACTTTTGGCCACGCGGCGATTGTGGACCCTTGGGGCCGAGTGCTGGCGCAACAGGATCAAGGCGAAGCGGTGTTACTGGCCGAACGCGATAGCAGTGAACAGGCGTCGATACGGGCGCGCATGCCGGTGGCCAATCACCGGCGCTTTTTCTCGCAGGGCGCGCAGCGGCCTGCTTCAGAACGATGAATTTAAGGCCAAACCTATGAGCGAGTTGTTGTCCTCAGTCAGTGATCATCTCCTGGCACCCGGTGGCGTGACCATCGAAAGCCTGCAAACCGTGCTGGGCGATCTGGCCGGGCCGGGTATCGATGCGGCTGACCTGTATTTCCAGGGGCAGATTTCCGAGTCCTGGGCGCTGGAAGATGGGATCGTCAAGGAAGGCAGTTTCAATCTTGACCAGGGCGTAGGTGTTCGCGCGCAATCGGGTGAGAAGACCGGCTTTGCCTACAGCAATGCGATCACCCTGGAGGCCTTGGGCCTGGCGGCGCGTGCCGCCCGTTCGATTTCCCGTGCCGGCCAAAATGGCACGGTGCAGGCGTTCAGTACCCAGGACGTGGCGCAGTTGTATGCGCCGGATAACCCCTTGGAAGTGATCAGCCGTGCGGAAAAGGTCGAGCTGCTCAAGCGAGTCGACGCAGCCACCCGTGCCTTGGACCCGCGTATCCAGCAAGTGACCGTGAGCATGGCGGGCGTGTGGGAGCGCATCCTCGTGGCGTCCACCGACGGTGGGCTGGCGGCGGATGTACGGCCGCTGGTGCGTTTCAATGTGAGCGTGATCGTCGAACAGAACGGGCGCCGCGAGCGCGGTGGTCATGGCGGCGGCGGGCGCACCGACTACCGTTATTTCCTCGCTGACGACCGTGCCATGGGCTATGCCCGTGAGGCGCTGCGCCAGGCATTGGTCAACCTGGAAGCGATTCCGGCACCAGCCGGCACCTTGCCGGTGGTGCTGGGCTCGGGTTGGTCTGGCGTGTTGCTCCACGAAGCCGTGGGCCATGGCCTGGAAGGCGATTTCAACCGCAAGGGCAGTTCCGCCTATAGCGGGCGCATGGGCGAAATGGTTGCGTCTAAGCTGTGCACCATTGTCGATGACGGCACCCTGGCCGGCCGCCGTGGTTCGCTGAGTGTCGATGACGAAGGTACGCCGACCGAATGCACTACCCTGATCGAGAACGGCGTGCTCAAGGGCTACATGCAAGACAAGCTCAACGCGCGCTTGATGGGCGTGGCGCGCACCGGTAACGGCCGTCGTGAATCCTATGCGCATCTGCCAATGCCGCGCATGACCAACACTTACATGCTCGGTGGCCAAAGCGATCCGGCAGAAATCATTGCCTCGGTAAAACGCGGTATCTACTGCGCCAACCTCGGCGGCGGCCAGGTGGACATCACCAGCGGCAAGTTCGTGTTCTCCACCAGCGAGGCGTACCTGATCGAAGACGGCAAGATTACCGCGCCGGTCAAAGGGGCGACGTTGATTGGTAACGGGCCGGAAGCCATGAGCAAAGTGTCGATGGTCGGTAACGACCTGTCGCTGGACAGCGGCGTGGGCACGTGCGGCAAGGATGGGCAGTCGGTGCCGGTAGGTGTCGGCCAGCCAACCTTGAAAATTGATGCGATTACCGTGGGTGGCACGGGATCGTAGGAACCGGAGCTTCGGGTGGCGAAGACCGCCACCCGGGGAAGAGGATCAGCGCAGACCGCGTTGAGTCTCGTCCAGCTCACGGATGTACTTGAAGATTTTACGGCTGGTGGCCGGCGCCTTGTTATGCGCCATCTCGTGCTGGGCCTGACGGATCAGGGAGCGCAATTGCTGGCGGTCCGCGTCCGGGTAGTCCAGTACGAATTTCTCCAGCACCGCGTCATCGCCCGAGATCAGGCGGTCACGCCAACGTTCCAGGTTGTGGAAGCGTTCGTTGTACTGGCGAGTGGAGGCATCGGTTTGATCGAGCAAAGTCAGAATGGCGTCAATGTCTTGGTCGCGCATCAGTTTGCCGATAAACGAGATGTGCCGTTTACGCGCGATATTCGCGGTGTGCTTGGGCGCATCGGCCAGGGCCCGACGCATTTCGTCGGTCAGTGGCAGTTTGGCAACCAAATCCTTTTTGAGCGTTGTAAGGCGCTCGCCAAGGTCAACCAGAGCATGCAGCTCACGTTTGACCTGGGTTTTGCTTTTCTCCCCATCGAGGGAGTCGTCGTAAGAATCAACCATGGTGGCAGTCCGCAAAGAAACGCCGCCATGATAACCAGTCGGGGGCCGCTTGTCCGGCCCGGTCGCTCGATGGCCATTACCGAAAGCAGAATTTGAGTGGAGAAAACCATGAGTGCAGCCCAAAGCGTCGGTCCACAAGCGTTACCGGCACTGCAGGAACAAGTCGAGCAGATCCTTGCCGAGGCCAAGCGCCAGGGGGCCAGCGCCTGTGAAGTGGCGGTGTCGCTGGAGCAAGGGTTGTCGACTTCGGTGCGCCAGCGGGAAGTGGAAACGGTTGAATTCAATCGCGACCAAGGGTTTGGCATTACTTTGTATGCGGGCCAGCGCAAAGGCTCGGCCAGCACTTCCGCCAGTGGCCCTGAGGCGATTCGCGAGACCGTCGCCGCAGCACTGGCGATTGCCAAGCACACGTCCGAGGATGAAAGCTCGGGCCTGGCCGACAAGGCGCTGATGGCCAAGGAGGTGCAGGATTTTGACCTGTTCCATGCCTGGGATATCACCCCTGAGCAAGCCATCGAGCTGGCGCTGACCTGCGAAGCGGCAGCCTTCGATGCCGATGCCCGCATCAAGAATGCGGACGGCACCACCTTGAGCACCCATCAGGGTTGCCGCGTCTACGGCAACAGCCATGGCTTTATCGGTGGTTATGCCTCCACGCGTCACAGCCTCAGTTGCGTGATGATTGCCGAAGCCAACGGGCAGATGCAGCGTGATTACTGGTACGACGTAAACCGCCAAGGCGATTTACTGGCCGACCCTGCAAGCATTGGCCTGCGTGCGGCGCAACGGGCTGCGAGCCGCCTGGGCGCGCGCCCGGTGCCGACCTGCGAAGTGCCTGTGCTGTTTTCCGCAGAGCTGGCCGGTGGTTTATTCGGCAGCTTCCTGGGGGCGATTTCCGGTGGCAACCTGTATCGCAAATCTTCGTTCCTTGAGGGCGCCATCGGCCAGAAGCTGTTCCCTGAGTGGCTGACCATCGACGAGCGCCCGCATCTGATGCGCGCGATGGGCAGTTCGTCGTTCGACGGCGATGGCCTGGCGACCTATGCCAAGCCGTTTGTCGAGAAGGGTGAGCTGGTATCCTATGTGCTGGGCACTTATGCCGGTCGCAAGCTGGGCTTGCCAAGCACCGCTAACGCGGGCGGCGTGCATAACCTGTTCGTGACCCACGGTGATGAAGACCAGGCGGCGTTGTTGCGGCGGATGGGGCGTGGGTTGCTGGTGACTGAATTGATGGGCCATGGCCTGAACATGGTTACTGGTGACTACTCGCGTGGTGCGGCGGGCTTCTGGGTGGAGAATGGCGAGATTCAGTTCGCCGTCCAGGAAGTGACCATCGCCGGCAATATGCGCGATATGTTCAAGCAGATCGTTGCCGTGGGTAACGACCTTGAACTGCGCAGCAATATCCGCACGGGTTCGGTGCTTATCGAACGCATGACGGTCGCTGGCAGCTAATCCCTCCCGCACGTCCTGAAAGGCGCGCCATCGCAAAGATGGCGCGCCTTTTTTATTGCGCCTCTTTTGGCAGGATTAATGGGCTGCTCTTGTTTTGATTCTCAATATCATTTAATAATAAATATCATTACCGAATGAGTGTGGCTCATGAGTTCTGTCCTGCATGAGGATCCCTATCTGGAAAGCTGGCGTTGGATGAGCCGCCAGATTCGCTGTGGCCTGGATCCCAATGAACCCCGCCTGATTGAGCATTACCTGAACGAAGGTCGGTACCTGGCGTGTTGCACCGCAACCCATCCGTGGACGATCGCCGAAACCTCATTCCGCTTGTTGATCGACACCGCCGCTGATGTCGCCTTGCCCTGGCATTGGCGCTCCCTGTGCCTGGACCAGGCCTGGCGGCCACTGCGCGACCTGGAAAAACTCTCCCACTGTGCCTGCCGCCTCAAGCGCTGGCAGACCTTTGCCTGGCAATTGGCGAGCTGCGAATTACTGCCTTCGATTTCCGTTTCTGACTTGGTGCAAGGATCTAATGATGAGTAACACCCGTATCGAACGCGACAGCATGGGCGAACTGCATGTGCCGCAAGAAGCTTTGTATGGCGCACAAACACAGCGTGCGGTGAACAACTTTCCGATCAGTCATCAACCCATGCCGGCGCAATTCATCCGCGCCCTGATCCTGGCCAAGACCGCCGCCGCGAAGGTCAACGTCGACCTCAAGCAAATCAGCGAAGGGCAGGGCAAGGCCATTGTCGATGCCGCCCAAGGTTTGCTGGAAGGCGACTACATGCAGCACTTCCCGGTGGATATCTTCCAGACCGGCTCCGGCACCAGCTCCAACATGAACGCCAACGAAGTGATCGCGACGCTTGCCAGCCGTTTGCTGGGCGAGGCGGTTAACCCCAACGATCATGTGAATTGCGGCCAGAGCAGCAACGACATCATCCCCACCACCATCCACGTCAGTGCCGCGTTGGTGCTGCATGAGCAAACGCTGCCGGCCCTGCTGCATCTGGTGCAGGTCATCGAGCAAAAAGCCGAGGCGGTTCACCCGTTCATCAAGACCGGCCGCACGCATTTGATGGACGCCATGCCGGTGCGCATGAGCCAGGTGCTGAACGGCTGGGCGCAGCAGCTCAAGGCCAATATCGGCCACTTGCAGGACCTGATGCCGGCGCTGCAAGCATTGGCTCAGGGCGGCACGGCGGTCGGTACCGGGATCAACGCACACCCCGAGTTTGCCGGGCGCTTCAGCCAGCAACTGAGCCTTTTGACCGGTGTGAAATTCACGCCCGGCAAGAACCTGTTTGCGCTGATTGGCTCCCAGGACACCGCCGTTGCAGTCTCTGGCCAGTTGAAAGCCACGGCGGTGTCGCTGATGAAGATCGCCAATGACCTGCGCTGGATGAACTCCGGCCCATTGGCTGGCCTGGGGGAAATCGAACTGGAAGCGCTGCAGCCGGGCTCGTCGATTATGCCGGGCAAGGTCAACCCGGTAATCCCGGAGGCGACAGCCATGGTGGCCGCCCAGGTCATCGGCAATGACACAGTGATCACGGTGGCCGGTCAATCGGGCAATTTCGAACTGAATGTGATGTTGCCGATCATTGCCCAAAACCTGCTCAGCAGCCTTGAGTTGCTGGCCAACTCCAGCCGGTTGCTGGCGGACAAGGCCATTGCCAGCTTCAAGGTCAACGAGCCCAAGCTCAAGGAAGCGCTGTCGCGCAATCCGATCCTGGTCACCGCACTTAACCCGATCATCGGCTACCAGAAAGCCGCTGAAATCGCCAAGAAGGCGTATCAGCAAGGCCGCCCGGTGATCGATGTCGCCCTCGAACACACCGACCTGCCTCGCAGCCAACTGGAAGTCCTGCTGGACCCGGAAAAGCTCACCGCCGGCGGCGTGTAATCAACGACCCTGCTTTGGAGGCGCACCATGGAGCACTGGAAACGCACGATCGAACGGGCCAATCGCTGCTTTATGGCAGGTGAGCTGGTTGACGCTCGCGAGGCCTATCTGCAAGCCCTGGCCCTGGCCCAAGTGTTGTTCGAACGCTGGGCGGATGCCGACGAAGCAGTGGCGGCCTGTGTCATTTCCCATCACAACCTGGCGGACCTGCACTTGCGCCTGAACCAGCCAGAGGAAAGCGCGGAATACCTCTGCGCTATCCATCAGCGCCTCTTACAGACCATGCAGGACCCACGCCTCAGTCCGTCATTGCGCGAGGCCGCGTTGCGCCAGAGCAGCAAGACCTACGTCGAACTGCTGAATTTCATCAGCGATCACGGCGAATACCCACGCACTCATCGGCTGCTGGGCAGTGCTGCGACGCCAACGTCCACGTCCCACTATGGAGCACATTGATATGACCTATACCTTGCCGGCCTTGCCTTACGCCTACGACGCCCTCGAGCCGCATATCGACGCGCAAACCATGGAAATTCACTACACCAAGCACCACCAGACCTACATCAATAACCTCAATGCCGCGGTCGAGGGCACTGAGTTCGCTGGCTGGCCGGTGGAGAAGTTGGTGTCCAGCGTCCAAACATTGCCGGAGAAACTGCGCGCTGCCGTGGTCAACCAAGGAGGTGGGCATGCGAACCACTCGTTGTTCTGGGCGGTCATGTCACCTACAGGGGGAGGCAAACCCGAGGGCGCGCTGGGCAAGGCCATCGACGAGCAACTTGGCGGCTTCGACAGCTTCAAGGACGCGTTTACCAAGGCGGCATTGACGCGTTTCGGCAGCGGCTGGGCCTGGTTGAGCGTTACCCCACAGAAAACGCTGGTGGTGGAAAGCAGCGGCAACCAGGACAGCCCGCTGATGAGCGGCAACACACCGGTCCTCGGCCTGGATGTTTGGGAGCACGCTTACTACCTGCAATATCAAAACCGACGACCCGAGTACATCAATGCCTTTTACAGCGTCATCAACTGGCCGGAAGTTGCCGCGCGCTATCAGGCGGCCTTGGCCTGACACTCACTCCATAACAAGATCTAAGGCCGACTATGGGCACTCAAACACTGGCGATCGGTAGCGTACGAATGTTTCGTTATGCGTTTGGCACGCTGCTGCTGTTGGCAGGTACTGCGTTATTGGTGGCCCATGGGCTGGCCTGGTTGAACCTGGAGCCGCGCATCCTGCGCGCTTTGCAGGGTGGAGCAATCTGCGCGCTCGGCACGGCGCTGGGCGCGGTGCCGGTGTTGGTGATTCGGCGCATGCCGATGGCGCTGAGCGACACCCTGCTGGGCTTTGGTGCCGGTGTGATGCTGGCGGCGACAGCGTTTTCCCTGGTCGTGCCGGGTATTGCCGCCGCCGAAAGCCTGGGACTTTCACCTTGGGGCGCCGGTGGCTTGATCAGCTTCGGCATCATGCTCGGGGCGTTCGGCCTGTACCTCGTAGATCGCAAGGTTTCTGGCGCCAGCCCGGAAATGCTGGTGGGTACACCGGATAAACCGGTTATCCCGCCGCGTATTTGGTTATTCGTGTTTGCCATCATCGCGCACAACATCCCGGAAGGCATGGCTGTGGGCGTTTCTGCGGGCGGAGGCATGGCGGATGCCGACAGTCTCGCCATGGGCATTGCCTTGCAGGATGTACCTGAAGGGCTGGTGATTGCGTTGGTATTGGCTGGGGCGGGAATGTCGCGGATCAAAGCCTTTTTGATTGGCGCTGCATCAGGCTTGGTTGAACCGGTATTTGCGGTGCTCTGCGCATGGCTGGTGAGCCTTGCCGAAGTGCTATTGCCGTTGGGTTTGGCGCTGGCCGCCGGGGCAATGCTGCTGGTAGTGACTCATGAAGTCATCCCCGAGTCGCGCCGCAATGGCCATGAGAAGCTCGCCAGCCTTGGGCTGTGCCTCGGGTTTTGCCTGATGATGGTGATGGATACAGCGTTGGGCTGAGGGTGGCTCCCTGTAGGAGCGAGCTTGCTCGCGAAGAACGCAAGAGCACCGCGTTTTAAATCAGGATGCCCGCGTTATCGTTGACGTTTTTTGCGAGCAAGCTCGCTCCTACAGTAGGGGTTATTCGCCTTCGTCGAAGTAGTTGTTGATCAACTTGACCAGTGCGGCCATTGCTTCGTCTTCTTTCTCGCCTTCGGTGCTCAGATGGATCTTGGTGCCCTTGCCGGCCGCCAACATCATCATCGCCATGATACTTTTGCCATCGACCATGGACTCTGGCGTACGCCCAGCACGAATCTGGCAGGGGAATTGCCCGGCCACGCCGACGAATTTAGCCGACGCCCGGGCGTGCAGGCCCAGCTTGTTGATGATTTCAATTTCCCGAGCCGGCATCGCAGTGGTGTTCCTTTCAGCTAAGGTCGCGGTGGCGAACCTGGACGTTCTTGAGGGTTTGTTGCAGCACCTGGCCCAGCCGTTCGGTTAAATAGACCGAGCGGTGGTGGCCGCCGGTGCAGCCAATGGCAATGGTGACATAGGCCCGATTGCTGGCGGCAAAACGCGGCAACCATTTAAGCAGGTAGCTGGAGATGTCCTGGAACATCTCTTCCACATCCGGCTGCGCGGCGAGGTAGTCGGCGACAGGCTGATCCAGCCCCGACTGATCGCGCAATTCCGGCTTCCAGTAAGGGTTGGGCAGGCAGCGCACATCGAACACCAGGTCGGCATCTACCGGCATGCCACGCTTGAAGCCAAACGACTCGACCAGAAACGCCGTCCCCGGTTCAGGCTGGTTCAGCAGGCGCAGCTTGATCGCGTCGCGCAACTGATACAGGTTCAGGTTGGTGGTGTTGATCTTCAGGTCGGCCAGGTCAATGATCGGCCCGAGCAGCTTGGTCTCGTCCTCGATGGCTTCAGCCAGGGAGCGGTTGGCGCTGCTGAGGGGGTGACGTCGACGGGTTTCGGAGAACCGCTTGAGCAAGGTCTCTTCGTCGGCATCGAGGTACAGCACATCGCAATGAATGTGCTTGGCGCGCACTTCCTCCAACAGTTCCGGGAACCGCGAGAGGTGGCTGGGCAGGTTACGCGCATCAATCGAGACCGCCACCAACGGCTGCGCCAATTCGGTATGGATCAGTGCACGTTCCGCCAGCTCTGGCAGCAGGCCGGCGGGCAGGTTATCGATGCAATAGAAGCCGTTGTCCTCAAGCACATTGAGGGCGGTGCTCTTACCCGAGCCGGAGCGACCGCTGACGATGATCAAACGCATGATTACTGCCCGTTTTGCTCATCCAGCACAACTTGGTACAACGCTTCATTGCTGGAGGCGCTGCGCAGTTTGTCGCGTACATCCTTGCGGTCGAGCATGCTGGCGATCTGCCGGAGCAGTTCCAGGTGCGCATCGGTGGCGGCTTCCGGGACCAGCAGCACGAAGAGCAGGTCGACCGGGGCGCCGTCGATGGCGTCGAAATCAATGGGGTGATCCAAGTGCAGCAAGGCGCTCACAGGTGTTTCACAGCCTTTGAGGCGGCAGTGCGGAATGGCGATGCCGTTGCCAAAACCGGTGGAACCGAGTTTTTCACGGGCAATCAACGCTTCGAAGACATCCTGCATCTCCAGATCTGGCACTTGATGTGCGATCAGGTTGGCAATTTGTTCGAGGGCTTTTTTCTTACTGCCGCCCGGCACGTTCACGAGGGAACGGCCGGGGGTCAGGATGGTTTCAAGTCGGGTCATGGGGGGAGAGTTAACGACCTGTACCTTGCATCAGGTGCAGATTCTTTTCCTTATGCTTTATGAGTTGGCGGTCGAGCTTGTCGTAGAGCGAGTCGATCGCCGCGTACATGTCTTCATGTTCCGCATTGGCGACGAGCTTGGCATTCGGTACGTGCAGGGTGGCCTCGATTTTCTGCTTGAGCTTATCGACCTCCATGATGACCTGCACGTTAGTGATCTTGTCAAAATGCCCCGCAAGTTTGTTCAGCTTGCTCTCGGTGTATTCACGCAGGGGCTTGGTGACTTCCAGCTGGTGTCCACTGATGTTGACTTGCATACAGCTTCTCCTTCGTTGCCAGTGCATAAAGCGGTGGGCAGGAATACCCACCACTGGAACGCTGTGGCCCGCCCGTCACATCAAACGCTTACGCTCGCTGGAAGGCGCGATCCCTAGGGACTCGCGGTACTTGGCGACGGTTCGACGGGCGACCTGAATGCCTTGTGCCTCCAGTAAACCAGCGATCTTGCTGTCACTCAACGGCTTTTTCTGATTTTCCGCAGCAACCAGTTTTTTGATGATCGCGCGGATCGCCGTGGACGAGCATTCGCCGCCTTCGGAGGTGCTGACGTGGCTGGAGAAAAAGTATTTCAGCTCATAAATACCCCGTGGGGTATGCATGAATTTCTGCGTGGTGACCCGGGAAATCGTCGATTCGTGCATGCCGACGGCTTCGGCGATGTCGTGCAGCACCAGAGGCTTCATGGCCTCGTCGCCGTATTCCAGGAAACCGCGTTGGTGTTCGACGATTTGCGTCGCGACTTTCATCAGGGTCTCGTTGCGGCTTTGCAGGCTCTTGATGAACCACCGGGCTTCCTGCAACTGGTTGCGCATGAAGGTATTGTCGGCGCTGGTGTCAGCGCGGCGCACAAAACCTGCGTATTGCGGGTTGACCCGCAGGCGCGGTACCGACTCCTGGTTCAGCTCTACCAGCCAGCGTTCGTTGTCCTTGCGCACGATGACGTCAGGCACTACGTATTCGGCTTCGCTGGATTCGATCTGCGAGCCTGGGCGCGGGTTGAGGCTCTGCACCAGTTCGATGACCTGGCGCAAGTCATCTTCCTTGAGCTTCATGCGGCGCATCAGTTGGCTGTAGTCGCGACTGCCCAGCAGGTCGATGTAGTCGCTGACCAGGCGTTGCGCTTCGGTGAGCCATGGCGTCTTGGCCGGCAATTGGCGCAGTTGCAGCAGCAGGCACTCGCTGAGTGTGCGGGCGCCAATGCCGGCGGGCTCGAATTGCTGGATGCGGTGCAGGACGGCTTCGATTTCGTCCAGTTCGATATCCAGTTCCGGGTCGAAGGCCTCGAGGATCTCGTCGAGGGTTTCGTCCAGATAGCCCTGGTTGTTGATGCAGTCGATCAGGGTGACCGCGATCAGACGATCGGTATCGGACATCGGCGCCAGGTTCAGTTGCCACAACAAGTGGCTCTGCAGGCTCTCGCCCGCCGACGTGCGGGTAGTGAAGTCCCACTCGTCATCATCGTTGCTCGGCAGGCTGCTGGCGCTGGTTTGGTAGACGTCTTCCCACGCGGTGTCCACGGGAAGCTCGTTGGGAATGCGTTCGTTCCAGTCGCCTTCCTCCAGGTTGTCCACCGTCGGGGCGGTTTCCTGGTAGGAGGGTTCCTGCACGTCGGGATTGGGTTTTTGCTCGATGTTGTCGGCCAGAGGATCTGCGTTGTCGAAGTCGTCGCCTTCTTCCTGGCGTTCGAGCATCGGATTGGACTCCAGGGCCTCCTGGATTTCCTGTTGCAGGTCCAGGGTCGACAATTGGAGCAGGCGGATGGCCTGTTGCAGCTGCGGTGTCATCGTCAGCTGCTGGCCCATTCTCAGGACTAGCGATGGTTTCATGGCAGGGGCTTAACACCTTATTCGCCGGCGCAATGCGCCATCCACGACAGGGCGCGTGAGCGCCAAACATAAGCAAATTATATGCCTGATCTCGGGGCCTTTGCCTAGAGCGCGGTAACAATAAAAAAACCGAGGTTTCTATTGACTCCCGCGCGCTCCAGGGAAAAGCGCGATACCCCTGTGTTTACAGGCGGAACTCGTGACCCAGGTACACTTCCTTCACCAGCTCGTTAGCCAGGATAGTCTCGGCATCGCCTTCGGCAATCAGCTGGCCATCGTTGACGATATAAGCGGTCTCGCAGATATCGAGGGTTTCGCGCACGTTGTGGTCGGTGATCAGCACGCCAATGCCCTTCGCCTTGAGGTGATGGATGATCTGCTTGATGTCGCCCACCGAAATCGGGTCGACACCCGCAAAGGGTTCATCCAGCAGGATGAATTTCGGCGCGGTCGCCAGGGCGCGAGCGATTTCCACGCGGCGCCGCTCACCACCGGACAGGCTCATGCCGAGGTTGTCGCGAATATGGTTGATGTGGAATTCCTGCAGCAGGCTTTCCAGCTCCTGGCGGCGGCCATCGCGATCGAGTTCCTTGCGGGTCTCGAGGATCGCCATGATGTTGTCGGCTACCGACAGTTTGCGGAAGATCGACGCTTCCTGGGGAAGATAGCCGATACCTGCCCGCGCACGACCGTGCATGGGTTGATGGCTGACATCCAGGTCGTCAATCAATACACGACCCTGGTCTGCCTGGACCAGCCCGACGATCATATAGAAGCAAGTGGTTTTGCCGGCACCGTTGGGGCCGAGCAAACCGACGATCTGGCCGCTGTCGATCGACAGGCTGACGTCGCGTACCACCTGGCGGCTTTTATAGGCCTTTGCCAGATGCTGGGCTTTCAGGGTTGCCATTACTCGGCCTTCTTCTTCGGCTGGATAACCATGTCGATGCGCGGGCGTGGCGAGGTGACCTTATTGCCATTGGCGCGACCGGCATTAGCGATCTGTTTCACGGTGTCGTAGGTGATTTTCTCACCTTCCGTGGAGTTGCCATCGGGGCTGAGCACCTTGGCCTGATCGATCAGGACAATGCGGTTCTGCAGGGCGTGATACTGGATGGTCTTGCCGTAGCCCTTCATCTTGCCGGTATCGGTCGCCGACTGCTGCTGTTCGAAGTAAGCCAGGTTGCCCACCGACGTCACCACGTCAATGTCGCCTGCGGGGGTACGCGTCAGGGTCACCGTGTTGCCGGTGATCTTCATCGAGCCCTGGGTGATGATTACGCCACCGGTGTAGGTAGCAACACCTTTCTTGTCATCGAGCTGTGCATCATCAGCCGAAATATGGATCGGTTGCTGGCTATCGTTCGGCAGAGCCCAGGCGCTCACGCTTCCCAGTGCTGCGCCCAGACCGAGCAAAATAGGGAGGGTTTTAACGAGCCTCATACTGTCCTCTTACGTTCGATAGCAGGTGTATCCTGCTTTCTTTCAAATACGCTTTCATTCCCTTGCCAGTCGATACACCGCCAGCGCCGTCGATTCTAACGTCTTGCTCGGTCTGCGCATATTGCTTCTGTGGGAATACGGTCATACGACTGCTGGTAATGATGGTGTCACGGTTCTGCGCGTCTGTACGTGCGACGCGAACCGAGTCGATCAGTTCAACTTCGGTGCCGTCGGGGTTGACCTCGCCACGCTTGCTGGTGACGTGCCAGGGAAATTCAGTGCCGCGATACAGGTTCAGGTCCGGATTGGTCAGCAGGCTGACTTCGGAAGCCTTCAAGTGCTCGACCTTGTCCGATGTCATCTCATACTGCACCTTGCCATCGGGCAGGTACTGAATGCTGTAGGCATTGGTGGCGTAATAGTCGATAAGGCCTTCGTCAACCTGCGCAACAGGCTTGTCGAGAAAGCGCTCCGGGCTGATATTCCAGTAGCCCACCGCCAGTAACAGCGCGGCGATGACCCCGAATAACAGGAAGTTGCGAATCTTTTTGCTCAGCATATAACGCTCTATAGGTAGGCGGCGTGGGCCGCTTCAAGACTGCCCTGGGCACGCAGGATCAACTCGCAGAACTCGCGGGCGGCACCTTCGCCGCCACGGGCGGTGGTGATGCCATGGGCGTGTTCGCGCACAAACGCCGCGGCATTCGCGACGGCCATGCCCAGGCCCACTCGGCGGATTACCGGCAGGTCTGGCAGGTCGTCGCCCAGATAGGCGACCTGTTCATAGCTTAGGTTGAGTTGGCCAAGAAGCTCGTCCAGCACCACCAGTTTATCCTCGCGGCCCTGATACAGGTGAGGAATACCGAGGTTTTGTGCGCGGCGTTCCACAACCGGTGTTTTTCGACCGCTGATAATTGCGGTTTGCACGCCCGCCGCCATCAGCATCTTGATGCCTTGGCCGTCAAGGGTGTTGAAGGTCTTGAATTCGCTGCCGTCTTCGAGGAAGTACAAGCGGCCATCCGTCAGCACGCCGTCAACGTCGAAAATCGCCAGTTTGATGTTTTTACCGCGTTGCATCAGGTCGCTGGTCATTTACATCACTCCTGCGCGCAGCAAGTCGCCAAGGTTTAGGGCCCCGATCGGCCGATCATCGTGGTCGACCACGATCAGTGCGCCTATCCGGTGGTCTTCCATGATTTTCAACGCTTCAGCCGCGAGCATTTCGGCGCGGGCGGTCTTGCCGTGAGGGGTCATCACGGCGTCGATGGTGGCGGTATGGATATCAATGGTGCGGTCCAGGGTTCGGCGCAGGTCACCGTCGGTGAATATCCCGGCCAGCCGGCCATCGGTTTCGACGATGGCGGTCATGCCCAAGCCCTTGCGGGTCATTTCCATCAGCGCATCCCGAAGCAGGGTGCCGCGTGGAACGCTCGGCAGTTCGGCGCCGCTGTGCATGACGTTTTCCACTTTCAGCAGCAGGCGACGGCCCAGCGCACCACCGGGATGGGAAAATGCGAAGTCTTCAGCGGTAAACCCGCGAGCCTCCAGCAGCGCCACTGCCAGTGCATCGCCCATTACCAGTGCGGCGGTGGTGGAGGAGGTGGGCGCCAGGTTCAGCGGGCAGGCCTCGTGGGCCACGTGCACGTTCAGGTTGACGTCGGCGGCCTTGGCCAGCGTTGACTCAGGGTTGCCCGTGAGGCTGATCATCTGGATGCCCAGGCGCTTGATCAGCGGCAACAGGGTCACGATTTCGTTGGTGGTGCCGGAGTTGGACAGCGCCAAAATCACGTCATCCTTGGTGATCATTCCCATGTCGCCGTGGCTGGCTTCGGCCGGGTGCACGAAAAACGCAGTGGTGCCGGTGCTCGCCAAGGTCGCCGCGATCTTGTTGCCAATGTGGCCGGACTTGCCCATGCCGACCACCACAACGCGGCCCTTGCTGGCCAGAATCATCTCGCAGGCGCGCACGAAATCCGCGTCGATATGGGCCAGCAAGCCTTCTACGGCTTCAAGCTCAAGGCGTATGGTGCGTTGTGCGGATTGAATAAGGTCGCTGGATTGGCTCATGTCTGAAATCGTATAGCCTGACGAAAAGTCGGCGATTATAGCGGTAATGATCGATTCCCTCACGCAAGTTCGTCAGGCTTTGTGCGCGGGATAACTGAAAAACACCGTCGGCAACACAGCAAGCAACCTTTTTTCCCTGTCTCAAATCTGAACCAGCGCTGTTCCGGCCTTGGGCGCTCTGTACCAGCGGTGATATAGTTCGCCGCCAGTTCGGTCCGGCCAACCCATGTGCCTTACTATTGCGCATCTGTTGAAAACCAAAGTCGCACACATGGTGTCTGAGTGAAAGGCTGCATCCCCAAGGAGATTAGATGAGTGCCGATAACGCCTACGCGGTCGAGCTGAAGGGGCTTACCTTCAAGCGCGGGACGCGCAGCATCTTCAATAACGTCGATATTCGCATTCCTCGCGGCAAGGTCACGGGCATCATGGGGCCTTCCGGTTGCGGCAAGACCACCCTGTTGCGCCTGATGGGCATGCAATTGCGCCCCAGTGCCGGGGAAGTGTGGGTCAACGGCCAGAACCTGCCGACGCTGTCGCGCAGCGATCTGTTCGATGCGCGCAAGCATATGGGCGTGCTATTCCAGAGCGGCGCGCTGTTTACCGACCTCGATGTGTTCGAAAACGTGGCCTTCCCGCTGCGGGTGCACACCCAGCTGTCCGATGAAATGATTCGTGACATTGTGTTGCTGAAGCTGCAGGCCGTGGGCCTTCGCGGCGCCATTGACCTGATGCCGGACGAGTTGTCCGGCGGCATGAAGCGCCGTGTCGCCCTGGCGCGGGCCATTGCCCTCGACCCACAGATCCTCATGTATGACGAGCCATTCGTGGGTCAGGACCCGATCGCCATGGGCGTGTTGGTGCGCCTGATCCGCCTGCTCAACGACGCATTGGGGATCACCAGCATCGTGGTGTCCCACGACCTGGCCGAAACCGCGAGCATTGCCGACTACCTATATGTAGTGGGTGATGGTCAGGTGCTGGGGCAGGGTACGCCTGAAGAGTTGATGAACGCCGATAACCCGCGCATTCGCCAATTCATGACCGGCAACCCCGATGGCCCGGTGCCTTTTCACTTTCCGGCAGCGGACTACCGCTCAGATCTTCTGGGGAAGCGCTGATGCGCAAGACATCTTTAATCGAGAAGGTTCGCCTTTTCGGTCGCTCGGGCATCGACATCGTCGAAGTGCTGGGGCGTTCGACCATTTTCCTGTTCCACGCCTTGCTGGGGCGCGGCGGCATCGGCGGCGGCTTTGGCCTGCTGGTCAAGCAGCTGCACTCGGTGGGGGTGATGTCCCTGGTGATCATTGTGGTCTCCGGCGTGTTCATCGGCATGGTGCTGGCCCTGCAGGGTTTCAATATCCTGTCCAGCTACGGCTCGGAGCAGGCGGTAGGGCAGATGGTGGCCCTGACCCTGTTGCGTGAGCTTGGCCCGGTGGTCACAGCCTTGTTGTTCGCAGGGCGTGCGGGCTCGGCGCTGACCGCTGAAATCGGCAATATGAAGTCCACCGAGCAGCTGTCCAGCCTGGAAATGATCGGCGTGGACCCGCTCAAGTACATTGTTGCCCCGCGCCTGTGGGCCGGCTTCATTTCCCTGCCACTGCTGGCAATGATCTTCAGCGTGGTAGGTATCTGGGGTGGTTCGTGGGTGGCGGTTGACTGGCTGGGGGTCTACGACGGCTCCTACTGGGCCAACATGCAAAACAGCGTGACCTTCACCGGTGACGTGCTCAACGGCATCATAAAGAGCATTGTCTTTGCCTTTGTGGTGACCTGGATTGCCGTATTCCAAGGCTATGACTGTGAGCCCACTTCAGAGGGGATCAGCCGTGCCACCACCAAGACCGTTGTGTACGCCTCGCTGGCGGTACTGGGCCTTGACTTCATTTTGACCGCCTTGATGTTTGGAGATTTCTGATGCAAAACCGCACTGTGGAAATCGGTGTCGGCCTTTTCTTGCTGGCTGGCATCCTGGCTTTACTGTTGTTGGCCCTGCGAGTCAGCGGCCTGTCGGCCAGCCCTACCGCCGATACTTATAAACTTTACGCGTACTTCGACAATATCGCCGGTTTGACGGTCAGATCCAAAGTGACCATGGCCGGTGTCACCATCGGCAAAGTCACGGCAATCGATCTGGATCGCGACAGCTTCACCGGTCGGGTGACGATGCAACTGGACAAGAAGGTAGATAATCTGCCAACTGACTCCACGGCATCTATCCTCACTGCGGGTTTGCTGGGCGAGAAGTACATCGGTGTCAGCGTAGGCGGGGAAACAGCCCTGCTCAAGGATGGTTCGACCATCCACGACACGCAGTCGTCGCTGGTGCTTGAAGACCTGATCGGGAAGTTTTTGCTCAATACGGTCAATAAAGACGCCAAATGAGGAATCTGTTCATGATCTCTACCTTGCGACGTGGCCTGCTGGTACTGCTTGCAGCATTGCCGATGATGGCCAACGCGGCAGGTTCTGCCCACGATTTGGTGCAGGACACCACCAGCAAAATGCTGGCTGACCTCAAGGCTAATAAAGAACAGTACAAGCAAGACCCTTCCAAGTTCTACAACGCGCTCAACACGATCGTTGGTCCTGTGGTCGACGCTGAAGGTATTTCCAAAAGCATCATGACGGTCAAGTATTCGCGCAAGGCTACGCCTGCGCAGATGCAGACGTTCCAGGAAAACTTCAAGAAGGGCCTGTTCCAGTTCTACGGTAACGCTCTGCTGGAATACAACAACCAGGGCATTATCGTTGACGCGCCCAAGGACGAGTCGGGCGACCGTGCCGAAGTCGGGATGAAAGTCTCCGGCAGCAATGGCGCCGTGTACCCAGTGTCCTACACCCTGACGAAGATCAACGGCGAGTGGAAACTGCGCAACGTGATCATCAACGGTATCAATATCGGCAAGCTGTTCCGTGATCAGTTCGCCGACGCAATGCAGCGCAATGGCAACGACCTGGACAAGACCATCAATGGTTGGGCCGGTGAAGTGGCCAAGGCCAAGGAAGAAACCGACAAAGCTGCCGGGAAGCCTGCGCAATGACCGAGTCGGCTGTTCGTATCGGCGATGCCGGCGAGCTGTTCCTCAGCGGCGTGCTGGATTACCGCACCGGGCCTGACCTGCGCAAGCGGGGCCAGGCGCTGATCAAGGCCAGCAAGGCGCCAGAGCTGGTGCTCGATTGCTCGGCAGTGACCAAGTCCAGCAGTGTTGGCCTGTCGTTGTTGCTGTGCTTCATGCGTGATGCCGAGGCGGCGAAAAAACCGGTCAGCATCCGTGCGTTGCCAGAAGACATGCGCGAAATTGCCGAAGTTTCCGGTTTGACCGAGCTGTTGGCGCATCCTTAATACACATTATTAAAGAAGCCCCCCGTCAGAGTCCTGCTATGCGGGGTTCGCAGGCGCGGGGCTTTTTTGTATGATGTGCGACCCGTGCGCACTGGGCGCCGATAGAGGTTGAGCATGCAGGCCCTAGAAGTTAAGAGCTTCCTTGAAGGAAAGCTGCCTGAAACGACTGTAGAAGTTGAAGGCGAAGGCTGCAATTTCCAGCTGAACGTGATTAGCGATGAACTGGCGGCATTGAGCCCGGTCAAGCGTCAGCAGCAGATCTATGCCCATTTGAACCCATGGATCACCGATGGCAGCATCCATGCGGTCACTATGAAATTTTTCAGCCGCGCGGCCTGGGCCGAGCGCACCTGAGCCCCCAAGGCGTCGAGATTCTTATGGATAAATTGATTATTACCGGCGGTGCCCGCCTTGATGGCGAGATCCGCATTTCCGGTGCGAAAAACTCCGCCTTGCCGATCCTGGCAGCGACCCTGCTGTGCGATGGCCCGGTGACTGTGGCCAACCTGCCGCACCTGCACGACATCACCACCATGATCGAACTGTTCGGTCGCATGGGCATTGAGCCGGTGATCGACGAGAAGCTGGCGGTCGAAATCGACCCACGCACCATCAAGACCTTGATCGCCCCGTACGAACTGGTGAAAACCATGCGTGCGTCGATCCTGGTGCTGGGCCCGATGGTTGCCCGTTTCGGCGAAGCCGAAGTGGCTTTGCCTGGCGGTTGCGCCATTGGTTCGCGTCCGGTCGACCTGCACATCCGTGGCCTTGAGGCCATGGGCGCAGTCATCGACGTCGAAGGCGGCTACATCAAGGCCAAGGCGCCGGAAGGCGGCCTGCGTGGCGCGAACTTCTTCTTCGATACCGTCAGCGTCACCGGTACCGAGAACATTATGATGGCCGCTGCCCTGGCCAAAGGCCGCAGCGTGCTGCAAAACGCCGCGCGTGAGCCGGAGGTGGTCGACCTGGCCAACTTCCTCAACGCCATGGGCGCCAAAGTTTCCGGCGCTGGCACCGACACCATCACTATTGACGGTGTAGAGCGTCTGCACACCGCCACTTACAAAGTCATGCCTGACCGCATCGAGACCGGCACCTACCTGGTTGCCGCTGCCGTGACCGGTGGCCGTGTGAAGGTCAAGGACACCGATCCGACTATCCTTGAAGCCGTCCTGGAAAAACTCAAGGAAGCCGGCGCAGAGATCACCACCGGCGAAGACTGGATCGAGCTGAACATGCACGGCAAGCGGCCAAAAGCTGTCAACGTGCGTACTGCTCCGTATCCGGCGTTCCCGACCGACATGCAAGCGCAGTTCATCTCCTTGAACGCGATTGCCGAAGGCACCGGTGCCGTGATCGAGACCATCTTCGAAAACCGTTTCATGCACGTGTATGAACTGCACCGCATGGGCGCCAAGATCCAGGTCGAGGGCAACACTGCCATCGTCACTGGCATCGACAAACTCAAGGGCGCGCCAGTGATGGCGACCGACCTGCGTGCCTCTGCCAGCCTGGTGATCTCGGCGCTGTGCGCCGAAGGCGACACCCTGATCGACCGCATCTACCACATAGACCGTGGTTATGAGTGCATCGAAGAGAAACTGCAGATGCTCGGCGCAAAAATCCGCCGCGTACCGGGCTAACCCCCTGTTTGTGGCGAGGGAGCTTGCTCCCGCTGGACTGCGTAGCAGTCCCGCTCTTCGGGGGCCGCTTCGCGTCCCAGCGGGAGCAAGCTCCCTCGCCACAGTTTGTTGTTAACTGGTTTGTTTCAAATCGAGACTGTCATGGCCTCGATCTGTGTCTGGCGCCGTTTGCGACCGGACAGCAATAGCCTGATGAAGGACTGACATTTCCCATGTTGACCATCGCACTGTCCAAGGGCCGCATCCTTGACGACACGTTGCCGCTTCTGGCTGAAGCGGGCATCGTGCCGACCGAGAATCCGGACAAGAGCCGCAAGCTGATCATCCCCACGACCCAGGACGACGTGCGCCTGCTGATCGTGCGGGCTACCGACGTGCCGACCTACGTTGAACATGGCGCTGCCGACCTGGGTGTTGCCGGCAAGGACGTGCTGATGGAATACGGCGGCCAGGGGCTGTACGAGCCATTGGACCTGCGCATCGCCCTGTGCAAACTGATGACCGCTGGCCGCGTCGGTGATGTCGAACCCAAAGGCCGCCTGCGGGTCGCCACCAAATTCGTCAACGTCGCCAAGCGCTATTACGCCGAACAAGGCCGTCAGGTCGATATCATCAAGCTCTACGGCTCCATGGAGCTGGCGCCGCTGATTGGCCTGGCCGACAAGATCATCGACGTGGTCGACACCGGTAACACCCTGCGCGCCAACGGTTTGGAACCCCAGGATTTCATCGCCGACATCAGCTCCCGCCTGATCGTCAACAAAGCTTCGATGAAGATGCAGCACGCCCGTATCCAGGCGTTGATCGACACCCTGCGCAAGGCAGTGGAGTCTCGACACCGCGGTTGACTCACCCGCGTAGCTGAAGAGCTACGCCCGTCTATCCGCCTCATAGCCAGAATTCTCAGGTGCCCAAGCGGAAACGACTGCTAGTTTAGGGCGCCTGAGTTTTTGCCAATTCTATTGAGGCCCTCGCTATGACCACGTCCACTGCAATTGCCCGACTCAACGCTGCCGACCCGGATTTCGCCCATCATCTGGATCATCTGCTGAGCTGGGAAAGCGTGTCCGACGACTCGGTCAACCAGCGGGTGCTCGACATTATCAAGGCCGTGCGCGAGCGCGGTGATGCGGCGCTGGTGGACTTCACCCGCCAGTTCGACGGCTTGGACGTGCAGTCCATGGCCGATCTGATCCTGCCGCGTGAACGCCTGGAGCTGGCCCTCACGCGCATCACCGCGCCACAGCGCGAAGCCCTGGAAGTCGCTGCGGCGCGGGTGCGCAGCTATCCCGAAAAACAAAAGCAGGACTCCTGGAGCTACACCGAGGCCGATGGCACGGTGCTGGGTCAGAAGGTCACGCCACTGGACCGCGCCGGTCTGTACGTGCCGGGCGGTAAGGCGTCGTATCCATCGTCGGTGCTGATGAATGCGATCCCGGCCAAAGTCGCGGGCGTGACCGAAGTGGTCATGGTGGTGCCGACCCCCCGTGGCGAAATCAACGAGTTGGTGCTGGCTGCCGCCTGCATCGCCGGTGTCGACCGTGTGTTCACCATCGGTGGCGCCCAGGCCGTCGCAGCGCTGGCCTACGGCACTGAAAGCGTGCCGAAGGTCGACAAGGTGGTCGGCCCAGGCAACATCTACGTCGCCACCGCCAAGCGCCACGTGTTCGGCCAGGTCGGTATCGACATGATTGCCGGGCCCTCGGAAATCCTGGTGGTGTGTGACGGCCAGACCGACCCGGACTGGATCGCCATGGACCTGTTCTCCCAGGCGGAGCACGACGAAGATGCCCAGGCGATCCTGGTCAGCCCCGATGCCGAGTTCCTCGACAAGGTCGCCGCCAGTATCAATAAGCTGCTGCCGACCATGGAGCGTGCCGAGATCATCGAGAAGTCGATCAACGGCCGTGGTGCGCTGATTTTGGTGCGTGACATGGAGCAAGCCATTGAGGTGGCCAACCGCATCGCACCGGAGCACCTGGAGCTGTCCGTAGCGGACCCACAGGCCTGGTTGCCGTCGATCCGTCACGCAGGGGCGATCTTCATGGGCCGTCACACCAGTGAAGCCCTGGGCGACTACTGCGCCGGCCCCAACCACGTGTTGCCAACCTCCGGCACTGCGCGTTTCTCGTCGCCGCTGGGGGTGTACGACTTCCAGAAGCGCTCGTCGATTATCTTCTGCTCGCCACAAGGCGCTTCCGAGCTGGGCAAGACCGCCTCGGTGCTGGCCCGTGGTGAATCCCTCAGCGCTCACGCCCGTAGCGCTGAATACCGCATCGTCAAGGGAGAGTGAGGCATGAGCAAATTCTGGAGCCCTTTCGTCAAGGACCTGGTGCCTTACGTACCCGGTGAGCAACCGAAGCTGACCAAGCTGGTCAAGCTCAACACCAACGAAAACCCCTACGGCCCATCGCCCAAGGCGCTGGCGGCAATGCAGGCCGAGTTGAACGACAACTTGCGCCTGTACCCGGACCCCAACAGCGACCTGCTCAAGCAGGCCGTGGCCAAGTATTACGGGATCGATGCCGGCAAGGTGTTCCTCGGCAACGGTTCCGACGAAGTCTTGGCGCACATCTTCCATGGCCTATTCCAGCACGATCTGCCGCTGCTGTTCCCGGATATCAGCTACAGCTTCTACCCGGTGTACTGCGGCCTGTACGGCATCACGTTCGATGCGGTGGCATTGGACGAGCAGTTCCAGATTCGGGCCGCTGACTATGCCAGGCCCAACGGCGGGATCATCTTCCCCAACCCTAACGCGCCCACCGGTTGCGTACTGGCGCTGGACGCGGTGGAGCAGATCCTCAAGGCCAGCCCGGATTCGGTGGTGGTGGTCGATGAAGCCTATATCGACTTCGGCGGCGAAACTGCCATCAGCCTGGTCGACCGTTACCCGAACCTGCTGGTGACCCAGACCCTGTCCAAATCGCGCTCACTGGCCGGTTTGCGTGTGGGCCTGGCCGTGGGCCACCCAGACCTGATCGAAGCGCTGGAGCGGGTCAAGAACAGCTTCAACTCCTACCCGCTGGATCGGATGGCGATTGTTGGTGCGGCGGCCGCGTTTGACGACCGCGAATACTTTGAGAAGACCTGCCTGCGGGTGATCGACAGTCGCAACCAGGTCGTCGCGCAATTGCAGGGCAAGGGGTTTGAGGTGTTGCCGTCGGCGGCGAACTTCATCTTCGCGCGTCACCCGCGGCATGACGCTGCAGGGTTGGCCGCCAAGTTGCGGGAGCAAGGGGTGATTGTGCGGCACTTCAAGCAGGAGCGGATTGCCCAGTTCCTGCGGATCAGCATCGGGACGCCGGAGCAGAACCAGGCGCTGATCGACGGGCTCGGCGAGCTCTAATTCTGTACAGGCTGTAAGGGCCTCATCGCGGGCAAGCCCGGCTCCCACAGGAAAACGCATTTCCCTGTGGGAGCCGGGCTTGCCCGCGATGAGGCCATCAGCTACACCAGAAAACTGGAAGGCTTAGATCAACGGCTCATCCGGCTTCTTGTTCTTCCAGCCATCATTGCCCGGCAGCAGCAAGTTCAAACCAATTGCCACCACCGCACACAGGGCGATGCCCTTGAGGCCGAAATCATCCGGGCCGGTGCCGGTGCCGACCAGCACACCGCCAATCCCGAACACCAGCGTTACCGACACAATCACCAGGTTGCGCGCCTCGCCCAGGTCGATCTTGTGGCGAATCAGCGTGTTCATCCCCACCGCAGCAATCGAGCCGAACAGCAGGCACAGAATCCCGCCCATCACCGGTACCGGGATGCTCTGCAGCAGCGCGCCGAACTTGCCGATGAACGCCAGGCTGATGGCAAACACTGCTGCCCAAGTCATGATTTTCGGGTTGTAGTTCTTGGTCAGCATCACGGCGCCGGTCACTTCGGCGTAGGTGGTGTTCGGTGGGCCGCCAAACATGCCGGCAGCCGTGGTGGCGATACCGTCACCCAGCAGCGTGCGATGCAGGCCAGGTTTTTTCAGGTAATCGCGGCCGGTCACGCTGCCTACCGCAATCACACCACCGATATGCTCGATCGCCGGGGCCAGTGCTACCGGGACGATAAACAGGATCGCCTGCCAGTTGAACTCCGGTGCGGTGAAGTGGGGCAGGGCGAACCAGGGTGCGGCGGCGATCTTCGCCGTGTCGACCACACCAAAGTAGAACGACATGGCAAAACCCACCAGCACGCCGGAAATGATCGGCACCAGGCGGAAAATGCCCTTGCCGAACACCGCCACGATCAAGGTGGTCAGCAGTGCGGGCATCGAGATCAGCATCGCCGTCTGGTAATGGATCAACTCGGCGCCGTCGCCGGACTTGCCCATGGCCATATTGGCGGCAATCGGCGCCATGGCCAGGCCGATCGAGATGATCACTGGGCCGATCACCACGGGCGGCAGCAGCCGATCGATAAAGCCGGTGCCCTTGACCTTCACGGCCAGGCCCAGGAACGTATAGACGAAACCTGCTGCCATCACCCCGCCCATGGTCGCCGCCAGGCCGAACTGGCCTTTGGCGAGAATGATCGGGGTGATGAACGCGAAGCTCGATGCCAAAAATACCGGCACCTGCCGCCCTGTCACCACCTGGAACAACAACGTGCCCAGGCCTGCGGTAAACAGCGCGACGTTTGGATCAAGACCTGTGATCAGCGGCATCAACACCAGCGCGCCAAATGCTACGAAGAGCATTTGTGCGCCAGACAGGATCTGGCGCCAAAGCGGGTCGTTGAATTCATCCTGCATGCTCACGCGTCCTTCTGCTTGGTGCCGAAGATCTTGTCGCCCGCATCGCCAAGGCCCGGGATGATGTAGCCGTGTTCGTTCAGCCGCTCATCGATGGACGCGGTGTAGATCTGCACGTCCGGGTGGGCTTTCTCGACGGCGGCGATGCCTTCGGGCGCGGCCACCAGCACCATGGCGCGGATGTCCTTGCAGCCGGCCTTTTTCAGCAAGTCGATGGTGGCGACCATGGAACTGCCGGTGGCGAGCATCGGGTCGATGATCATGGCCAGGCGTTCGTTGATTTCCGGGACGAGTTTTTCCAGGTAGGTGTGGGCCTGCAGTGTTTCTTCATTGCGGGCCACGCCCACGGCGCTGACCTTGGCGCCCGGAATCAGGCTGAGTACACCTTCGAGCATGCCGATACCGGCGCGCAGGATCGGCACCACGGTAATTTTCTTACCGGCGATTTTCTCCACTTGTACGGGACCGGCCCAACCGGGGATCTCGTAGGTTTCCAGAGGCAAATCCTTGGTGGCTTCGTAAGTGAGCAACGCTCCGACTTCCTGAGCAAGCTCACGGAAGTTCTTCGTGCTAATGTCGGCACGGCGCATAAGGCCGAGTTTGTGTCGGATCAGCGGGTGGCGGATCTCGCGAGTGGGCATAGGAAAGGCTCCGGCGGCGGGCAAAAAAACCGGCCTAGATTAATCTATCCGAGGGTGTTGTCCTATAGACATCAAGTACGTTAGTCCATAAAGGCTTGATTGGAGCGCACGAGAAGCGTACCTTCGCCCGCTTTTCTTGCCACAGCACCCCCTTGGAGAGCGCCATGTCTGCTGATCTCGAGCATATCCGTCAAATCATGCACGAGGCTGACTGCCTGTACACCGAAGCGCAAGTCGAAGCAGCGATCGCCAAGGTTGGCGCGCACATCACCCGCGAAATGGCCGACACCAACCCGGTGGTCTTTTGTGTGATGAACGGTGGCCTGATCTTCGCCGGTAAGTTGCTGACTCACCTGCAGTTCCCGTTGGAAGCCTCTTACCTGCACGCCACCCGCTATCGCAATGAGACCAGCGGCGGCGACTTGTTCTGGAAGGCCAAGCCGGAAGTGTCGTTCATCGACCGTGACGTGTTGATCATCGATGACATTCTCGATGAAGGTCACACCCTGGGCGCTATCATCGATTTCTGCAAACATGCCGGCGCGCGCAAAGTGCATACCGCTGTGTTGATCGATAAAGACCACGACCGCAAAGCCCGCCCTGAACTCAAGGCCGATTTTGTTGGGCTGCCGTGCGTCGACCGCTATATCTTCGGGTATGGCATGGACTACAAGGGCTACTGGCGTAACGCCAATGGCATCTACGCCGTTAAAGGAATGTAATCGATGGCCCGCTTTCTTGATCAGACGCTGTTTGCCGAGTTGGCCGAGAAAGCGGCCGCCAATCCTCGTGGCCGTCAAAACGTTAACTTCCATGAGATGCAAGAGCCTTGTCATCGCATGGCCGTCGGTTTGCAGCCCAGCACCTATGTACAGCCTCACCGTCACCTGAGCGCCGATAAGGCTGAGACTTTGCTGGTGCTCAAAGGGCGCCTGGGAATCCTGATTTTCAGCGAGACGGGCGAAGTGTTGAGCACGCGTGTGTTGGAAGCGGGCGGAGAATGCCAGGGTGTCGACCTGTCGCCCGGCGTGTTCCATGGCCTGGTAGTGCTTGAACCGGACAGCGTGATGTTTGAGTGCAAGGCTGGCCCTTACCGCGCTGTGGGTGAGGGTGAGCTGGCCGACTGGGCACCCCGCGAAGGTGAGGCGGGTATGGCTGAGTATCATCGCTGGATGCTCGCCCAGTTCGACTGAACACTGACATCCAAATGTGGGAGGTGGCGTCTGTAGGAGCGAGCTTGCTCGCGAAAAACATCAACGATAACGCGTGCTTCCTGCATAAACGCGGCGCCTTTGAGCTTTTCGCGAGCAAGCTCGCTCCTACAGGTATTAGGGCAAGCCCCCTCCCACATCCGGCGTCGCGCAGGTAGACTTCAAGCCCCGTGTAAATGTCTGCAGGCTGGAGTCGGTAATGCGTAAAGATAAGAAACAGGTGATTGGCGACGAGATCGGTGACGACCAGATCAAGTTGTTCCTGGACTTCGAGCCAGTTGATGCGACGTCGCCGTCCCTGCACAAACTGATCAAGGCCTATCGCGGCCTGCGTATCGACGACTTCGAGCGTTTCCTGGGCTTTTTCAAAGAAGCAGGCCTGGACCTGGATGGCAAGGACGAGCATGGCCAGACCTTCGTTGACCTGATCAAGGACCAGCGCAACGCTGCCGAGTACATCGAGCTGATCGACAACGCCCGCGGCTGATTATCCGAGCCACAAAAAAAACGCCCCGGCCTCACAAGAGTCCGGGGCGTTTGGCTTTTAACGGTAGGAGCGAGCTTGCTCGCGAAGAACCTGAGAGCGCTGCGTTAATCCACTTGCGCTGCGTTATCGTTGACGTTTTTCGCGAGCGAGCTCGCTCCTACAGGTTCCACCAGCTCAAGGCTGATGTTGTTCTGCGTGTTGATCTGGCGATACAGCTCGGCATCGGTCTCCAGGACCTTTTCCCGCGCCGGGAAGATCTCGTGCAGCTTGCTCGCCCATTCACCGGCAGCCTTCTGCGGGAAGCAGCGTTCAATCAGCTCGAGCATGATCGACACGGTGACCGAAGCGCCTGGAGACGCGCCCAGCAGCGCCGCAAGCGAACCGTCCTTGGCAGCAACCAGTTCGGTACCGAACTGCAGCACGCCGCCTTTCTTCGGGTCTTTCTTGATGATCTGCACGCGCTGGCCGGCCACTTCCAGGCGCCAGTCCTCGGCTTTCGCCTCAGGGTAGAAGCGACGCAGGGATTCCAGGCGCTGTTCCATGGACTGGCGCACTTCGCTGACCAGGTACTTGGTCAGGTCCATGTTGTCGCGGGCCACGGCCAGCATCGGGCCGATGTTGCCGGCGCGAATCGACATCGGCAGGGCAAGGAACGAGCCGTGCTTGAGGAACTTGGTGGTGAAACCGGCGTATGGCCCGAACAGCAGGGATTTCTTGCCATCCACCACTCGGGTGTCCAAGTGCGGCACGGACATCGGCGGCGAACCCACGGCAGCCTGGCTGTAGACCTTGGCCTGGTGCTGCTTGACCACTTCCGGGTTGTCGCAGCGCAACCACTGGCCGCTCACCGGGAAGCCGCCGAAGCCTTTGCTCTCTTCGATGCCCGAAGCCTGCAGTAACGGCAGCGCCGCACCGCCAGCGCCGAGGAATACGAACTTGGCATCCACGTCGCGGCTGTTACCGCTGTTGACGTCCTTGATGCTCACGGTCCAGCCTGCGCCGTTGCGCTTGAGGCCGGTCACGCGTTTGCAGTACTTGACCTGGGCGTCCGGCGAGCTGGTCAGGTGGCTGAGCAACTGATTGGTCAGCGCGCCAAAGTTGACGTCGGTGCCGTTCATCACGCGGGTGGCGGCGATTTTTTCGTCGAGCGGGCGGCCCGGCATCATCAACGGCATCCACTCGGCCATTTCGCTGCGGTCTTCGGTGTAGTGCATGTCCGAAAACGCGTGGTGCTGGCTGAGGGTCTCAAAGCGCTTCTTGAGGAAGGCCACGCCTTTGTCGCCCTGCACGAAGCTCAGGTGCGGCACCGGGCTGATGAACGACTTGGACGAGCCAAAGGTGCCCTTCTTGGTCAGGTAAGCCCAGAACTGCTTCGACACCTCGAACTGGGTGTTGATGTGCACGGCTTTCTTGATGTCGATGGAACCATCGGCGGCCTGCGGCGTGTAGTTCAGCTCGCACAGCCCCGCGTGGCCGGTACCGGCGTTGTTCCACGGGTTGGAACTCTCCGCGGCACCCGAGTCCATCAGCTCAACGACTTCCAGCGTGAGGCCGGGGTCGAGCTCTTTGAGGAGTACGGCCAGGGTGGCACTCATGATGCCGGCCCCTACCAGTACTACGTCGACTGCTTCGTTATGCGCCATTTAACGCGTCTCCAAAATCTGCAGCACCAAATTGTCGGCATGGCTGCCAGGAGTGACGGGGCGGTTCACGTGTTGCCCCAGGTTACCCATGGCCAGGATCGCCATGTCCGATTCGCAATTCTTTGCAACTTCAGCACACGCTTCCTGCCGGGCTAATCTGCCTATGAACGCATTCATGGGCGCCTGTGGCAATTCGACTTATGGTCAAAGCGTGCGATTCGTGCAACCAATCCGTAGCGGACAGGCTCAAGCTCCGGTTTTTGAGGAAGGCTCGATCCTGTGTAATTGGGCTGACCCAGACGCTGATGGTGCTTGTACAAACGCCAAACTATTCATTTGCTCGCCACACTCTTGTGAAGTTGTGAAAACCCGTTTTTTTCACGCTCTTTTGAAGACGTGAACCTCAAAAAAGGGCTGCCCCAGCCTGGCACCTGGCCCGCAAACCTCTGCCGACATGCGACAAAACGGGCAAACAACTCAAGTGGCCGAGCGCAATGGCAGCTCTGGCAGATTCGATAAAAGACGGGGTGGTTTGCAAAGGAAACAGCAAGCACGCCAGCTTCACTCGATCTGTGTGGGCGGCTCTCTGTGGGCGATTTTGGGGGCTAATGCCTGGGCATTAACGATGCTGCGAGGCCCGATCAGGAGACGTCCTTATAATCGGGGGGAGATTGTAGCGAAGAACGTCAGGGAAATGGGCGTGTTTTATGACTTTTATTAGGGCCCCGGTCAGGAGGCCAACGCTTGCCGGTGTTGTGCGCGAAAAACCTGCGGGCTGACGCGGGCGCTGGCCGGCAGTGGGCGGTGCATCCAGCCCAGGTGAGTCTCTGTCACTTCCACCCAGCCTTCACCGACGGGCGGCAGGCTGCACTGCTTGAATGCCTGGCAATGGCCTTTGGCATCGAGCAAGGCAAAGTGGCGATGGCGGGCGTGTGACATGAACAGGGTCTTGAGAAGGCGCATGGCTGTGTACCTGGTGTGTTACATGCTTGAAGGTTGCCAGTGTGGCATGACACTGGGGTGACGAATTTATGCGAATTTGTAATTTGCACCGGGGCTTCAGCCACCGTTCAGGATCGCTGGTGAGTGGCGCGCGTGCACCGTTATACTGGCGACCTGTCTGCACCTAGTCCTGGAGAAATGCGTATGTTGCAACGCCTGTTGTTCGGTTTGATCACTGTGACCAGTTTGACCCTTGTCGGCTGCGCCAACAGCCCGCAACAACTCAGCCCGCAACCTAAAGTCACTGCGCCGTTGGCTGCGGTAGGCCACGGCCAGCCGGTCTCGGTACGCGTGGTTGACGGTCGTCCGTCGCCGACCCTGGGCTCGCGTGGCGGCCTGTATCCGGAGACCGCACTGATTTCGGTGACCGGCCAGGATGTGCTGCCCAAGTTGCAGGCCCAGGCTGAAGCCGCCGTGCGTTTGTTGGGCTTTACGCCGACCAACTCCCCAGGCGTGCCACAACTGACCGTGACCCTGGCCGAGCTTAAATACCAGTCGCCCAAAGACGGCCTGTATGTGACCGAGGCTTCCATCGGCGCGACCTTCAAGTCTGACGTCAGCGCCGGTACCCGCCGTTACAGTGGCCGCTACGCCGCCTCGCTCAACCAGCGTTTCGGCATGTCGCCCAACCAGGAAACCAACACCAAGCTGGTCAGCGACGTGCTCAGCGATGCCTTGACCCGTCTGTTCAAGGACCCAAGCATCGGTCAACTGCTCAGCGCGCAATAAGCCGCTCACAAAAAACCGGGCTCATCGCTGAGCCCGGTTTTTTTGTGCCTGTGGTTTTGTCATGCCGCTGTATCGACATAAAAATCCAGCATGCTCACACCGGTAAGCAGATCCAGCTCCGGCAGGTCGGCGTGCTGGTGTCCGCCGAGGGCGCAATACACCAGCCAATGGCGGTCCTGAACGTTGAACGCGAGGCTGCCGATCAGCGCCTCCTGCTCCTCGCTCTGGGCGATCAGATACAGCCGATCCTGGTTTTGCGCATGCAACATGACAAGCTCCTCAAGCGTCGAAGGGCAACAGAGTGGCTTGTTAAGGTGACGTTCAGGTGACGGCGTAAATTACTGGATACATTAGCCGTCAATGGGGAAGGAGCATCTAAGGCGCAGGAGGCGACTGTCGTTCAGGTATGTATCTGGACTGATACCCGAAGACTGGTTCACCGAGGTTTGCGATGGCGCTGCCCGCACTGCTCATCAATATTGTTGCCCTGTTGGTTGCCTGCTCGGGCGCCTGGGTGTTGTTCATCACCCGCCTGCATGCGCAACGTGCGATGGCCGACCTGGCCCTGCGCAGCGAAGAACGCGCTATCGACCAGCCGATGTTGTTTCTGGATACACGCACCGAACGGGCGCATCGCCTGGCGTACCGCGTCGGGTTCGCCTGCCTTGGCCTGGCCCTGGCCATCTCCTGGCTCAGCACCCATTTCTAATTCCACTGCAACACCAAATGTGGGAGCGGGCTTGCCCGCGAAGGCGGTGTATCAGCCACTGAATCGTTAACTGAACCACCGCTATCGCAGGCAAGCCAGCTCCCACACTGGCCATGTACTGCCCACAGAATCAGCGCGTGCCCCATATCCCCTGTGGGCTCACATATTTGGGTTGGGTGTTTATAGAGGGATCCCAGCCTTGACTCGGTATTGGTTGCGTACCGGCGTCGCATACTGCACCACCAGATAAGGCCGGTGCTCCGCCGGGCACTCATTCAAGCGCCGTTCCCATTCCGCCTTGGCCTTGGCCAGCTCATCTGCAGGGAATACGTCCGCCGCCTTGGGCACCTGCAGTTGTGGGTCGGCATCACTCCACTGCGCGTACGCCAGGTAATGCACCGGAAACAAGCGGTAACCACCGAGGATCTGCCGATCCATTTCCACTGCCAGCAGCTTGGTGTCTTCAAAACGCTCGGTGATCGGCGGCGCAAAGTTCACGTGCACCCGGCCTTTATAGCCGGTGATGCCCAGGGCAATGCTCACATCATCCTCGCCCGGTGCCTTGGTGTAGGTGCCGGTGGTGGCGCGGATATACAGCTCGCGGGCCTTGGCGGCATCGCAGGGGTCGTACTCGTAGCTGATGGACACCGGCGTCAGGTTCAATGACTGGATGACCTCGGCAAACGGCTCGTCCTTGCGGCTGACGTGGAACATCTTGAGGATCGCCGATTCGGTACGGTCATCGCCATCTTTGGCCCGGCCTTCAGCCTGGGCGATCCAGATCGACTGGCAGTCGTTGCGGATCGAATGGTTGATGTAGGCCGACAGCAGGTTGTAAGCGGCCATCTTCTCCTTTCGCCCGGTGATCGAACGGTGCACGATGAAGCTCTTGTTCAGGCGCATCAGGTCGCTGACAAACGGCTTTTGCAGCAGGTTGTCACCGATGGCGATGCGCGGCGTCGGCAGGCCGGCGTGGTACACGGCGTAGTTGACGAAGGCCGGGTCCATCACGATGTCGCGGTGGTTGGCCAGGAACAGATAGGCGGTGCCGGGTTTCAATTGTTCGACGCCGGGATAGGTCACGCCGTCGGTCGCCCGGTCAATGGTGTGGTCGACGTAGTACTCGACTTTGTCTTGCAGCGTCGCCACGGTGGTGACGCCGGCGAACTCACGGCGCAGTTTGCGCGCGATCATCGGCTTGAGCAGCCAGCCCAAGGCGCCGGCAAAGCGCGGGAAGCGGAAGTGGGTCAGGATGTCCAGAAAGGCCTTGTCACTGAACAGGCGCGCCAGCACTGCCGGGACTTCGCTGTCGTTGTAAGGTCGGATGGTATCGAATTCGCCCATCATGCTCTCTTGTTAGAAACGGCTAGGGTAAGTAAAAGGAAATGCCAGGGTGCGGTCCGAATAAGGGGCCGGCCAAGAATAGCCCTGTAAATAGACCGGCGATTATACGCACAAGTCACCTGGGAGACTGCGATGCTCGAAAGTGCGCTGTACGATTGTCCTTATTGTGGCGAAGCGGTCGAGACAACGGTGGATTTGTCCGGTGGTGACCAGACCTATATAGAAGACTGCCAAGTGTGTTGCCGGCCGATCACGTTCGACCTGCAAGTCCATGGTGATGAGTGGATGCTTGAAACCCGTAGCGAAAATGAATAACAGGTACGCCCATGCAGCGAATCTACGAACCGGAAAACCTCATGGAGGGCGAGTTGCTGCAGCAGATGCTTGCCAGTGAAGGCATCGAGGCGCATCTGGTGGGGCGCCATTTGCTCGGCGGCACGGGCGAGTTGCCGATATTTGGCTTGCTGGGGCTGGAGGTCGACAACGACCAGGCCGCCTGTGCCCGCGAGCTGATCACCGCCTATATCGGCGCCCAACCGTTGCCCGGCGACGAACCCGACAGCTTCCCCGACGTATTGGTCTGTTAGGCTGTCCGTCGGTTTACCCAAGAGTCGTGTTGCCCCATGTGTGGACGTTATGCCCTGTTTCGCTGGAACCCTGCCTTTGCTGCCTTGCCCGGCTTCCCCGCCGACCAGCAGGCCCAGTGGAACATCTCCCCCAATGATTCGGTGCTGATCCAGCGCTTGAGCGAGGGCCAACTCACCCTGGCGCGTGCCCGCTGGGGCCTGACGCCGCCCTGGCTGACAGACCTGTCGCGCACCCCGGCCCACGCCCGCGCCGAAACCCTGGCCGAACAACCGATGTTTCGCGAAGCATTCCGCCAGCGCCGATGCCTGCTGCCCGCCAATGGCTTTTATGAGTGGCGCGGCACCCAGCGCAAGCGCCCGTACTGGCTCACACCGGGGGAGGGCTCCACGTTGTTCTTTGCCGCAGTGTGGGAAGCGTATCCGGTGCAGGAGCAGGTATGGCTGAGCACGGCGGTGGTTACCCAAGCGGCGCAAAGCCAGCGCCGGCCGTTGATTCTGGACGCGGCAGGGCAGGCCGCCTGGCTCGACCCCGAGACACCGCTGCATGTATTGCAGGGCCTGCTGGCGGCTGAGCCTGCCGTGCTGCGCGAGCGGGTGCTGGCCAATATGGTCAACGATCCGAAGCTCAATGGGCCCGAGTGCCTGACCCCTGCGTGAGCTTTGCCAGTCCGGTCGCGTTCGGATGTATCTGAAATTCAGCGGTTAAACGTCTGGTGTATCTGGCGCAGATACCAATGACCGCCTACGATACGCGCCATGTTTTCAGGGAGCGTGTTCATGAAGAAGTCATTGGTGGTAAGCGGTTTGGTTGCAGCGATGCTGCTGGCGGGTTGTCAGTCGGTCAATACCACCAGCGGCGGCGCCGTTGGGGTGGAGCGCAAGCAGTACATGTTCAGCATGCTGTCGAGCCAGGAAGTCGACCAAATGTATGCCCAGTCTTATCAGCAGACCCTGGGTGAAGCCAGCAGCAAAGGGGTGCTGGACAAGACCAGCGCCAACGCCAAGCGCGTGCAGGCCATTGCCAAGCGCCTGATCGCCCAGGCTCCGACTTTCCGCGCGGATGCGGCCCAGTGGAACTGGGACGTGAACCTGATCAAAAGCGATGAGATGAACGCCAACTGCGGGCCTGGCGGCAAGATCCTGGTGTACAGCGGCTTGATCGACAACCTCAAGCTCACCGATGACGAACTGGCCGCCGTGATGGGCCATGAAATCGCCCACGCCTTGCGTGAGCACGGCCGCGAAGCCATGTCCAAGGCTTACGGTATCCAGATGGCCAAGCAGGGCGCCGGGGCAATATTCGGTCTCGGCCAGGACAGCCTGGCACTGGCCGATACCGTGGCCAACTACGGCATGACCTTGCCCAACAGCCGCAGCAATGAAAACGAAGCCGACCTGATCGGCCTTGAACTGGCCGCCCGCGCTGGTTACAACCCGAACGCGGCCATCACGTTGTGGAACAAGATGGCCAAGGCTTCGGAAGGCGCACCGCCGGAATTCATGAGCACGCACCCGGCTTCCGACAGCCGCATCGCGTCCTTGCAGGCGGCGATTCCGAAGGTGATGCCGCTCTACCAGCAGGCCAAGAAGTCCTGATCCTGTAGGAGCGAGCTTGCTCGCGAAAAACGTCAACGATAACGCGTGCTGCCTGAATAAACGCGGCGCCGCTGAGTTTTTCGCGAGCAAGCTCGCTCCTACACGTATGTAGGGCAAGCCCGCTCCTCTCGTTCTGATCGGTTTACAGCCAGCCGCTGCTTTGCATGGCCTTGTACACCGCAATAATCGCCAGGATGAAGAACGCTGTTGCCGCCAATCGACGAATCAAGGTCAGCGGCAGTTTCTCCGCGGCAAAATTCCCTGCCAGCACCACCGGTACGTTGGCAATCAACATGCCCAGGGTGGTACCGATAATCACCAGCCACAATTCCGGGTATTGCGCGGCCAGCATCACCGTGGCGATCTGGGTCTTGTCACCGATTTCGGCGAGGAAGAACGCAATCAAGGTGGTCAGGAAGGGCCCGAACTTACGGGTGGTACTGGCTTCGTCATCATCGAGTTTGTCCGGCACCAGGGTCCACAGCGCCGTGGCGCAGAAGCTCGCGGCGAGGATCCAGTGCAGCACCGCATCCGAGAAGAAACTCCCGAACCAGGCGCCCACGGCACCGGCCGCCGCATGGTTGGCCAGGGTCGCGGCGACGATGCCGGCGATGATCGGCCAGGGCTTGCGAAAGCGAGCAGCAAGGATGAGTGCGAGCAGTTGCGTCTTGTCGCCGATTTCGGCCAGGGCAACGATTGCGGTAGGAACGAGTAGTGAATCCAGCATCAGGTAGTTTCCAGGGGCGGGTCGACACGGCTATGACACGTACAGCCTTCCCGCCCCGGGTAAGGTGTGCGTGTCATAGGTCTTGTCAAACCCCGGTCCGTCTGTGCGGACTCCTGGGTCGCATACGCCATGGTCTGCTGACCAAGTATGTTGACGTATGCCGGACGAGCATGGGCTCGTGGGAGACTACTCCCCTAGGACGCTGCGGATTCTGCCTAGGCAAAACCCATTCGGCAAGCGTTCTTTTTCAAACCTCCGTCAGGGGCGTTTGGCGCGGTAAATGCGAAAACCGTTGCCTTCGGCCTTGATCGCGCAGATGCCCAAATGCTCTTCGATCAGTGGCTGGTACTTCAGGAAGCTATTGGCAACCAAGCGAAGTTCGCCACCTTTTGCCAGGTGTTTCGCTGCTTTTCGCAGCAGGTTCTCCGTGGCGAAATAGTCGGTGTGCACGCCGACATGGAACGGCGGGTTGCTCAAAATAGCGTTCAAACCCATGGGCGCCGCGTCGATACCGTCACCGGTCAACACGTCGGCTTCCAGGCCGTTCGCTGCCAGCGTCAGGCGACTGCTGGCGGCAGCAAAGGCATCCACATCCAGCATCGTCACCGTGTTATGCGGGTAGCGGCGTTTGACCGCAGCCCCCAACACTCCGGCGCCGCAACCGAAATCGAGCAAATGACCGCTGGGCAGTTTGTCCAGATGTTCCAACAGCAGTTCGGTGCCGCGGTCCAGGCGGCCGTGGCTGAACACACCGGGCAAGCTCACCACCTTCAGCGGGCCTTCGGCCAGCGGTACGTCGAAGACCTGCGCCAGGCTCTCAAGCTCCACAGCTTGCGGCGCGTTGGCGACGGTGACCTGCCACAGCTGGCAATGCCGTGCGCTATCGAGCTTGCGCGGTTTGCCGAACGGAACCATCTGTTTGGCGGCGCTTTCGATACCGCCCTTTTTCTCGCCCACCAGAAACAGCTCGGCGCCAGGCAGGCGCGCGGCGACGGCGTTGAGCAGGTAGTCGGTGAGGTCTTTGGACTTGGGCAGAAAAATCACCGCCGTATCAAAGGCGCGCTCGGGCACCGTCACGCCAAACTGGCTGCGCTCTGCGAAGCGCGCATTGAGCGCCGCCTGGTCACCGGCATGCCAGCACCAGCCGTGGGCATTGGGCAGGCGCCCAAGCAAATCGTCGGCAGGCAAACCTACGAGCAGCAGGTTGCCTTGAAAAAGTTCGGCCTGGCGAAGCAGTACTTCACTGCGCGGATCCATAGTCTGCTCCTTGAAAAGGGGCGCAGTTTATCAACTGACGACGCGCAGCGGGGCGCCGTTGAAAAAGCCCAGGGCGTTTTCCGTGAGTTGGCCAACGATGCGTTGGCGTGCTTCGCGACTGCCCCAGGCGTTGTGGGGTGTGACGATCAGCCTGGGGACATCGCCGGCCAGCAGCGGGTTACCAGTGACCGGTGGCTCGATGCTCAGCACATCAGTCGCCGCGCCGCCAAGATGACCACTGCGCAGTGCGTCGGCCAAGGCCTGTTCATTGATCAAACCACCGCGTGCGGTGTTGACGATAAACGCGCCGGGCTTGAGCAGCGCCAGTTCACGGGCGCCGATAAGGTCGCGGGTGTGCTCGTTGAGTGGGCAATGCAGGGTCAGCGCATCGACCTGGGTCAGCAATTCGTCCAGCGGCACACGGTCGGCGCGGGCAGGGCGCCCAGGAATCGCGCCGAGTACCACACGCATGCCGAACGCTTCGGCCAGGCGTGCCACGGCACTGCCCAATTCACCGTGGCCGAGCAGGCCGAGGGTTTTGCCTTCCAGTTCGACGATTGGATGCTCCAGCAGGCAAAACTGTTTGGCCTGCTGCCATTTGCCAGCGGCCACATCCTGTTGGTAGTCCTTCAAGCGCGTGGCGAGGTTGAGCAACAGCATGATCGTATGTTGTGCTACCGACGGCGTGCCGTAGCCCTGGCAGTTGCTCACGGTAATCCCCTGGGCGCGGGCGGCTTCAAGGTCGATATTGTTGGTGCCAGTGGCCGATACCAGGATCAGCTTGAGCTCGGGGCAGGCCGCCAGGGTTTGGGCCGTGAGCGGGATTTTATTGCTGATGGCGACTTGGGCGCCCTGCAAGCGCTCCCGCACATTTTCTGGCGTGGTCTGTTCAAACAACTGCAACGGGCTGAAGCAGTCATGCAAACCGCTGAGGTCGAGGTCGCCCAAGTCCAGGGAAGGGTGGTCGAGGAAGACGGCGCGGCGATTGTTCATGATCAACTGTACCTTTTGCGACGAGGTTCGAAGGCGTAATCTGCCGAGCCTATCAGATGAAATAATCAGTTACTTAATGGAGTGAGCATGTACGTCGCCGAGTTTTTGACCGTAGCCTTGATTCACTTATTGGCGGTGGCCAGCCCCGGCCCGGATTTCGCCGTGGTGGTGCGTGAAAGCGTGACCCACGGCCGCCGTGCCGGCACATGGACGGCACTGGGCGTCGGCACGGCGATTTTCGTGCATGTGGGTTATTCGCTGTTGGGGATCGGTTTGATCGTGTCCCAGTCCATCGTGTTGTTCAATGCGCTCAAATGGGCTGCCGCGGCGTACCTGCTATATATCGGCTTCAAGGCCCTGCGTGCGCAGCCGGCCAAGCCCACCGCCGAGGGCGAGCTGCACCGTGAAGCGGGCGAGCGCACCCCACGCGGCGCGTTTACCGCAGGTTTTGTGACCAATGGCTTGAACCCCAAGGCCACGCTGTTCTTCCTGTCACTGTTCACCGTGGTGATCAACCCCCACACGCCGCTGGCGGTACAGGCTGGTTACGGTGTGTACCTGGCGGTGGCCACGGCCTTATGGTTTTGCCTGGTGGCCATGTTGTTCAGCCAGCAACGCGTGCGTGCCGGGTTTGCGAAGATGGGCCACTGGTTTGATCGGACCATGGGGGCGGTGTTGATTGCCATCGGGGTGAAGCTGGCCTTTACCAGCATGAAATAATCATTTTTCTCAAGTAAGCACAGTCCAAATGTGGGAGCGGGCTTGCTCGCGAATGCGGTGATTCAGTCAACGATATACCGGCTGACACTCCGCATTCGCGAGCAAGCCCGCTCCCACATTGGGTCTCAGTAGGTTCGCGGTAGTGGCGTAACGCTAGCATTTGCGGGTCCCTGCAAATCATTCCTTTGGCTGATTTGGCTGAAACATAAGCGCTCTACAGTGCAGGTCTTCAAGCCAAGACCGTGCAGTCATTAAAGGGATTCTTATGTTGCAGACCCGTGTTATCCCGCCCGCCGAAGGTGCGTACCAATACCCACTGTTGATCAAGCGTCTGCTGATGTCCGGGACTCGCTACGAGAAAACCCGGGAAATTATCTACCGCGACAAGCTGCGCTACAGCTACCCGACGCTGATCGAGCGCGTTGCGCGCCTGGCCAATGTGCTGACCGAAGCCGGGGTCAAGGCTGGTGATACCGTGGCGGTGATGGACTGGGACAGCCACCGCTACCTGGAGTGCATGTTCGCCATCCCGATGATCGGCGCAGTGATCCACACCATCAACGTGCGCCTGTCGCCAGAACAGATTCTGTACACCATGAACCACGCCGAAGACCGCTTTGTGCTGGTCAACAGTGAGTTCGTGGGGCTCTATCAGGCCATTGCCGGGCAGCTCACCACCGTCGACAAAACCTTGTTGATTACCGATGGTGACACCCACACCGCCGAGCTACCCAACCTGGTGGGTGAGTATGAAACCCTGCTGGCCGCCGCCAGCCTCACCTATGACTTCGAGGATTTCGACGAAAACTCGGTCGCCACCACCTTCTACACCACCGGCACCACCGGTAACCCCAAGGGCGTGTACTTCACCCATCGGCAACTGGTTCTGCACACCATTGGCGTGGCGACCATCATGGGCAGCGTCGACAGTGTGCGCCTGCTGGGCACCAACGATGTGTATATGCCGATCACGCCGATGTTCCACGTACACGCCTGGGGCTTGCCGTATGTGGCGACTATGCTTGGGCTCAAGCAGGTGTACCCCGGCCGCTACGACCCGGAATACCTGGTGGAACTGTGGCGCAAGGAGAAGGTGACGTTCTCCCACTGCGTGCCGACCATCCTGCAAATGGTGCTCAACGCCAAGGCTGCGCAGAGCGTGGATTTCGGCGGTTGGAAAATCGTCATCGGCGGCAGCGCCCTCAATCGTTCGCTGTACGAAGCCGCCAAGGCCCGTGGCATTCAACTGACCGCCGCGTATGGCATGTCCGAGACCGGGCCGCTGGTGTCCTGCGCTCACCTTAATGATGAGTTGATGGCCGGCAGCGAAGACGAGCGCACCACCTACCGCATCAAGGCCGGAGTGCCGGGCCCGTTGGTCGAGGCGGCAATCATGGACACCGACGGTCGTTTCTTACCCGCCGATGGCGAAACCCAGGGCGAACTGGTGCTGCGCGCGCCGTGGCTGACCGAGGGTTACTACAACGAGCCGCACAAGGGCGCCGAGCTATGGGCCGGTGGCTGGTTGCACACCGGTGATGTGGCCACGCTGGATGCCTTCGGCGTGATTGATATCCGCGACCGCATCAAGGATGTGATCAAGACCGGCGGCGAATGGATCTCTTCCCTGGCCCTCGAGGACCTGGTCAGCCGCCACCCGGCGGTGCGGGAGGTGGCGGTGGTGGGCATTGCCGATCCGCAATGGGGCGAGCGCCCCTTCGCCTTGTTGGTGGTGCGTGAAGGGCATGTGATCGATGCGCGAGAGCTCAAGGAACACCTCAAGCCTTTTGTCGAGCTGGGCCATTTGAGCAAGTGGGCGATCCCGAGCCAGATCGCCGTTGTTACTGAAATTCCCAAGACCAGTGTCGGCAAGCTCGACAAGAAACGTATCCGCGTCGACATCATCGAGTGGCAGGCCAACAACAGCACGTTCCTGTCCACGCTCTAAACCCTTTCGCCGCGCCCGTTCGGGCGCGGCAATGCTCTATATCAAGCCTTTACTTGTGATTTGCCGAATTTCAGCCATTCTTCCGACGTCGACCTTCGTCGGCGTGGCGAAAGGGTTGTGGCAGACAGGTTGGTGATGCAAATCACACTTTAGAGGGATCAAGCACTGCCCCCCTCTGGCTATAGTCCCTTTCAGAGTTTTTCGCGGATGTTGCGCTTCGAGCCATGGAGGCTCGGTAGCGATTCGGCATTGGAATCGTTGTATCCCGGCCGTTACATCTGAAGAAAGGGCTCACTGCCATAACAATAAAATATGCACATGGAGTAGCGTCGATGACCTCAGTAAACCAGTTCTGGCGCCGGGCAAGACTGCCCCTGGCCGTCAGCCTCGCTTCTACGCTCGCCGGGCCGGCATTCGGCGTCAGTTTCAACATTGGTGAAATCGAAGGGAGCTTTGACTCGTCGCTTTCCGTGGGGGCGAGCTGGTCCACGGCCAAACCCAATCGTGACCTGATCGGTGCCAACAACGGCGGCAAGGGCCTGTCCCAGACCTCCGATGACGGCCACCTGAACTTCAAGCGCGGCGAGACGTTCTCGAAGATCTTCAAGGGCATCCACGACCTGGAACTGAAGTACGGCGACACCGGTGTGTTTGTGCGGGGCAAATACTGGTACGACTTCGAACTCAAGGACGAAAGCCGTCCGTTCAAGGACATCAGCGACAACAACCGCAAGGAAGGCGCCAAGTCTTCGGGCGGGCAGATTCTCGATGCATTCGTCTACCACAACTACTCGATTGCCGATGCGCCGGGTTCCGTGCGTTTTGGTAAGCAGGTCGTGAGCTGGGGCGAAAGTACCTTCATCGGCGGCGGCATCAACTCCATCAACCCGATCGACGTGTCGGCGTTTCGTCGTCCGGGGGCCGAGATCAAGGAAGGCTTGATCCCGGTGAACATGTTCTACGTGTCCCAGTCGCTCACCGACAACCTGTCGGCCGAGGCGTTTTACCAGTTGGAGTGGGACCAAACCGTTACCGATAACTGCGGCACCTTCTTCTCGCAGCCGGACGTGATCTCCGATGGTTGCAGCAATAACCTGCGGGTACTGAACAAGCGTTCCACCATTCCTGCCGCCGCCCTGCCGACTCTGGGTGCCTTGGGTGTGGACGTGAACAGCGAGGGCGTGCTGGTGCGCCGTGGGCCGGACCGTGATGCCCGCGACAGCGGCCAGTTCGGCGTGGCCATGCGCTACAACTTCGAACCGCTGGATACCGAATTCGGCGCCTACTTCATGAACTACCACAGCCGTGCGCCGATCTTCAGTGCGCAGGGCGCGCCATCGGCGGCCTACACGCGTCCGCTGGGGCCACTGGGGGCCTTGCGGCCGTTGATCGTGGCGGGCAGCCCGAACTACTTCGTCGAGTACCCGGAAGATATTCGCCTCTACGGCCTGAGCTTCTCCACCACCTTGCCTACCGGCACCGCCTGGAGCGGTGAGTTGAGCTACCGTCCGAATGCGCCGGTGCAGTTGAGCACCACTGACATTCTGTTCGCCGGTGTCACGCCGATCCCGGGCTTTGGCAATGCGTCCGTGCTCAAGGGCACGCCGGGCCAGGACCTGCACGGTTACAACCGCAAGGAAGTCACCCAGTTCCAGACCACCTTCACGCACTTCTTCGACCAGGTCATGGGCGCCAGCCGCCTCACCACCGTCGGTGAAATCGGCGTGACCCACGTGGGTGGCCTGGAAAGCAAATCCCAGGCTCGTTATGGCCGCGACCCGGTATTCGGCCCAGGCACGCTGCCAGGTGGGTTCTGCAACGCCCTCAACAACTCCACCGCCAACGGCGCCGGCTTGCCCAACGCTGCTGGCTTGAACACCAATTGCAATAACGACGGCTATACCACCGCAACGTCATGGGGCTACCGCGCCCGTGCCATCTGGGAATACCCGGACGTGTTCGCGGGCGTGAACCTCAAGCCCAACGTGGCCTGGTCCCACGACGTCAAAGGTTACTCGCCAGGCCCTGGCGGCAACTTTGAAGAGGGTCGCAAGGCGGTCAGCCTGGGCCTGGATGCCGAATACCAGAACACCTACACCGCGAGCCTGGCGTACACCAACTTCTTTGGTGGCAAGTTCAGCACCGTGGATGACCGCGACTTTGTCGCCTTGAGCTTCGGCGCCAACTTCTAAGCACACTCTTTTCAAGTGGCATGTATTCAGGAAGACCAGAGCATGAAAATAACAAAAAGTCTGTTGCACGTGGGTGTGCTTGGGCTGTCGATCCTGGCGAGTAACGTCATGGCGGCAGTCTCGGCAGATGAAGCCGCCAAGCTCGGCACGACCCTGACCCCGATGGGCGCCGAGATGGCCGGTAACGCGGCCGGCACCATTCCAAAATGGTCGCCATTGCCGACCAACGCCGGCGCGGTGGACGCCCGTGGTTTCCTCGCCAACCCGTATGCCAGCGAGCAACCGCAGTTCACCATCACCGCGCAGAACGTCGAGCAGTACAAAGACAAGCTGGCCCCCGGGCAATACGCGATGTTCAAGCGTTACCCCGACAGTTTCAAGATGCCGGTGTACCCAACCCATCGCGGCGCCACCGTGCCGGCTGAGGTGTTTGCCTCGATCAAGAAAAACGCCACCACCACCAACCTGGTGTCCGGCGGCAACGGCCTGGAAAACTTCGAAACCGCCATCCCGTTCCCGATTCCCAAGAGCGGCGTTGAGGTTATCTGGAACCACATCACCCGTTATCGAGGCGGCAGCGTGACCCGTCTGGTCACCCAGGCCACCCCCCAAACCAACGGATCCTACAGCCTGGTGTATTTCCGCGACCAGTTCGTGTTCCGCGACAAGATGAAGGACTTCGATCCGAAAAACCCAGGCAACGTGCTGTTCTACTTCAAGCAGCAAGTGACTGCGCCAGCGCGCCTGGCCGGTGGTGTACTGCTGGTGCACGAAACCCTGGACCAGGTCAAAGAGCCGCGTTCGGCCTGGGTCTACAACGCCGGGCAGCGCCGTGTGCGTCGGGCGCCGCAAGTGTCCTATGACGGGCCGGGTACTGCCGCCGATGGCCTGCGCACCTCCGACAACCTCGACATGTACAACGGTGCGCCGGACCGCTACGACTGGAAGCTGGAAGGCAAGAAAGAAATCTATATTGCCTCCAACAGCTACAAGATCGACGATCCCAAGCTCAAGTACGCCGACATCATCAAGGCTGGCCACATCAACCAGGACCTGGCTCGCTACGAGCTGCGCCGTGTCTGGCATGTGGTCGCCACCTTGAAGGAAGGCCAGCGCCACATCTACGCCAAGCGTGACTTCTACATCGACGAAGACACCTGGCAAGCAGCGGTGATCGACCACTACGACGGTCGCGGCCAACTGTGGCGCGTCGCCGAGGCCCATGGCGAGAACTACTACGACAAGCAAGTGCCGTGGTACGCCCTGGAAACCCTCTACGACCTGCAGTCCGGCCGCTACCTGGCCCTGGGCATGAAGAACGAAGAGAAGCAGGCCTATGACTTCGGCTTCACCGCCAGCACCAGCGACTTCACCCCCGCGGCCCTGCGCCAGGACGGTGTTCGCTAACCTGTAGGAGCGAGCTTGCTCGCGAAGGTCGTCAACGAGAACGCGCCCATCCTGGATGGGCGCGTTTTTTTTGAGTGCTTCGCGAGCAAGCTCGCTCCTACTTCTTTCCAGGAGTCTGGACGGGATATTTCTTGTCGCAGTTCTTTTTCAGCCATTTGTTGCAAAGATCTACAATCCCGCCGCTTTTACCGCTAGTCTGCGGACATCTGCAATGCCGACAACAGCCTTCTACAAGAGCCCGGCGATGACTGATCTGTCCCGAACCCATGGGCCTGCCAGTGTGGTGATGCCGCCCCTGGAAGGCCGCTTCTACCGGCCCCCGCTGCCTGACGGCTACGTGCTGCGCCCGCGCCTGTGCGAACGGCTGAATGCGGGCCTTGATGGGCGACTGTTGCTGGTCAGCGCGCCCGCGGGGTTCGGCAAGAGTTCGTTGGCGGTGGAGTTTTGCCAGGGCTTGCCAGCCCAGTGGCAAAGCCTGTGGTTGGGCCTGAGCCCTCGGGACAGCGACCCCGGCCGTTTCCTGGAGCGGCTGCTCGACGGCTTGCAACAGTATTTCCCGCAACTCGGCGCCCAATCCCTGGGTTTGCTGAAAATGCGCCAGCGTCACCAACCCTTTGCCTTCGAAGAATGGCTCGATGGCCTGCTCGACGAACTGGCAGTGCACCTGTCTGCACGCTCGCCGTTATTGCTGGTGCTGGATGACTATCACCTGGCCCAGGGCCCGGTGCTGGATCGCTGCCTGCAGTTTTTTCTCAATCATTTGCCTGATGGCCTGGTGGTGCTGGTCACCAGCCGGCAGCGCCCGGACTGGCACCTGGCACGTTTGCGTCTGTCGCGACACCTGTTGGAACTGCATGAGCAAGACCTGCGCTTGACCCACGACGAGGCTCTGGCGGTGCTGGATGGGCACAGCAATGCGTTGCGCGGTGAGGCGTTGGAAAACCTGATCCGCCGTAGCGAGGGCTGGGTCGCCGGCCTGCGTTTCTGGCTGTTGGCGGCCTCCGAAGCTGGCAGTGAGGGCGCCTTGCCGCAAAGCCTGCACGGTGGCGAAGGGCTGATTCGCGATTACCTGCTCGAAGAGGTTATCGACTGCCTGCCTGCGGAGGTGCAAGCGTTCTTGTACGACACCGCACCACAGGAGCGCTTTTGCAGCGAACTATGCGACGCCGTCCGCGAGGCCCATGACAGCGTAGAAATCCTGCGCTATTTGCAGGCTCATCAAGTGTTCCTGGTGCCGTTGGATGAGCAAGGGCACTGGTACCGCTATCACCATTTGTTCTCCGACCTGTTGCGCACCCGCCGCGAGAAAAGCGCCACCTTGCCGCCGGCCAGCTTGCACCTGCGCGCCTGCCGCTGGTTTAACGCCCAGGGCTTGATCGACGAGGCGGTGGAGCAGGCGCTGCGGGCCGGGCATCTGGATGTGGCGGCGAACCTGGTGCAGAACCTGTCCGAAGAGCAACTGTTGGCGGAGCAGAACATCGGCATGCTGCTGCGCTGGAAGATGGACCTGCCCGACAGCCTGCTGATCAGCACGCCGCGTTTGATCGTGCTGTACAGCTGGGCGCTTGGGCTGGCATGCCAATTGGATGCAGCGCAGGAGCTGTCCAGTTACCTCAGCCGCTTCCTGCCGGCGCCATCGGCCACCGCGCAAAAATCCATGTTGGCCCAATGGTTGGCGCTGAGCGGGATTATTGCCCGTGGGCGCGGGGACCGTGAGCTGACCCAGCGCTATTGCAACGAAGCGTTGGAAAGCTTGCCGCAAAAGCGTTACGGCCAGCGCCTGATGTGCCTTTCGACCCTGTCCAACCTGGCGATTGTCGATGCCGACCTGTGGCGCGCCCGTGGCCTGAACCGCGAATCGTTGGAACTGGCGCAGCGCGTTGGTAACCCCTTGTTTGAAGCCTTGGCCCATTACGACCGGGCGCGGGTGCTGCAGGCGCGGGGGGAGATCCTGCGTTCCCTGGATGAAGTCCGCCAGGGCCTTGAGCGCCTGCATGGGCTGGCGCCCCAGCGCCTGTATGCCGTGCGCGCACGGCTGTCGCTTTACGAAGGCTACCTGCTGCTGGTGCGTTACCAGCCCGAAGCCGGCCTGGCGCGTTTGCGCGCCGGCCTGGCCGAGGCCCGCGCCTGCCGCGATATCAGCGTGCTGATCGGGCACTGTGTCATCGCCAGCTTCGAAGGGCGGCGAGGGGAGTTTGCCAATGCCTTTGCCGAACTGGCCGAGGCCGAACGCTTGATGCACATCTGGGATGTGCCGCCGATCTATTACCTGGCGATGATCACCCTGATCAAATGCGAGCTCTGGCTGGCCCAAGGGCGCACTGACCTGGCCGACGCCTGGCTGGCCCGCCTGGGGCAGACCTACAACGGCGAGCACGCCGCGGCCGCCCCCGAGTTTCATCCACACCTGCCGCAACATATCGAGCTGCAACAAGCCGCACTCGATGCCACGCGCCATCAGCCCGACAGCGCGCTGCAACGCCTGGAAGCGCTGGCCCAGCAGGCCCATGACAGTGGGCGCCAGATGATTGCCCTGATGGCGCTGGTCCAGCAGGTGCAGTTGCTTCTAGAGAACGGCCAGGAGGCCAAGGCCAGGCCGGTATTCGCCCGTGCCCTGGAAGCCGGTTCGGGCGGTGCGTTGCAGCCGTTTCAACGGTTGTTGGAGGGTTACCCGCAGTGGATGCGCGAGCAGTTGGGCAAAGATCCCCATGGGCTGCTCAACCAGAGCTTGCTGGCGTTGCTGCCCCAAGCCAGCACAGTTGAAGCCACACCTCAACAGGAAACCCTCAGCACCCGAGAGCTGGCGGTGCTGCAACTGATTGCCCAAGGCTGTTCAAACCAGGAAATCAGCAACCAGCTGTTCATCTCCCTGCACACGGTGAAGACCCACGCCAGCCATATCAACAGCAAGCTCGGCGTGGAGCGTCGTACCCAGGCGGTGGCGCGGGCCAAGTCCATGGGCTTGCTGGCCTGAGCCCAGGGTTTATGGCGTGGTCGGGCAGCCTTTGAGCGAGGTGTCGACGGTTTGATTGATCAGCGCCGCAAAACGCTTGAGGTTGTTCTGATGCGCCACCACCAACTCGTCGATGCTCAGCCCGGCGGGTGATTGCAAGGTGGTGCGGCAGGTCAAGGCGGGGCGATCACCATTGACTTGCCTCAGGCGCCAGCGCACATCGAGTAGCGCGTACTGCCCCGGTACCGAGTCAAAACGCTGCACATCTACGCGCAAAGCCACGGCTTGCCGGGCATTGCTGTTGGCCAACTGATCCACCAAGGCGCTCTTAAGCTCATCGGCGAGGGTGGAGGCCCACCACTGGGTTTCAAGAATCGCCAGGCCGCTGTCGCCCTGGCGGATCACTATCTGCGCGCGGTCGACCTGGGGCGGCACGCTGATGCTCTCAATGCGCACACCGCCGGCATCTGCTCGTGCGCTCGGGCTCCAGTGCGCCGGGGTCAGGGTATGAAAAGCGATGGGTTCACTGCGACAGGCACCGAGCAGCAGCAGGGCGCTCAGCAACGTGATCTTCAGCGGCAATGTCATGGCGGCTCCAATGGTCATTTGCGGGGTGGCCCTTGCAGGTCCGTCGGTGCGGCGTTATCGGGGCGGCCGCGAATCAGCGACTCCGGATGCCGGCCCAGGTAATCCGAAAGCTCGCGCAGGGAGCGCGACATGCGCCCCAACTCGTCGAGGGTCTGGGTCAGTTGCTCACGCTGCGGCGAGTCTTCGGCCAGGGTGGAACTGGCCGATTGCAGGGTCTTGCTCACGTCGGTCAAGGTCGTCTGCACACCCGGCAGCGTCTTGGCGTTGAATTGCGCCAGGCCTTTGCGCAGTTCGACCAGGCTGGCGTCGAGGTTGCCGGCAATGCGCTCGACAGGCAGTTGGCTGATCTTGTTGACGATGCCTTCGAACTTCTCCTGCAGTTGTTCCAGGTTGCCCGGGATCGTGGGGATGCCCACGGGGCGCTGGTTCGGGTCGAACGCGACTTTTTCCGCCTTGGGGTAGAAGTCCAGGGCGATGTAGAGCTGGCCGGTCAGCAAGTTGCCACTGCGGGCCTGGGCGCGCAGGCCGTTTTCGATGAAGGTGCCGATCAGGCGTACGCCGGCTGCCTCATCGTCAGGGTTATTGTTCATGGCTTTGAGCAGCTTGGTGTGGGCCTCGCCGAGCAGTTGCGGGTAGATCACGATGCCGACGTTGACCGGGAAGGTGCGTTTCTTCGCATCGAAATCCAGGTTGATCGATACAACCCTGCCGAACTCGACGCCGAGGAACTCCACCGGTGCGTCGACTTTCAGCCCGCGCAGGGCCTGATCGAAGCGCAGGACCATGTATTGCCCCTTGCCGTTGGGCGGGGCGAGGGCGCTTTGCTGGTCTTCGAACAACTCAAAGCTGCGACTTTCTTCGGCCGGTTTGTCATTGGGGTTGTAGGGCGGGGCCTGGAAGGCAATCCCGCCCATCAACATGGACGACAAGGATTCGGTTTTCAGTGCGAAACCGTTGGCGCCAACGCTCAAGTCGACGCCACTGGCATTCCAGAAACGCGTGTTCTCAGTGATGTACGCATCATTGGGCGCATGCACGAAGATTTCGACATTCACGCCCTTGCCCTCGTTGTCCAGCTCATAGGCCACCACCTGGCCCACCGGGATCTTCCGGTAATAGACGGGGGAGCCGATGTCCAGGGAGCCCAGGGCCTGGGTGTGCAGCGTGAAGCGCTTGCCCGGCTCGCCGTAGGTGATGGGCGGCGGGTTTTCCAAACCGGTGAAGTGCTTGGCGCGGGTCTCGGATTGGCCGATGTCTGCGCCGATGTAGTCGCCGGACAACAACGTGTCGATGCCCGACACGCCGCCTGCGCCGATGCGCGGGCGCACCACCCAGAATTTCGAATCTTCGCGGGTGAAACTTTCGGCCTGTTTGACCAGCTCGACGGTGGCATTGACGCTTTTCTGGTCATCACTCAGAGCCACGGCGGTTACTTGGCCGATCACCACGTTGCGGTATTTGACCTCGGTTTTGTTGGCAACCAGGCCGCTGCCGGTCTTGAAGTTGAGGACGATGGTCGGCCCTTGTTGCATGACGCTGTGAATCACCAGCGAGATCCCCACCAGCACGGCGACAATCGGCACGATCCAGACCAGCGAAACGCTGAAACGACGCGTCTTGATCACGGGTTGCCCCGCAGGGGTGTCAGCCTTGGATGAGCTCATCCGAGGTCTCCTCGTTATGTGGGTTTTCCCAGATTAGCCGGGGATCAAAACTCATGGCCGCGAGCATCGTAAACACAACTACCAGGCCAAAAAACAGAATGCCCAGGCGCGGTTCGATCGTGCCCAGGGCTTGAAACTTCACCAGCGCGGCCACCAGGGCGACCACGATGACATCGAGCATCGACCAGTAGCCGATCAGTTCGATAAACCGAAACAGCTTCGAACGCTCCTTGCGCGCCCACTGGCTATTGCGCTGCACGGTGACCAGCAGGAGCCCCAGCGACAGGAACTTGATGCCCGGCACGGCAATGCTGGCGATGAAAATGATCAGCGCAATGTCCCAGGCGCCATGCTGCCAGAACTCCAGCACGCCGCTCATGATGGTGCTGTCTGCGCCCGAGCCGAGCATGGTGGTGTTCATCACCGGCAATAAATTGGCCGGGACATAAAAGGCGAGGGCAGTGAGCATGTAGGCCCAGGTTCGGGTCAGGGATTGCACCTTGCGCCGATGCAGCGCGGCGCCACAACGATCGCACTCGGTGGGCTCAAGGCGCATGTCGCAGGGCTGGCCGCAGGTGTGGCACAGGCACAGGTTCAGCTCGCTGGCGGTGGGCGGTGAATTCATACGGTGTCCCACAGGTCACGCACATCGCGCCCGGCAATACGGATCAGCAACAGGCTCAGGGCGGCCAAGGCAAACAGGCCGGTGCCAGGGATCACATCCAGCATACCGGCCAGCTTGAACACCGCGACCATCGCGCCCAACAGGCACACCTCCAGCATGCTCCAGGGCCTGAGCGCTTCGAGCCAGCGCATGCACAGCTTGAACGCCGGCGAGCGCCTGCCGGCCAGGGCGAAACTCAGCACCCAGATCAGCAACAGCAGTTGAAACACCGGCGCGATAATGATGGAAATCGCCGCTACCAAGGCAATGAACGTGATCGGCCCCAGGCTCAGTGCAACGACTGAATCCCAGAGGGTCGCGCTGTTTTTCAAGCCCTGCAGGCTGATGCTCATCACTGGATAAAAGTTGGCAAAGGTCCACAGCACTGCAGCGGTCACCGTCAGGGCGAGGCGTTGTTGCACCGACAGGCCGTTGTAGCGCTGCAGCACGCCAGAGCAACGCACACACAGGGCTTTTTGATGTTTGGCGAGCGTGACTTTCTCGTACACGCAGTCGCAGTGTTCGCAGATGATCTGTTGATTCGCCATGGGTGTTGCTCCAAATGCGACTGACTGCAGCAGGGGATTTCAATGGCGCTTGTGTAGCTTAGCAGCGGATAGATCGCGCAATCGACTCCTTCCAGAGCAGGGGCAAGCTACACCATACTGCACTTGGAACGCGCCAGAGAGCTTGCAGGACACTCATGACTATTGAAAAACAACCGTTGATTCGCGAAACCTTTCCCGTCGGCCCGTTGCAGTGCAACTGCACCATCATTGGCGACCCGATCACTAAAAAGGCCATCGTAGTCGACCCCGGCGGCAATCACGAGTTGATCCTGGCACGCCTTGATGCGCTGGGCCTGAAGGTGGTGAGCATTATCCACACTCATGCTCACCTCGATCATTTCCTGGCCTCCGGCCAATTGAAAGAAAAGACCGGCGCCACGCTGCACCTGCACAAAGATGATCAATTTCTATGGGACAACCTGGAAATGCAATGCCAGATGTTTCGCGTGCCCTACGTCCCGGTGCCATCGCCGGATCGCTGGCTGGAGCATGACGAAGAATTGGCCTGCGGCTGTGGCGTAGCCTTGCACACCCCAGGGCATACGCCGGGCTCGATGAGTTTCTGGTTTGCTGACGCGAAGCTGTTGATCGCCGGCGATACCTTGTTTCGTCGCGGCGTGGGGCGCACGGACTTATGGGGAGGCGACCAGGCGACGATCGTGCGGTCGATCAAGCAGCGCTTGTATACGCTGGACGAAGGCGCGACGGTGGTCACTGGGCATGGGCCGGATACGTGTCTAGGGGATGAGATGCGCGAGAATCCGTTCGTGCGTGCGTGATCGGGCCTTTCAGTCAGGACTGTGGCGAGGGAGCTTGCTCCCGCTGGACTGCGCAGCAGTCCCATAAACAAAAAGCGGGGCCGCTTCGCGCCCCAGCGGGAGCAAGCTCCCTCGCCACAGACACAGGGCCGAGCCAAAGACAGCTATGCTTTACGCACCCCACCACGGAATTTTTGCCGTTTGTCGCGTTCCAAACTCGGCACAGGTCCATTGCCAATGTCCTCTGCATCACAGAATGCAAAAGTAGGAGCTTCCTTCATGTTCACTCCGCGTCGTCTGCTTGTTGTCGCTACCGCCGTAGCCCTGTTGTCTGGCTGCGCTTCACCTAACCCTTATGACGGCAGCCAGGGGCAGGCCAGCAATGGTTCCGAAAGCGGCATGAGCAAAACCGCCAAGTACGGCGGCCTCGGTGCGCTGGCGGGTGCATTGGCCGGTGCGGCCATCGACCATAACAACCGTGGCAAGGGCGCGCTGATTGGCGCAGTCGTTGCGGGTGCCGGTGCGGCGGGCTATGGCTACTACGCCGACCAGCAAGAGAAAAAGCTGCGTGAAAGCATGGCCAACACCGGTGTGGAAGTGCAGCGCCAGGGTGACCAGATCAAGCTGATCATGCCGGGCAACATCACCTTCGCCACCAACTCGGACGCGATCTCCAGCAGCTTCTATCAGCCGCTGAACAACCTGGCCAACTCCCTCAAGCAGTTCAACCAGAACACCATCCAGATCGTTGGCTACACCGACAGCACCGGTAGCCGTCAACTGAACATGGACCTGTCCCAGCGCCGTGCGCAGAGCGTGGCCAACTACCTGACCTCCCAAGGTGTCAACGGTGCCAACCTGAGCGCGCGCGGTGCCGGCCCGGATAACCCGATTGCCAGCAACGCCGACGTGAATGGCCGCGCCCAGAACCGTCGTGTCGAGGTCAACCTCGGCCCGATCCCTGGCCAGCAATACGGCCAGCCTGGTCAGCAGCAGGCGCCACAGCAGAACAACCAGTTCCAAGGCAATCCGTACCAGCAATACCAGTAAACGCTAGGCACAAAAAAGGGCGCCGTGCAGTCAATGCACGGCGCCCTTTTTTGTGGCTGTGTGTCTACATCAGTCGATGTATTCGAACACCTTCACGATCTTCTGTACGCCCGACACGCCCTGCACCAGGTTGGCGGCGCGGGTGGCCTCTGCCTGGGTCAGCAGGCCCATCATGTAGACGATGCCGTTATCGGTGACGATCTTGATCCGTGAACCTGGGACGGCGCTGTCGGTGAGCATCTGGGCCTTGATCTTGGTGGTCAGCAAGGCATCGTTGCTGATGGCCAGCAGGGTGATCGGATCCATGACCTGCAGTTCGTTGTGGACCTTCTTGACGCGTTGCACACCGGCGGCGGCTTGCTCGGCCTGGGCCTTGAGATCGGCTCGGGGCGTTTGGCCTGCGAGCAGGACCACGCCGTTGAAGCTGGTCACCACGATGCGCGAGGCGCCGTTGCCCAGGTCGGTAGCAGCCTTGGCGACGTTGACCTTGACCTTGGTTTCGATCAGCGAATCATCGATGGTGCTGCCGAAGGTGCGTGTGCCCCGGTCGTCCTGGATAGGGGTGTCCCGTGTAGCGGTGATAGCCGAGCTGCAGCCGCTGATGGCGACGCACAGCGTAATGGCTAAAAGACTGAGGCGATTAACGGTCATTCTTCACTCCCGAACAGTTGGCTGTCGATCAGATCGCACAGGCAGTGGATCGCCAGCAGATGAACTTCTTGGATACGTGCAGTGACATTGGCCGGGACGCGAATCTCCACGTCCTCTGGCAGCAGCAGCGAAGCCATGCCGCCGCCGTCGCGACCGGTCAAGGCTACGACAATCATTTCGCGATCATGTGCGGCCTGGATCGCTTGAATAATATTCGCCGAGTTGCCGCTGGTGGAAATCGCCAGCAATACATCGCCCGGCTGGCCGAGGGCGCGGATCTGCTTGGAGAAGATTTCGTTGTAGCTGTAGTCATTGGCGATCGAGGTGATCGTCGACGAGTCGGTGGTCAACGCAATGGCCGGCAGGCTCGGGCGCTCGCGTTCGAAACGGTTGAGCAGCTCGGAGGAAAAATGCTGGGCATCGCCGGCCGAACCACCGTTGCCGCACGAAAGCATTTTGCCTTCGTTGAGTAAGGCATTGACCATGACCTGACTGGCTTGCTCGATGTGCGGTGCAAGTACGTCCATCGCCTGTTGCTTGGTGTCGATGCTGGCCTGGAAAAGCTGGCGAATTCGGGATTGCATGTCCATCTGTGTGACCTTAAGTAGCGCGGCTGTTTGGCACAGGTAATGTGCAGCCCGCAAAGCAAAGAGCAAAAGTGAGTGGTGAAGGTGCCCGGCGAATCAGCTGTCGAAGGCATTTTTGAGCCATGTTAGATCAACTGTGCCTGACGGGGTGCTTTCCATGGCAACCACATCGAAACGGCAGGGGCAGTCAGCCCAGCGATGCTCTTTTTGCAGAAAAAACTGCGCAGCGAGTATCAGCTTTTGACGCTTGCGCCCGTCGATACTGGCGAGCGCGCCACCCCATTGTGCGTGTTTTCTGTAGCGGACTTCGACGAATACTACTGTATCGCCGTCAAGCATGACCAGATCAAGCTCGCCGCGTTTACATAACCAGTTCTGCGCCAGAAGGCGCAGACCCTGTTGTTGCAGGTAGTTGAGTGCATGCAGTTCGGCATCCTTGCCGCTTTGTGCGCTGGACCGCTCGGGCATCAGCGTGGGGTATCGGGCAGGCGCTGAATGTCGCCGCCGACGAACTTCGCCCACGGCATCTGGCGATCGACGCGCTGGTTGGCGCTGATGCCCAGGTTGCCCGAGAGGCCGTCGACACGGGTGTCCGGCAGTGCCTTGAGCTGGCCCAGGCGTGGCGCCAGGCGGTAGGCATCGACGCCCATTGCGTAGAGGCGGCCCAGGCTGCCATTGGCTTGCGGCCATTGCGCAGCCACTTGGTTACGCAGTGGGTCGGTGGTATTAAGCAGCCAAGGGGTTTCGCAGAACATCACGTTGGTCATGTCCAGGTACTGGTTGCGGTCGCCGCTGGCACTGAACACGTGGGAGGTTGCGTACACCGGCACATCGCCGGCGTATTGGAAGTTCAGGGTCGGCTTGATCTGCTGGGCCAGTTGCGGCGTGACGGCCAGGAAGATGAACTCGATGTCCTGGCGACGCGAAGGTTGGGCGGCTACGTCGGTGCCGACTGTGCTCTGCAGGCTCTTGGCGCGGCCTTCGCTCTTGCGCAGTTGGAACAGATCGGCGATCTGCTGGGCCAGGGCCACAGGCTGATCGACATATTCAACGCCCATGACGGTGCCGCCATTGGCTTCCCAATCCTGGCGAAACGCTTTGTAGACACGCTCACCCCATTCGCCACGGGGCACCATGGCGGCTGCGCGGTGCAGGCCATCGGCACGGGCGCGGCGCGACACTTCGCGGGCTTCGTCTTCAGCGGCCAGGCCGAACTGGAACAACTGCGCCGGGCCTTGATCGGTCTCGCTGTAGTTCAGGGCCAGGGTGGTGATCGGTAACTGCGGGCGTGCGCTGAGTTGCTTGACCAGCGGTTTTTCCAGCGGGCCGACCACCAGTTGTACACCGGCGGCCTGGGCCTTGGCGTAGAAGTCGTCGAGGGAGGTCAGACGCGAGCTGTCATAGAACTCAATGACTGGCGGCTTCTGCCCGGCTTGTTCGGCCTGGTAGTGAGCCGCCATGAAGCCTTCGCGCAGCGCTTTGCCCACAGCAGCCAGCGGGCCTTCCTGCGGCAGCAGCAGGGCGATCTTGTTCAGGGGCTGGCTGGCCAGTTCCTTGAGTTTGGTCAGCGGCGCTGGCAGTTGCACAGCCGCCGGGTGGCCCGGGTTCTGCGCGCGCCAGGTGTCGATGGCGGCTTGTTGTTGCTCCAGCGTACCGGCGCCCTTGACCGCCTGGGCCAGAGTGATCCAGCCATCGAGCGTCGGGTTGCCGGTAGCTTGCAGCTGTTCGGCTGGCAGCGCGGCAATCAATACCCAGATGGCCTCGTGGTTGTTGCTGGCAGCCTCACCCGTCAGCAGGGGCGCCATGGCCACCCGCTCGCGAGCGGCGGCGAGGGTCTGGCCGTCGGCTTCATAGGCGCGAGCATGCACGGTGCCGGTGCGGATCTGCTGGTCGGTCGGCAGTTCCTTCAGGTTTTGCAGGCTAGGGTGGTTCAGCGCTGCCAAGGCCGCCTTGGGCTGGTTACGCCCCATGGCCAGTTCTGCGGCCAGGGTGCTGGCAAATACTTGCGCGGCTGGCTTCAGGGCATCCAGGGGCACTTGCGCAAGGATCTGCGAGGAGCGGCCGGGATTGTTCTGCTGGTAGGCCAGGTCCGCCGCGCTCAGGCGCAGCAACGCGGCTTTTTCTGGCGTCTTGGCGTTCGTCGCCTGTTCGAGCAGTTGCTCGATACTGGCATCGGGCGTGCGTGGCAGTTCGCCAAGACTGGAGGAGGGCGAACTGGCGCAAGCGGCCAGCAAGGCAACGAGGCAGAGGGCGGAGAGCAGCCGCAGGCAAGCGATCATGTAAGTGTTCCTGATACCGATCAAATTAGCGTGGAAGTGTACCCAAGCACTGGCCCAGGCGCGATGTTCATGGCGTTAAACGGTGGATTTAGGTCGTGCAAATGTTGCCAATAGCTGACGGTGGCTGAAACGGCATCGGCCGTGATGGCATATTTTCAAGGCGTCTACGCGCTACAATGTGGCTTTTGCCAACCATCGAGGTGTGCGCTTTGACTGCTCCAGGTCCTTTGAATTCCACTGCTGGCTCGCTTTTTGTGGTGGCGACGCCCATTGGCAACCTGGACGACATCAGTGCCCGGGCGCTGAAGGTGTTGCGCGAGGTGAAATTGATCGCGGCAGAAGACACGCGGCACTCCCAACGGTTGATGCAGCATTTTGGTATCAGCACGCCATTAGCGGCCTGCCACGAACACAACGAACGTGAAGAGGGAAGTCGCTTTATCACGCGTCTCTTGGCGGGTGATGACGTGGCGCTGATTTCCGACGCGGGCACGCCCCTGATTTCCGATCCTGGTTACCACCTGGTCCGCCAGGCGCGCGCCGCTGGTATCAATGTAGTGCCTGTTCCAGGAGCCTGCGCGCTGATTGCTGCATTATCGGCGGCCGGGTTGCCCTCGGACCGCTTTATCTTTGAAGGTTTCCTGCCCGCCAAGGCCGTAGGGCGTCGGGCGCGTCTGCAGGCACTTAAAGAAGAGCCGCGTACCCTGATCTTCTATGAGGCCCCGCATCGCATCCTTGAATGCCTGCAAGACATGGAGCTGGTGTTCGGCGGCGAGCGCCTGGCCTTGTTGGCCCGGGAGTTGACCAAGACTTTCGAAACCCTCAAGGGATTGCCGCTGGAGGAGCTGCGAGCGTTTGTTGAGGGCGACAGCAATCAACAGCGTGGCGAATGCGTGGTGCTGGTAGCAGGCTGGACCGCGCCGGAGAATGAAGACGCAGTGGGCAGCGAGGCCATGCGTGTCCTCGATTTGTTGCTCAAGGAAATGCCGCTCAAGCGCGCCGCCGCCTTGGCTGCGGAAATTACCGGCGTGCGTAAGAATGTGTTGTATCAGGTCGCGCTGGATAAACAGAAGGCCGAATAGTTCCAGGGGCAAATCTGTATTTCGTCTGAACGTGATGGCAATGCTGCACTTTTAATACTTGTCCTCAAGCCGTCGTGCCGTTAACCTTCGCGGCGGAGAGTCGATTGGACAGTCGCTGCCCTCTATGAAAATTAGGGGGGGGAGGAAAGTCCGGGCTCCATAGGGCGAAGTGCCAGGTAATGCCTGGGAGGCGTGAGCCTACGGAAAGTGCCACAGAAAATAACCGCCTAAGCACTTCGGTGCCGGTAAGGGTGAAAAGGTGCGGTAAGAGCGCACCGCACGACTGGCAACAGTTCGTGGCTAGGTAAACCCCACTTGGAGCAAGACCAAATAGGGTCCCAAGGCGTGGCCCGCGCTGGGACCGGGTAGGTTGCTAAAGATGTCCAGTGATGGCCATCGTAGACGAATGACTGTTCAAGACAGAACCCGGCTTACAGATCGACTCTCCACCTTTTTTCCTTGCGTTCGACTCTCGAGCGCAAACCCGGTAGTAACGCAAGAATCCCTCCCTGCCAAATCATTGGCAGATGCATCTTCGTAATACCAAAAAAATCTTACTCTTAATAAATTACTTTAACTTTAGGCCCTAGCTCTTTGAGCTATTTGCTGTTGTTGAGTCAAAAACATCGCCAAACTCTCGTTTCTCCTCCTTTTACCCTCCTAAATCTCCGTTCTGTAAGGCTTTTCCTTGAATCCGCGCCTTGACGGTGTGGTAGGCGCATTCCTATAGTGTGCGCAAGTGGCGGAAAGTGGCACAAAGTGGGTTTTTTGAACGTAAAACGCTAAAATTTGGAGAAACGCATCTGTGTTTCGCGGAGCTAACGCTATCAGTCTCGATGCAAAAGGCCGTCTCGCTATGCCGAGCCGGTATCGTGACGAGCTCATTTCGCGAAGTTCAGGGCAGTTAATCATCACGATTGACGCCGTTGACCCTTGTTTGTGTGTTTACCCCCTCGATGAGTGGGAGTTGATTGAAACCAAGTTGCGCGCGCTGCCTTCATTGCGTGAAGAAAACCGCCGCCTCCAGCGCTTGCTGATCGGTAATGCCGTCGACCTTGAACTCGATGGCAGCGGTCGTTTCCTGGTGCCGCCGCGACTGCGCGAGTACGCCAAGCTCGACAAGCGCGCAATGCTGGTAGGCCAACTGAACAAGTTCCAATTGTGGGACGAAGATGCCTGGGATGCTGTGTCTGCAGCGGACCTGGCTGCTATTCAACAACCGGGCGCCATGCCTGATGAACTGCGTGATTTGATCCTGTGACTATTGATAGCGGCTTTAACCACATCACCGTACTGCTTGACGAAGCCGTCGAGGCTCTCGCCGTACGCGCGGATGGCTGCTATGTCGACGGCACATTCGGCAGGGGCGGGCATAGCGGGTTGATACTCAGCCAGCTCGGGTCCGACGGCAAACTCCTCGGGTTCGACAAAGACCCTCAAGCGATTGCCACCGGGCAAGCGCTAGCGGCCGAAGACGGCCGCTTTGTCGTTGTGCAGCGCAGCTTTGCCGAGCTGGGTGCCGAAGTTGCCGAGCGCGGCATGGCGGGCAAGGTGGCCGGGGTTCTGCTCGACCTGGGCGTGTCTTCGCCACAGCTCGATGACCCGGAGCGCGGCTTCAGTTTCATGAACGATGGCCCCCTCGACATGCGCATGGATCCCACTCGTGGGGTCAGTGCCGCACAGTTCATCGCCACCGCGCCGGTGGAAGAAATCGCCCGTGTGTTCAAGGAATATGGTGAAGAGCGCTTCGCCGGTCGCATGGCACGTGCCGTGGTCGAGCGCCGCGAAATCCAGCCGTTCGAACGCACCGCAGATCTGGCCGAAGTGCTGAAGGTCGCCAACCCTGCCTGGGAAAAGGGCAAGAACCCGGCTACCCGCGCGTTCCAGGGCCTGCGCATCCACGTCAACAACGAATTGGGCGATCTGGAAGCCGGCCTCGAAGCCGCTCTGGATGCTTTGGAAGTGGGCGGCCGCCTGGTGGTGATCAGCTTCCACTCCCTGGAAGACCGCATCGTCAAACTGTTCATGCGTCGTCTGGTCAAGGGCGAATCCGATAACCTGCCGCGTAACCTGCCGGTGCGTTTCGAAGCCTTCGTGCCGAAAATCAAAATCCATGGCAAAGCGCAGTTCGCTTCCGAAGCCGAACTCAAGGCCAATCCACGTTCCCGTAGCGCCGTCATGCGTGTTGCGGAGAAATTGCGGTGAGCAAGCTTTTCGCCAAGCCCCTCCCGGGCGGCAGCTTCTTTATGTTGCTGCTGTTTGTCGGCGTGCTGGTATCCGCGATTGCGGTGTCCTACAGCGCCCACTGGAACCGTCAGTTGCTCAATACCCTTTACGGGGAATTGAGCGTGCGTGATAAAGCCCAGGCAGAGTGGGGCCGGTTGATCCTCGAGCAAAGCACCTGGACGGCTCACAGCCGTATCGAAGTGCTGGCCACCGAACAATTGAAGATGCACATCCCTGGCGCGGCTGAAGTCCGCATGGTGGCGCCATGATGAAGCTCGAAGGGGCACTCTACCCATGGCGCTTCCGCCTGATGCTGGGCTTGCTGGCATTGATGGTGGGCGCGATTGTCTGGCGTATCTTCGACCTGCAGGTCGTCGACCGCGACTTCCTGATCGGCCAGGGTGACGCCCGCAGCCTGCGGCATATTCCAATTCCTGCACACCGCGGCCTGATCACCGACCGCAACGGCGAGCCCCTGGCCGTCAGTACCCCGGTGACGACGCTGTGGGCCAACGCTAAAGAGCTGCAAGTTGCCAAGGACAAGTGGCCCGAGCTGGCCGCCGCCCTTGGCCAGGACCGCAAGGCCCTGACCGATCGCCTCGAAGCCCAGGCCAACAAGGAATTCATCTATCTGGTTCGCGGGCTCACACCCGAGCAAGGCCAGCAGGTGCTCGACCTTAAAATCCCCGGTGTCTACGGCATCGAGGAGTTTCGTCGTTTCTACCCGGCCGGTGAAACCACCGCGCACATGGTCGGCTTTACCGATATCGATGATCATGGTCGCGAAGGCGTTGAGCTGGCCTACGACGAATGGCTGGCCGGAGTTCCGGGCAAGCGGCAGGTCATCAAGGATCGGCGCGGCAGGCTGATCAAGGACGTCCAGGTCACCAAGAACGCCAAGGCCGGCAAGCCCTTGGCGTTGTCGATTGACCTGCGTCTGCAATACCTGGCCAACCGCGAGCTGCGTAACGCGATCATCGAGAATGGCGCCAAGGCCGGCAGCCTGGTAATCATGGACGTGAAGACCGGCGAGATCCTCGCCATGGTCAACCAGCCGACCTACAACCCCAACAACCGTCGCAACCTGCAGCCGGCGATGATGCGTAACCGCGCGATGATCGACGTGTTCGAGCCCGGTTCGACCATGAAAGCCATCTCCATGAGCGCTGCCCTGGAAACCGGGCGCTGGAAACCTACCGACAAGGTCGAGGTTTACCCAGGCACCTTGCAACTTGGCAAATACACCATTCGTGACGTATCCCGCAGCGAAGGTCCGGTGCTGGATCTGACAGGCATCCTGATCAATTCCAGTAACGTGGGCATGAGTAAGGTTGCCTTCGACATTGGCGGCGAAACGATCTATCACCTGGCGCAAAAAATCGGTCTGGGGCAACCCACCGGCCTCGATTTCCCGGGTGAGCGCGTGGGCAACCTGCCGAACTACCGCGAGTGGAGAAAGGCCGAGACTGCCACGCTGTCCTATGGCTATGGCCTGTCGGTGACCGCCATCCAGTTGGCCCACGCTTTCTCGGTGTTGGCCAATAACGGTCGCATGGTGCCGCTGAGCCTGATCCATGTGGATGAACCGCCGAAAGCCAACCAGGTCATTCCGGAAAAAGTCGCCAAGACCATCCAGGGAATGCTGCAACAAGTGATCGAAGCACCGCGTGGCGTATTCCGCGCCCAGGTGCCGGCGTACCACGTTGCAGGCAAGTCCGGTACGGCCCGTAAGACCTCGGTGGGCACCAAGGGCTATGCCGAAAACTCCTACCGTTCGCTGTTCGCCGGCTTTGGCCCGATGAGCGATCCACGCTACGCCATCGTCGTGGTGATCGACGAGCCTAGTAAAGCCGGTTACTTCGGTGGCCTGGTTTCGGCGCCGGTGTTCAGCAAAGTGATGTCCGGCACCCTGCGTCTGATGAACATCACGCCGGACAACCTGCCGCCGACTCAACAAGCCAACGCCGGCCCACCGGCTGCCGCTGTCAAAGCCAATGGAGGGCGCGGCTGATGTCTCTTAGTCTGAACAAGATTTTTGCCCATGCCGGCCACGATCTGCTGATTCGTGAGCTGACCCTGGACAGCCGCAATGTGCGTGCCGGTGACCTGTTCCTGGCGGTACCCGGCGGCAAGCTCGATGGCCGTGCGCATATCGCCGATGCCCTGCAACGCGGTGCGGCTGCGGTTGCCTATGAAGTGCAAGGCGCCACCGTGCTGCCGATCACCGATGTGCCGTTGATTCCGGTCAAGGGCCTGGCTGCGCAGCTTTCTGACATCGCCGGGCGTTTTTACGGTGACCCGAGCCGCCAGCTCAACCTGGTGGGCGTGACTGGCACCAATGGCAAGACCAGCGTGACCCAATTGGTCGCCCAGGCGTTGGACCTGCTGGGTCAGCACTGCGGCATCGTCGGCACCCTCGGCACCGGTTTCTATGGCGCGCTGCAAAGCGGCCTGCACACCACGCCAAACCCGATTGCCGTGCAAGCGACCCTGGCCGACCTGAAAAAGGCCGGCGCCAAGGCGGTTGCCATGGAAGTGTCTTCTCACGGTCTGGACCAAGGGCGTGTCACTGCTCTGGCCTTTGATGTGGCGGTGATGACCAACCTGTCCCGCGATCACCTAGACTACCACGGCACCATGGAGGCGTACGCCGCCGCCAAGGCCAAGCTGTTTGCCTGGAATGACCTGAAGTGCCGGGTGGTCAACCTCGACGACGCGTTTGGCCGCCAACTGGCGGGCGAAGACAGCGACGCGCGCCTGATCAGCTATAGCCTGCAAGATGCCAGTGCCTACCTGTATTGCCGCGAAGCCCAATTCAATGATGAAGGCGTGCGTGCCACATTGGTGACGCCGCAGGGCGAGCACCACTTGCGCAGCACCTTGCTCGGGCGGTTCAACCTGAGCAACGTGCTCGCCGCTATCGGTGCATTGCTGGGCCTGGACTACGCCCTGGATGAAATCCTGCGGGTACTGCCGAAGCTGGAAGGCCCGGCCGGTCGCATGCAGCGCCTGGGTGGCGGCACGCAACCGTTGGTGGTGGTCGATTACGCCCACACACCGGATGCCCTGGAAAAAGTCCTCGAAGCCCTGCGCCCACATGCCAAAGGCAAACTGCTGTGCCTGTTCGGTTGCGGCGGTGATCGCGATCGCGGCAAGCGCCCATTGATGGCCGAAATTGTCGAGCGCTTGGCCGATGGCGTACTCGTCACCGACGACAACCCGCGCAGCGAAGACCCGAGCCAGATTTTCGACGACATCCGTGTCGGTTTCAAAGACGCCTCCAAGGTCACGTTTGTGGCTGGTCGCGGCGCCGCCATTGCCCAGCTGATCGCCAGTGCCGGCGCGGACGACGTAGTGGTGCTCGCGGGTAAAGGCCACGAGGACTATCAGGAAATCAACGGTGAGCGCCATGCCTTCTCCGATCTGGTCGAGGCGGATCACGCCCTGACCGCCTGGGAGGTCGCCCATGCTTAAAGCGATGACGTTCAGCGAACTGGCCCAGGCCCTGTCGGCCCGTGTGCTGTCGAACGACTGCACATTCAACGGCGTCAGTATCGACAGCCGTAACATCCAGCCGGGGCAGCTGTTTGTCGCCCTGGCCGGCCCGCGTTTCGATGGTCACGACTACCTCAACGACGTTGCCGCCAAAGGTGCCGTCGGTGCCCTGGTGCAGCGTGAAGTGGCCGATTCTGCCTTGCCGCAATTGCTGGTAGCCGATACCCGCCTGGCCCTGGGCCAACTGGGTGCGCTTAACCGTGCCGCTTTTGATAAGCCGGTGGCGGCCATTACCGGTTCCAGCGGCAAGACCACGGTCAAGGAACTGCTTGCTGGCGTCCTGCGTACGCGCGGGCCGGTGCTCGCGACTCGTGGCAACCTCAACAATGATTTCGGCGCACCGCTGACCCTGCTCGAACTGGCCCCGGAACACACGGCGGCAGTGATTGAACTGGGGGCTTCGCGCATCGGCGAAATCGCCTACACCGTGGCGCTGACCCAGCCTCACGTGGCGATCATCAACAACGCCGGGACCGCCCATGTCGGAGAGTTCGGTGGTCCGGAAAAAATCGTCGAAGCCAAGGGTGAAATCCTTGAGGGGCTCGACGCCTCGGGCACTGCGGTACTGAACCTGGATGACAAGGCGTTCGAGACCTGGCGTGTACGCGCCGCCGGTCGCAAGGTGCTGACGTTTGCGGTGCTCAATGCTGCGGCCGACTTCCATGCTTCAAATATCACCGTCGACGCCCGCGGTTGCCCGTCCTTCACCTTGCATACCCCGCAAGGCAGCGAACATGTGCAGCTGAACCTGCTGGGCAACCATAACGTTGCCAACGCCCTGGCCGCCGCCGCCGCCGCCCATGCCCTGGGCGTGTCGCTGTTCGGTATCGCTACAGGCCTGGGCGCGGTGCAGCCGGTCAAGGGCCGCACTGTGGCGCAATTGGCTGCCAACGGCATGCGCGTGATTGATGACACCTACAACGCCAACCAGTCCTCGGTCTGCGCCGCCATAGATCTGCTCAAGGGTTTCGATGGCCGCAAAGTACTGGTGCTGGGCGATATCGCCGAGCTGGGCGACTGGGCCGAACAGTCCCATCGCGAAGTGGGTGCCTACGCCAGCGGCAAGGCCGACGCGCTCTACGCGGTCGGCCCGAACATGACTCACGCCGTGAGCGCCTTCGGTCCCGGTGCGCGGCATTTTTCGACGCAAGCTGAATTGATCCAGGCGTTGACGGCGGCTGAGCATGACAAACACACAACCATTTTGATCAAGGGATCGCGCAGCGCGGTGATGGAAAACGTCGTCGCAGCCTTGTGTGGCTCAAGTACGGAGAAACATTAATGCTGCTGCTGCTGGCTGAGTATCTGCAACAGTTCCACAAAGGCTTCGCGGTCTTCCAGTACCTGACCCTGCGCGGGATCCTGGGTGTGCTGACCGCGCTGTCTTTGTCGCTGTTTTTAGGGCCGTGGATGATCCGCACCCTGCAGAACCTGCAAATTGGTCAATCGGTTCGTAATGACGGCCCGCAGTCGCACCTGTCCAAGTCCGGTACTCCGACCATGGGCGGCGCGCTGATCCTGTCGTCCATCGGCGTCAGCACCTTGCTCTGGGCCGACCTGCATAACCGCTACGTGTGGGTGGTGCTGCTGGTGACCCTGCTGTTCGGCGCCATCGGCTGGGTGGATGACTACCGCAAAGTGATCGAGAAAAACTCCAAGGGGCTGCCAAGCCGCTGGAAGTATTTCTGGCAGTCGGTGTTCGGCCTGGCCGCCGCGATCTTCCTGTACACCACCGCGCCAAGTGCCGTGGAAACCACCTTGATCATCCCGATGCTCAAGGATGTGAGCATCCCGCTGGGCGTCGGTTTTGTGGTGCTGACCTACTTCGTGATTGTCGGCTCCAGCAACGCGGTGAACCTGACAGATGGCCTCGACGGCCTGGCGATCATGCCGACGGTGATGGTGGGCGGCGCGCTCGGCATCTTCTGCTACCTCTCCGGTAACGTGAAATTCGCTGAATACCTGCTGATCCCTTATGTACCGGGCGCCGGTGAGCTGATCGTGTTCTGCGGCGCGCTGATCGGTGCCGGCCTGGGGTTCCTGTGGTTCAACACCTACCCGGCACAAGTCTTCATGGGCGACGTCGGCGCACTGGCGCTGGGCGCCGCTCTGGGCACCATCGCGGTGATCGTTCGTCAGGAAATCGTACTGTTCATCATGGGCGGCGTGTTCGTGATGGAAACCCTGTCGGTGGTCATCCAGGTGGCGTCCTTCAAGTTGACCGGGCGCCGCGTGTTCCGCATGGCGCCGATTCACCACCACTTTGAACTCAAGGGCTGGCCCGAGCCACGCGTGATTGTCCGCTTCTGGATCATCACCGTGATTCTGGTACTGGTCGGCCTTGCCACCCTGAAACTGAGGTAGAAACGAGTGTCCCTGATCGCTTCAGACCACTTCCGCATTGTTGTCGGCCTCGGCAAGAGCGGCATGTCCCTGGTTCGCTTCCTGGCGAACCGGGGCACGTCGTTTGCCGTGGCCGATACGCGGGAAAATCCACCGGAGCTGGTCACGCTGCGCCGTGACTACCCGCACGTGGAAGTGCGTTGTGGCGAGCTGGATGTCGAGTTTCTGTGCCGTGCCGACGAGCTCTACGTGAGCCCGGGCCTGGCCCTGGCGACACCGGCCCTGCAAGCGGCTGCGGCCCGTGGCGTGAAGCTGTCTGGCGATATCGACCTGTTCGCACGCAACGCGAAGGCGCCGATCGTAGCTATCAGCGGTTCCAACGCCAAAAGCACCGTCACCACCCTGGTCGGCGAGATGGCCGCGGCGGCGGGCAAGCGTGTGGCCGTCGGCGGCAATCTTGGCGTGCCGGCGCTGGACCTGCTCAGCGACGACGTCGAGCTGTACGTGATGGAATTGTCGAGCTTCCAGCTGGAAACCACCCACGACCTGGGCGCTGAAGTGGCGACGGTATTGAACGTCAGCGAAGACCATATGGACCGCTACAGCGGCCTGCCGGCTTATCACCGGGCCAAGCACCGGATCTTCCGTGGCGCCAAGCAATTTGTAGTCAACCGCCAGGATGCCCTGAGCCGTCCGCTGATAGGCGAGGGCATGCCCTGCTGGACCTTCGGCCTGGGCAAACCGGACTTCAAAGGCTTTGGCATTCGTGAAGAGAACGGCGAGAAGTACCTGGCGTTCGAATTCCAGAACCTGATGCCGGTACGCGAACTGAAAATCCGTGGCGCACACAACCAGTCCAATGCCCTGGCGGCCTTGGCGCTCGGTCACGCGGTTGGCCTGCCATTCGACGCCATGCTCGCGAGCCTGCGCACGTTTGCCGGGCTTGAGCATCGCTGCCAGTGGGTGCGCGACCTCAATGACGTCAGCTATTACAACGACTCCAAAGCCACCAACGTCGGTGCAGCCCTGGCGGCCATCGAAGGCCTGGGTGCCGATATCGACGGCAAGCTGGTGCTGATCGCCGGTGGTGATGGCAAGGGTGCCGACTTCAAGGACCTTAAAGCTCCAGTGGCCGCCCATTGCCGCGCCGTGGTGCTGATGGGCCGCGATTCGGACCTGATCGCCGCCGCCCTCGGTGACGCTGTGCCGCAAGTACGCGCAGCTTCCCTGGACGACGCCGTTGCCCAGTGCAAAGCCCTGGCCCAGCCTGGCGATGCGGTGTTGCTGTCGCCCGCGTGCGCCAGCTTCGACATGTTCAAGAACTATGAAGAGCGCGGCCAGCTGTTCGCCCGCGCCGTGGAGGCTTTGGCATGAGCCTCAACCTGAGAAACATCATCAAGCCATACCCGTCGCCGATCATTACCGGGCGCGGCATTGACCTTGATTTTCCTATGCTCGCCGGTTGCCTGGCACTGCTCGGCCTGGGCCTGGTGATGATCACCTCGGCGTCCTCCGAAGTGGCTGCCGTGCAGTCGGGCAACACGCTGTACATGATGATCCGCCACCTGGTGTACCTGGTGATCGGCCTGGGCGCCTGCATCGTCACCATGATGATCCCGATTGCCACCTGGCAACGCCTGGGTTGGCTGATGCTGATCGGTGCGTTCGGCTTGCTGGTCATGGTGATCGTGCCGGGCATTGGCCGCGAGGTGAACGGTTCGATGCGCTGGATCGGCTTCGGCGCGTTCAACGTGCAGCCTTCGGAAATCGCCAAGGTGTTCGTGGTGATCTACCTCGCCGGTTACCTGGTGCGTCGTCAGAAAGAAGTGCGCGAAAGCTGGATGGGCTTCTTCAAGCCGTTCATCGTGCTGCTGCCCATGGCTGGCCTGCTGCTGATGGAGCCCGACTTCGGGGCAACGGTGGTGATGATGGGCGCCGCCGCCGCGATGCTGTTCCTGGGTGGGGTCGGGCTGTTCCGCTTCACCTTGATGGTGGTGCTGGCGGTGGCGGCCGTGACCATCCTGGTACAGGCGCAACCCTACCGGATGGCGCGTCTGATCACCTTTACCGACCCCTGGTCCGACCAGTTCGGCTCCGGCTACCAGTTGACCCAGGCGCTGATCGCTTTCGGTCGCGGCGAGTGGCTGGGTGTGGGCCTGGGCAACAGTGTGCAGAAGCAGTTCTACCTGCCGGAAGCCCACACCGACTTCGTGTTCTCGGTATTGGCCGAGGAGTTGGGTGTGGTGGGTTCGCTGTGCACCGTTGCGTTGTTTGTATTCGTCTGCGTGCGCGCCATGTACATCGGCTTGTGGGCCGAGAAGGCCAAGCAGTTCTTCGCCGCCTACGTTGCCTATGGGTTGGCCTTCCTGTGGATCGGCCAGTTCCTGATCAACATCGGGGTGAACGTCGGCCTGCTGCCGACCAAGGGCCTGACCTTGCCGTTCCTCAGTTACGGCGGCAGTTCGTTGGTGATTTGCTGCGCCTGTCTCGGCTTGTTGCTGCGTATCGAGTGGGAGAGTCGCACCCACCTGGGCAGCGAAGAGATGGAGTTCAGCGAAAGCGACTTCGCCGAGGAGCCGACCCATGGGCGCTAACGTGCTGATCATGGCGGGCGGTACCGGGGGCCATGTGTTCCCGGCCCTGGCCTGCGCCCGTGAATTCCAGAACCGTGGCTACACCGTGCACTGGCTGGGTACGCCCCGTGGCATCGAAAACGAATTGGTGCCCAATGCCGGCTTGCCGCTGCATTTGATCAACGTCACCGGTTTGCGTGGCAAGAGCAAGTTGTCATTGCTCAAGGCGCCGTTCGTGTTGCTCAAGGCGGTCATGCAGGCGCGCAAGATCATTCGCGAGTTGAAGCCGGTGTGTGTGCTCGGCTTTGGCGGTTATGTGACCGGCCCTGGTGGCGTTGCGGCGAAACTCGCGGGCGTGCCGGTGATCGTTCACGAACAGAACGCCGTCGCCGGTACCGCCAACCGCCTGCTGGTGCCATTGGCCGCGCGGGTGTGTGAAGCCTTTCCGAAAACCTTCGCCGCCTCCGACAAGCTTCGCACCACCGGTAACCCGGTACGTACCGAACTGTTCATGGCCATTGCGCGTGACGCGTTGGCGGGGCGCAAGGCTCACCTGCTGATCCTGGGCGGAAGCCTGGGCGCCGAGCCACTGAATAAATTGCTGCCTGAAGCCGTTGCGCAACTTCCTGAGGATGTGCGCCCGGAGATCTTCCATCAGGCCGGCAAGAACCACGATGAAGTCACCGCCGCGCGTTATCGCGAGGCCGGTGTAGAGGCCAATGTACAGCCCTTCATCAAAGACATGGCCCAAGCCTATGGCTGGGCCGACCTGGTGGTCTGCCGCGCTGGTGCGCTGACCGTCAGTGAACTGGCGGCCGCCGGTCTGCCGTCCTTGCTGGTGCCTTTGCCCCACGCCATCGACGATCACCAGACCCGCAACGCCGAATATTTGGCCGGGGAGGGCGCTGCCTTCCTGCTGCCGCAAAGAACGACTGGCGCCGCCGATTTGGCCGCACGCCTGACCGAGGTTTTGATGCAACCGGAACGACTCAACAGCATGGCGAGCACCGCAAGCCGCCTGGCCAAACCTGACGCAACCCGCACCGTGGTCGATATCTGCCTGGAGGTGGCCCATGGTTGAGAATCAGAAAGCCATGCCGCAACCCGAGATGCGCCGCATCCGCCGTATTCACTTCGTCGGTATCGGTGGCGTGGGCATGTGCGGGATTGCCGAAGTGTTGCTGAACCTGGGCTACCAGGTGTCCGGCTCGGACTTGAAAGAGTCGCCGGTCACTGATCGCCTGAAGTCCTTCGGTGCGCAGATCTTTATCGGCCACCGTGCCGAGAACGCTGCCGAGGCCGACGTGCTGGTGGTGTCCAGTGCCGTGAACACCTCCAACCCGGAAGTGGCCACTGCCCTTGAACGCCGTATTCCAGTGGTGCCGCGTGCCGAGATGCTCGCCGAGCTGATGCGCTATCGCCACGGCATCGCCGTCGCCGGTACCCATGGCAAGACCACCACCACCAGCCTGATCGCCTCGGTGTTCGCCGCCGGTGGCCTGGACCCGACCTTCGTCATCGGTGGCCGCCTGAATGCAGCTGGCACCAATGCCCAGCTCGGCACCAGCCGCTACCTGATCGCCGAAGCCGATGAAAGTGACGCGAGCTTCCTGCACCTGCAACCGCTGGTCGCCGTCGTCACCAACATCGACGAAGACCACATGGCGACCTACGACGGTGACTTCAACAAATTGAAGAAAACCTTCGTCGACTTCCTGCACAACCTGCCGTTCTACGGGTTGGCGGTGGTGTGCCTGGACGACCCGGTGGTGCGTGAAATCCTGCCTCAGGTCAAGCGCCCGACCGTGACCTACGGCTTCAGCGAAGATGCCGACGTGCGCGCAATCAATGTGCGCCAGGAAGGCATGCAAACCTTCTTTACCGTGCTGCGCCCCGACCGCGAGCCGCTGGACGTGTCGGTGAACATGCCGGGCAACCACAACGTGCTGAACTCCCTGGCGACCATCTGCATTGCCACCGATGAAGGCGTCAGCGATGAAGCCATCGTCGAGGGCCTGTCGCGCTTTGCCGGTGTGGGCCGTCGCTTCCAGGTCTACGGCCAACTGCCGGTTGAAGGCGGTGACGTGATGCTGGTGGACGACTACGGCCACCACCCGACCGAAGTGGCGGCCGTGATCAAGGCCGTGCGCGGTGGCTGGCCGGAGCGCCGGCTGGTGATGGGGTACCAGCCGCACCGCTACAGCCGCACCCGTGACCTGTACGACGATTTCGTCAATGTACTGGCCGATGCCAACGTGCTGCTGCTGATGGAAGTCTACCCGGCCGGTGAAGAACCGATCCCGGGCGCTGACAGCCGCAAGCTGTGCAACAGCATCCGCCAGCGCGGCCAGTTGGACCCGATCTACATCGAGCGTGGCGTGGACCTGGCGCCTATCGTCAAGCCGCTGCTGCGTGCCGGTGACATCCTGCTGTGCCAGGGCGCCGGTGATATCGGTGGCCTTGCGCCCAAGTTGCTGGCGAGCCCGCTGTTTGCAGCCGCCGCCAAGGGGAAGTCGAAATGACCACTGACTACGGCTCCCTGTTTTCCACCCTTGCGCCTGCCGACTTCGGTCGCGTGGCCGTGCTGTTCGGCGGCAAGAGCGCCGAGCGCGAAGTGTCGCTCAAGTCCGGCAATGCGGTGCTTGAGGCGCTGCAAAGTGCTGGCGTGAATGCCTTCGGTATCGATGTGGGCGATGATTTCCTCGCCCGCCTGCAGGCCGAAAAGATCGACCGCGCCTTTCTCATTCTTCACGGCCGCGGCGGTGAAGACGGCAGCATGCAGGGCCTGCTCGAATGCGCCGGCATCCCTTACACCGGCAGCGGCATCCTCGCGTCGGCCTTGGCGATGGACAAGTTGCGCACCAAGCAGGTGTGGCACAGCCTGGGCATTCCGACCCCGCGTCACGCGGTACTGTGCAGTGAAGACGATTGTATTTCTGCAGCCAAGGAACTGGGCCTGCCTTTGATCGTCAAACCAGCCCATGAAGGCTCCAGTATCGGCATGGCCAAAGTGAACTCGGCCGCCGAATTGATCGACGCATGGAAAGCGGCAAGTACCTACGATTCGCAAGTGTTGGTGGAACAGTGGATTTCCGGTCCCGAGTACACCATCGCCACCCTGCGTGGCCAGGTATTGCCGCCCATCGCTTTGGGCACGCCCCACACCTTTTATGACTACGACGCCAAGTACCTGGCTTCCGATACTCAGTACCGGATCCCATGCGGCCTCGAAGCAACCAAGGAACAAGAATTGATGGACCTCACGGCGAAAGCCTGTGAGGCGCTGGGTATCGCCGGTTGGGCGCGGGCAGACGTGATGCAGGATGACCAAGGGAATTTCTGGTTCCTTGAAGTCAACACCGCACCGGGCATGACCGACCACAGCCTGGTTCCCATGGCAGCCCGTGCCGCCGGTCTGGATTTCCAGCAGTTAGTGCTGGCGATCCTGGCCGACAGCATTGAGCCAAGAGGCTAAACACATGAACGGCGCATCGCTTCGTCATCAGCCCCCACAAGCACCGAGCCGCAAGCCGGTGCCACGGGGTGCAAGCCGAATGGTGGCTAAAGAGCCGATGTCTTCGCGCCTGCCAAAAGCCAACTTTGGTTTTATCAAGGCGCTGTTCTGGCCGGTGCTGCTGGTGGTGTTGGGCTTTGGTACGTACGAAGGCGCGCAGCGCCTGTTGCCGTATGCCGACCGGCCGATCACCAAGATCAGCGTGCAGGGCGACCTGAGCTACATCAGCCAACAAGCGGTACAGCAGCGCATCGGCCCATACCTGGCGGCGAGCTTCTTTACCATCGACCTGGCTGGCATGCGCTCGGAGCTGGAACAAATGCCGTGGATCGCCCACGCCGAAGTTCGCCGTGTATGGCCGGACCAAGTCACGATCCGCCTGGAAGAACAACTGCCCGTGGCCCGTTGGGGCGATGAAGCGCTGTTGAACAACCAGGGCCAGGCGTTCACCCCGCGTGAGCTGGCCAATTATGAACACCTGCCGCAGCTGTTCGGGCCGCAGCGGGCGCAGCAGCAAGTGATGCAGCAGTACCAGGCCTTGAGCCAGATGCTGCGGCCACTGGGCTTCTCCATTGCACGCCTGGAATTGCGTGAGCGGGGCAGCTGGTTTTTGACGACCGGGGCAGGCAGTTCCGGCCCGGGCATCGAGTTGTTGCTGGGACGCGACCGCTTGGTGGAAAAGATGCGCCGCTTTATTGCCATCTATGAAAAAACCTTGAAAGAACAGATTACGAACATTGCGAGCGTCGACCTGCGTTACGCCAACCGCCTGGCCGTCGGCTGGCGTACACCGGCTGCGCCCACGGCAGCACAACCCGCTGTCGCGAAGAATTAAGAAGAGGCAGGACCCATGGCAAACGTGCAAAGCGGCAAAATGATCGTCGGTCTCGATATCGGCACCTCCAAGGTGGTGGCGCTGGTGGGCGAGGTCGGGGAAGACGGCGCGATCGAAATCGTCGGTATTGGCACGCATCCGTCCCGGGGCCTGAAGAAGGGCGTGGTGGTGAACATCGAGTCCACCGTGCAGTCGATCCAGCGCGCCATCGAAGAAGCGCAGCTGATGGCCGGTTGCCGGATTCACTCGGCGTTCGTCGGCGTGGCCGGCAACCACATCCGCAGCCTGAACTCCCACGGCATCGTGGCGATCCGCGACCGTGAAGTCAGCTCGGCCGACCTTGAGCGCGTCCTCGACGCTGCCCAGGCCGTGGCGATCCCGGCGGACCAGCGCGTGCTGCACACCCTGCCGCAGGACTACGTGATCGACAACCAGGAAGGCGTGCGCGAGCCCCTGGGCATGTCGGGCGTGCGTCTGGAAGCCAAGGTTCACGTGGTGACTTGCGCCGTCAACGCCGCACAGAACATTGAAAAATGCGTGCGCCGCTGCGGCCTGGAAATCGACGACATCATTCTCGAGCAGTTGGCCTCGGCCTACTCGGTACTGACCGACGACGAAAAAGAGCTGGGCGTGTGCCTGGTGGACATCGGCGGCGGCACCACCGACATCGCGATCTTCACCGAGGGTGCGATCCGTCACACCGCCGTGATCCCGATTGCCGGCGACCAGGTCACCAACGACATCGCCATGGCGCTGCGCACACCGACCCAGTACGCCGAAGAAATCAAGATCCGCTACGCCTGCGCCCTGGCCAAGCTGGCCGGTGCCGGCGAGACCATCAAGGTGCCAAGCGTCGGTGATCGTCCGCCCCGCGAGCTGTCGCGCCAGGCCCTGGCCGAAGTGGTCGAGCCACGCTACGACGAGCTGTTCACCCTGATCCAGGCTGAACTGCGCCGCAGCGGCTACGAAGATTTGATCCCGGCCGGCATCGTGCTGACCGGTGGCACCTCGAAGATGGAAGGCGCGGTCGAGTTGGCCGAAGAGATCTTCCACATGCCGGTGCGCCTGGGCGTGCCCCATGGCGTGAAAGGCCTGGGCGACGTGGTGCGCAACCCGATTTATTCCACCGGTGTGGGCTTGCTGTTGTACGGGCTGCAAAAGCAGACCGACGGCATCTCCCTGTCGGGCCCGAGCATCCGTGACAGCTACCGCAGTGACGACGAGGCGAAAGCGCCGTTGTTCGAGCGTCTGCAGGCTTGGGTAAAAGGCAATTTCTAAAGATTTACCGCGACACCGCAACACCCGCAGTAAGCAGTAGGCGAAAAAACTAGAGAAAACGAAAGGAGAGGGAAAATGTTTGAACTCGTAGACAACATCCCCGCTAGCCCGGTTATCAAAGTAATCGGTGTCGGCGGTGGCGGCGGCAACGCTGTCAACCACATGGTCAAGAGCAACATTGAAGGCGTTGAGTTCATCTGCGCCAACACTGATGCCCAGGCGCTCAAAAGCATCGGCGCGCGGACCATCCTGCAACTGGGCACAGCGGTGACCAAGGGCCTCGGCGCTGGCGCCAATCCGGAAGTCGGCCGTCAAGCCGCCCTGGAAGACCGCGAGCGTATTGCCGAAGTGCTGCAAGGCACCAACATGGTGTTCATCACCACCGGCATGGGCGGCGGTACCGGTACCGGTGCTGCACCGATCATTGCCGAAGTGGCCAAGGAAATGGGGATTTTGACCGTTGCTGTCGTGACGCGTCCGTTCCCGTTCGAAGGCCGCAAGCGTATGCAGATCGCCGACGAAGGTATCCGTCTGCTGTCTGAAAGCGTCGACTCGTTGATCACCATTCCCAACGAGAAACTGCTGACCATCCTGGGCAAGGATGCCAGCCTGCTGTCCGCCTTCGCCAAGGCTGACGATGTACTGGCCGGTGCCGTTCGCGGTATCTCCGACATCATCAAGCGCCCAGGCATGATCAACGTCGACTTTGCCGACGTACGTACGGTCATGAGCGAAATGGGTATGGCGATGATGGGCACTGGCTGCGCCAGCGGTCCGAACCGTGCACGCGAAGCCACCGAAGCGGCCATCCGCAACCCGTTGCTTGAAGACGTGAACCTGCAAGGTGCACGCGGCATCCTGGTGAACATCACCGCAGGTCCCGACCTGTCCCTGGGTGAGTACTCCGACGTGGGTAGCATCATCGAAGCCTTCGCGTCCGAGCACGCCATGGTCAAGGTGGGTACCGTTATCGATCCGGACATGCGTGATGAACTGCATGTGACCGTGGTTGCGACCGGCCTGGGTGCAAAAATCGAGAAGCCTGTGAAGGTCATCGACAACACCCTGCACACTAGCCAGGCCAGCCAGGCAGCTGCCGCTCCAGCCCCTGCTCGCCAGGAGCTGCCGTCGGTCAACTACCGTGACCTGGATCGTCCGACCGTGATGCGCAACCAGGCTCAGGCCGGTGCTGCGGCGTCCCGTAGCCCGAATCCGCAAGATGACCTGGACTATCTGGACATCCCAGCATTCCTGCGTCGTCAGGCCGATTAATGGAATGTATCAGGGCTATGAAGGTGATTGGTGTTCAGCAAAGGTCTGGTCTGTTATTATCGCCAGCCTTTGTTGATACCAGTTCGCAATTTGCGCTGAAGCGGTCCAAGCCATGATTAAACAACGCACCCTGAAGAATATTATCCGTGCCACAGGTGTAGGTCTGCACTCCGGGGAGAAGGTATACCTGACCCTCAAGCCCGCACCTGTCGACACCGGCATCGTGTTTGTTCGTGCCGACCTGGACCCTGTGGTGCAGATTCCTGCTCGCGCGGAAAACGTTGGCGAAACCACGATGTCGACCACTCTGGTCAACGGTGACGTCAAAGTGGACACGGTGGAGCACTTGCTCTCGGCCATGGCTGGCCTGGGCATCGATAACGCCTACGTCGAGCTCTCCGCGTCCGAAGTCCCGATCATGGATGGCAGCGCTGGACCCTTCGTATTCTTGATTCAATCTGCCGGCCTGGAAGAACAGGACGCAGCCAAGAAGTTCATTCGCATTCTGCGGGAAGTGACAGTAGAAGACGGCGACAAGCGCGCCACCTTCGTCCCGTTCGAAGGCTTTAAAGTGAGCTTTGAGATCGATTTCGATCACCCGGTATTCCGTGACCGCACCCAAAGTGCAAGCGTGGATTTTTCCAGCACTTCGTTCGTAAAAGAAGTCAGCCGCGCCCGTACCTTTGGTTTCATGAGTGACATCGAGTACCTGCGCAAGCACAACCTCGCACTCGGCGGCAGCGTGGAAAACGCCATTGTGGTCGACGCGGATGGTGTACTGAACGAAGACGGCCTTCGCTACGAAGACGAATTCGTGAAGCACAAGATCCTCGATGCAATCGGTGACCTCTACCTGCTGGGCAATAGCCTGATAGGCGAGTTCAAAGGCTTCAAGTCGGGCCACGCCCTTAACAACCAGCTGCTGCGCAAGTTGATTGAGCAGACAGATGCTTGGGAAGTCGTGACCTTCGAAGATGCCAGCACCGCACCGATCTCTTACATGCGTCCCGTTGCGGCGGTGTAAGTAACAACTCTCTTTCTTTAGTTTTGAAAGGCTGCCTTCGGGTGGCCTTTTTTTATGCCTGACGAATATCCAAATGTGGGAGCTGGCTTGCCTGCGATAGCGGCCTGCCAGTTAGCTTATAGGTAGCTGACCCACCGCGATCGCAGGCAAGCCAGCTCCCACAATTGACCTCATCAGTTTGAGGTCTTTGAAACATCCATTGTCCGGTTTCGGCCGCTGTGCTTGGCCTGATACAACGCCTGGTCAGCCTTGAGCAGCAGGTCTTCAAGGGAAATACGGCTGTGCTTCTGCCAGGTACTCAGGCCGATGCTTACGGTGATCGGCTGCTCATCCCCGGCCACTCTCGGCAGGTGCTGGACACCCTCGCGGATATGCTCGGCGATCACCCAAGCCCCCTTGGCGTCGGTATTGGGTAACACCACCGCGAATTCTTCACCACCATAACGCGCCGCCAGGTCGGCAGGGCGGCGGATATGGCTGGCGATCACATGCGCAACTACACGCAAGGCCTCATCGCCGCCCTGGTGACCGTGGCGGTCGTTGAAGGCCTTGAAGTAGTCAACATCGATCATCAGCACGCTCAACGACTCGGTGGAGCGTTGTGCCCGGTCCCATTCCAGCCGCAAGCGTTCGTCCAGCGTGCGACGGTTGGCCAGGCCGGTAAGGGCATCGGTGGCTGCCAGTTCTGACAGCACCTGTTCAGCCCGATGGCGACGGCGCAGCTCCATGCACAGTGCCCAGGTCAGCCACAACAGGCCCACGCACAACACCCCCGTGGCAATGCTGACCAGCCACGCCGCACGCCGCCAGGGTGCGAACATTTCATTGCTGGACAAGGCCACTGCCACGATCAGCGGCAAGTTGCCCACATTAGAAAAACTGTAGAGCCGTGCCTGGCGATCGACACTGGAGATACTTTGGAAGCTGCCGTCCCGCTCGCGCAGCATGCGCGCCACATTCGGGCGCTGGCTCAGGTCCTTGTCGATGATATCTACTTCCAGCAGAGGCTCTTGCGCCAGCAGGATGCCTTGGTGGTTGAGCAGGTTGATGGTGCTGTTGCTGCCGATGTTCAAGCTGCTGAACAACTGATGAAAGTACGACAGGCGCATGGACGCGACCGCCACTCCCAGGAAGCGCCCATCCGGTGACGAAACGCGACGGCTGAACGCGATGCGCCAAGGATCGGCACACTGGCAGCGCGCCATGAACGGGCGACTGATATACAAGCCCAGGTCGGGGTTGGCGCGGTGTACCTGAAAATAATCCCGGTCGGCAAAGTTACCCAGCTTCGGCGTGAGCAGGGACGAATCGGCAATCACCTCGCCGGTCGGGTCCAACAGCAGGATATCGCCCTTGTAGGGCGCCGCTGCGGAACGATCAAACAGCACCAGGTGGCGAATACTCTCTGAGACGTCCTGCAGGTCAGTGCGCTCGGTGGCGCTGATCAAGCCTTTGAGGGCCATGTCGTAAAGTTCGACATTGCGCAGTACGTCAGCGTCGATCAATTGAGTGATGGTGTTGGCGGTGCGCTTGGCCGTCTGCAGGGTGTTGGCATGTTCACGAATCAGCAGCGCAGTGACGACCCCCAAGATCAGCAACACCGTGAGCGTGCTGCCCAGGATCAGCAGGCGCTCCGGGCGGCGGTTGGGGCGGGTAGGGCTTGAACTCATCGGGCATACTTCTGCGTTGAGAATGCCCTTAGCGTAGTAGCAACTCTTGAATATGGCTGTAGGAGCGAGCTTGCTCGCGAAAAACTCACAGACGCCGCGCTTATTCAGGAAGCACGCGTTATCGTTAACGTTTTTCGCGAGCAAGCTCGCTCCTACCTGTATTCAGAACACGTTGATCGGGTAATCCACGATCACGCGATACTCATCCACATCGCGGTCCACCGCCGAGTAGCCATTGCTGCCGCGATTGGTCGCCCATTGCAGGCGCACGGCCAAGTCCTTGGCCTTGCCGCCCTGCACCACATATTTGAGGTCGATATCGCGCTCCCAGTGCTTGGCATCCTTGCCATCGGCGCTGTACCAGTTGCTGTAGCCGCGACTGTTGGGGTCGACCTTGGTCAGGTCGGTCTTGCCGCTGATGTACGACACGGCGGACGTCAGGCCGGGCACGCCGAGGCCGGCGAAGTCGTAGGCGTACTTGAGTTTCCAGGAGCGCTCGTTGGGCCCGTTGAAATCCGAGTACTGCTGGGAGTTGTCCAGGTACACGCTGTCGCCCTGGGTGATGTAGTCGAACGGCGTATTGCCATTGACCCGCTGATAAGTCGCCGTGACGCTGTGGTTGCCCACGCCCACGGTGAAATGCAGGCTGTAGGTGTTGTTGTCGATATCCCCCAGCAGCGATTGGCCGGTGTCCTGGGTATGGTAGTAGTGCAGGCCGGGGGTCAGGCTGACCAGATCATTGAGGGCGTAGGTGTATTCCAGGTCGTAATAATACTGGTGCCAGATGTCCTTGAGTTCGGAGGCGTACAGGTTGCTGGTCAACCCATCAATCCCGCTGAACGACACGCCAGCCCAGTCCAGGTGCTGGCTGTCGGTGTTGGCGGGCAGCGTGCCGTAGCTGGTGCCGATGCGCCGATGGCCGCTCTGGTTGTAGAGCTTGGTGAAACTGGCCTGGCCGCCTTCGATCATCCAGCCGTCGAAGCTGTGGTTGGTCAGGCTCACGCCACGGAAAGTCTGCGGCAACATGCGCGTCATGCCGCCGGCGATCACCGGGTTGTTGAGGAACAGGTCGCCGGCTTTCAGTTCCGTGTCGAAGGCACGCATTTTCAAGGTGCCGCCGGCCGTCGAGAACGAACCCGGCGCTTTGCCGTTGCCGCTGCCATACGGAAGGATGCTGGAACCATCCGTACCGCCACCGCCGTCGAGCTTCAGGCCGAGCATGGCATTGACGTCCAGGCCGAAGCCGACGGTGCCCTGGGTGTAGCCGGATTCGAAGGTGCCGATAAAGCCCTGGCCCCATTCCTTGCTGTCATCTTGATGGATGTCGCGACGGTCGCGGTTCATGTAGTAGTTGCGAGTGTTGATCGTGAGGTGGGAGCCTTCGACGAAACCGTCTGTGGAGGAAGTGTCTGCCGCCTGGGCGAGAGGTGCGATCGTTGCTGCAATCGCGAGGAATAACGGGGTGAACGTCAGCGAGTTCTTCACCGGTAAAGCTCCTTTGGTCAATCCATAACGGCCAGTGTCGTGAGGGTGTGCCCGGCCTTTTTTTACGGCAAAAAAAAGCCGCTGAAGTCAGCGGCTTTAAGACAGATTCCCAGTGTAGAGCCCTGGAAATAAGTCGAGGGAAATTCGGGTAAGCGGGTCAGCTGTCTTTGCCGTCGCGCTCATCGGTGCGTCAAAGTAACGCAGGCGAGCGCTGCAATACAGAGTGTAACAAGATAATAACTATTGCCCAAATCGCAACAGTGAGGACGATGGGATCTTCTGTGGGAGCTGGCTTGCCTGCGATGCAGACAGCTCGGTATGCCAGGTGCACCGAGGTGATGCTATCGCAGGCAAGCCAGCTCCCACATTTTTTTGGCCGAGTTGTTTAGACCGGAAGGGTAATACCAAAGGTATTGCCACCCCCCTCGCTGCGCACAAACACATCCCCCCCATGCATCAACGCAATCGCCTTGACGATCGCCAGCCCCAGCCCGTGATTGGCCCCGCTGTTGCTGCGCGAGGCATCCACCCGATAGAAGCGTTCGAACAGGCGTGGCAAGTGTTCGCTGGCAATGGCCTCGCCGGGGTTGGTCACGCCAATCGTCACCTGGTGTGCCTGCACTTCAATGTGCACGTCGATGACTTGCCCCGGCGCGGTGTGTTGCACGGCATTGCTCAGTAGATTGATCAGTGCGCGACGCAGGTGGGCTTTTTCGATCTGCACCACGGCATCGCCGTGCACGCGCACTTCGACTTGGGCGTCTTCGAGGATGAAGTCCAGGTAGTCGAGGGTGGTTGCCACTTCATCGGCCAGGGCGCTTTCGATCAGCTTGGTGGCCTTGCTGCCTTGGTCAGCGCTGGCGAGGAACAGCATGTCATTGATGATCGAGCGCAGGCGTTCCAGCTCTTCCAGGTTCGATTGCAGTACCTCGAAATATTGCTCTGCCGACCGACCGCGAGTGAGGGCAACCTGGGTCTGGCCGATCAGGTTGGTGAGCGGCGAACGCAGTTCGTGGGCAACGTCGGCGTTGAACGATTCCAGGCGTGAATACGCCTGTTCAACCCGGTCGAGGGTGGCGTTGAACGAGTTGACGAATTGGCTCAATTCCGGCGGCAGCGGCGACAGATGCAGGCGCCCGGAGAGTTTCGGCGGCGCAAGCTTTTGCGCCTCATCCGAGAGTTTGCCCAGGGGCTTGAGGCCGATACGCGCGACCCAGAACCCCAACAGCGCCGCCAGTATTACACCCACCAGCGCGAGGCTGACCAATGCCACCAGCAAGTGGTGCTGGGTGGCGCGGAAGTTTTCCGTGTCGATAGCGATCATGAAGCGCAACGCCGGGCGTTGGTCCTTGGCTGCAAACTGGCTGACCAGCACCTTGAAGGGATAATCGTGACCCGGCAGGCGCAGGTCGCGCTTACCCGTGGCGCCCTCGGCAAAGGCGCGAACCTGTGCGTCCGGCTCACCGTATTCATAGCTCGGGTCGCTGCTGACCACCCAGAAACGGATGCGCTTGTCTTCTTCCCCCAACAGCTTGAGCTTGGACCTGATCTTGACCCAATGCTCCGGCGTGCCGAAGCGATTGATCGACGATTCCAGCACGCTGTAGCGCGCATCCAACTCGGCACCTGGCAACAACCCCAGGCCACGGTCGACCTGCTGGTACAGCGCGCCGCCGATCAACAGAAAGATCAGCAGCGCCACCAGGGTGAACATGCCACTCAGGCGCAGGGCGATGGAATTAGCGACCACTGTGGTTTTCCTGCATGCGGTTCTCCAGCACATAGCCCATGCCGCGAATGGTGTGCAGCAGCTTGTGTTCGAACGGCCCGTCGAGCTTGGCGCGCAGGCGCTTGATCGCCACTTCCACCACGTTGGCATCGCTGTCGAAATTGATGTCCCAGACCATCTCGGCAATCGCCGTCTTGGACAGGATCTCGCCCTGGCGCCGCGCCAATACGCTGAGCAGCGAGAACTCCTTGGCGGTCAGGTCCAGGCGTACACCGTTGCGGCTGGCCTTGCGGCTGATCAGGTCGATCCACAGGTCTGCGACGGTGACCTGCACCGGTTCATGGCCGCCGCTGCGGCGGGTCCGGGCTTGCAGGCGGGGCACCAGTTCCAGGAACGAAAACGGCTTGCCCAGATAATCGTCGGCGCCTTCGCGCAGGCCGCGGATGCGGTCTTCCACGCGTTCGCGCGCGGTGAGCATGATCACCGGCGTCTGCTTGCGGGCGCGTAAGGCGCGCAATACACCGAAGCCATCCAGGCCGGGCAGCATCACGTCGAGCACGATCACGGCGTAATCGTTTTCCAGCGCCAGGTGCAGGCCCTCAATGCCTTCACGGGCCACATCGACGGTATAGCCTTGCTCTGTCAGGCCGCGGTGCAGGTAGTCCGCGGTTTTTTCTTCATCTTCAATAATCAGGACGCGCATGACCGCCTCAGTGTGTGGTCGCCAGCGTCAGCGCTGGTTTGGGCCTGTGGAAAAAACGTTCAAGGTACAAGTATATGACCGGCGTGGTGAACAGCGTCAGCGCCTGGCTCACCAGCAAGCCACCGACCACCGCGATGCCCAGCGGCTGGCGCAACTCCGCCCCCGGGCCAGCGCCGAGCATCAACGGCACTGCGCCGAGCAACGCGGCAAGGGTGGTCATGATGATCGGCCGGAACCGTGTCACGCAGGCTTCATAAATCGCATCTTCGGGCGGCAGCCCGCGTACCCGCTGCGCCTCCAGGGCGAAGTCGATCATCAAGATACCGTTTTTCTTCACGATGCCGATTAGCAGTACCAGGCCGATCAAGGCCATGATCGAAAAGTCCTGGCCCAGCAGCCACAGCATGATCAGCGCACCGAGGCCCGCCGAGGGCAGGGTGGAAATGATCGTCAGCGGGTGCACAAAACTCTCATACAGCACACCCAGAATAATGTAGACCGCTACCAGCGCCGCGAGGATCAGCCAGGGTTGGCTGGCCAGCGAGCTCTGGAACGCCTGGGCCGCACCCTGGAAGTTGCCGATGATTGTGCTCGGCATCCCGATTTCGTTCTTGGCCTGGTCGAGCATAATCACCGCGTCGCCCAGGGCCACGCCGGGCGCCAGGTTGAACGACAGGTTGGCGGCGGGGAACATGCCGTCATGGCTGATGGACAACGGCCCGACCGTGGGCGGGTCGACCTTGGCCAGTGCCGACAGCGGCACCATTTCATTGGTCAATGGCGAGCGCAGGTAAAAATAGTTGAGGCTTTCGGCCTTGCCGCGCTGTTGGCTGTCCAGTTCAAGTATCACTTGGTACTGGTTGATCTCGGTCTGGAACTCGTTGATCTGGCGCTGGCCGAAGGCGTCGTACAACGCCTGGTCGACATCGGTGGCGGTCAGCCCGAAACGTGCGGCGGCCTGGCGGTCGATGCTTATGTGGGTGATGCTGCCGCCCAGTTGCAGGTCGTTGGACAGGTCGCGAAACGCCGGGTCGGCGCGCAGTTTTTCGGTGAGGCGTTGGGTCCAGGTGTTCAGCGTCGGGCCGTCGTTGCTCTTGAGCACATATTGATACTGGGCGCGGCTGGGGCCGGAGCTCAAGTTGATGTCCTGGCCGGCGCGCAGGTACAGCACGATGCCCGGCACCTTCGCCAGTTGGGGGCGGATGCGGTCGATGAACTGGCTGGCGGACACATCGCGCTCCCTGCGGTCTTTCAAGGCGATCCAGAAGCGGCCGTTGGCGATGGTCTGGTTGCTGCCGGTGACGCCGACCGAATGGGAAAACGCCTGCACCGCCGGGTCGGCCTTGACGATCTCGGCCAGGGCCTTGTGTTTGGCGACCATGTCCTTGTACGACACGTCGGCCGCTGCTTCGCTGGTGCCGAGCACAAAACCGGTGTCCTGCACCGGGAAGAACCCCTTGGGGATAAACACATAGCCGACCACCGCCAGGGCCAGGGTTACCACGAAGATCGCGACCATGCTGCGTTGGTGCGCCAGGGCACGGCGCAGGTTGCGCGCATAGCCGGCCAGCAGGCGTTCGCTGAAGCTGGGTTTGGCGTGGGCAGGGTGGGTAGGGGCACGCATGAACAAGGCGGCCAGCGTCGGTGCCAATGTCAGCGAAACCACCACTGAAATCAGAATGGTCGCGGTGGCCGTCAACGCAAACTCCTTGAACAACCGCCCGACCACACCGCCCATGAACAACAGCGGAATAAACGCTGCTACCAGCGAGAAGCTGATGGACACCACGGTAAAGCCAATTTCGCCGGAGCCCTTGATCGCCGCTTCGCGCTTGCCCAGGCCAGCCTCCAGGTGCCGATGGATGTTCTCCACCACCACAATCGCATCGTCCACCACAAAGCCCACGGCGATCACGATGGCCACCAGGGTCAGGCTGTTCAGGCTGAACCCCATCACATACATCAGGGCGAAACTGGCCACCAGCGAGACACCCAGCACCGCAGACACAATCAGCGTCGCCGACAGTTGACGCAGGAACAACGCCATCACCGCCACCACCAGCAGGATGGCGATCAGCAGGGTCATTTCCACTTCATGCAGCGAGGCGCGGATGGTCTTGGTACGGTCGGTCAACACGCTGACCTGCACCGAGGCCGGCAACATGCCTTGCAGGCGCGGCAACTCGGCCTGGATGCGGTCGACGGTGTCGACGATGTTGGCGCCAGGCTGGCGCGAAATCACCAGGTTCACCCCTGGGGTATCGCCGGACCAGGCTTGTACGTAGGCGTTTTCCGAGCCGTTGACGACGTTGGCGATATCGCGCAGTTGAACCGGCGCACCGTTCTTGTAGGAAACGGTCAGTTGGCCGTATTCCTCCGGGTGAAACAGCTGGTCGTTGGTCGACAGGGTGGACACGCTGTTTTCGCCATAGATCGCGCCCTTGGCCAGGTTGAGGCTCGACTGCTGGATGGCCAGGCGTATATCGGCGAGCGTCAGGCCGATGGCCGCGAGCTTATCAGGGGACGCCTGCACGCGAATCGCCGGGCGTTGCTGGCCGGTGATGTTGATCTGGCCGACGCCGTCGATCTGGCTGATCTGGCGCGCCAGCAGGGTTTCCACGTAGTCGCTCAGCTCGGTGCTGGGCATGCTGCTGGAACTGACGCTGAGGATCAACACCGGGCTGTCCGCCGGGTTGACCTTCCTCCAGGTGGGCAAGCTCGGCATGTCGCTGGGCAACTTGCCGGACGCAGTGTTGATCGCGGCCTGGACCTCCTGGGCGGCGGTGTCGATGCTTTTTTCCAGGGTGAACTGCAGGGTCAAGAGGCTGGAGCCCAAGGCGCTGCTGGAGGTCATCTGGGTCATGCCGGGGATGGCACTGAACTGCACCTCAAGAGGCGTGGCCACCGATGAGGCCATAGTGTCCGGGCTGGCGCCGGGTAGTTGCGCGGTGACCTGGATGGTCGGGAATTCCGCTTCCGGCAGCGGCGCGACGGCCAGGTTCGGGAAGGCAATAATCCCCAGCAACACCAATGCGAAGGTCAACAGCAGGGTGGCGACCGGGTGATCAACGCACCAGGCCGAGGGCGACCGGCTGGCGCTCATGGCTGCACCTGGGCGTTGGCGGTGTGGATCACTTGCGGCGGCTCCTTGAGCACCTCCACCTGCGCACCGGCCTTGAGCCGCGATTGCCCATCGCTGACCAGCACATCGCCGGCCTGCACGCCTTTGATGATATTGATGTCGCTGTTCTGGTAGGCGACCTGCACCGGCACCACCTCGACTTTGTCAGCGCTTACGCGGTACACGAAATGTGAGTCCAGCCCACGCTGCACCACGGTCGGCGGTACCACCAGGGCGTTCTTGTCGAGGGCCGTCTGGATCTTGATGGTCACCAGTTGCCCCGGCCATAGCTTATGCGCCGGGTTGCTGAACTCGGCCTTGGCTCGCAGGGTGCCGGTGGTGGAGCTGATCTGGTTGTCGATCAGGCTCAGGTGGCCTTCGCCGAGCAGGTCGCCGGTCTGGCTGTCGGTGTCGGCGCCCAGGTAGGCGTCGACGGTGGCCCGCGTTGGGGCAGCGATCAGGCCCTGCAAGGTCGGCAGCATCTGCTGCGGCAAGGAAAACTCAACGGCAATCGGGTCGAGCTGGGTGACTGAGAACAGCCCCTGGGTATCGCTCATGCGCAGGAAGTTGCCTTCGTCCACATTGCGGATGCCCACGCGACCGCTGACAGGTGAGCGAATCTGGGTATAGGAAAGTTGTACTTGAGCCGCATCAATGGCCGCCTGGTTGCCCTGCGCGGTGGCCTTGAGCTGGTTGACCAGCGCCTGTTGCTGGTCATAGGTCTGTTTGGACACGCCGTCGTCGATGCTCAGCGCTTTGTAGCGCTTGAGATTGACCAACGCCACTTGCAACTGCGCCTGGCTTTCGCCCAATTGCGCCCTGGCCTGGTCGAGGCTGGCGCGGATCGAACGGTCATCGATGGTCGCCAGCAAGTCGCCGGCCTTCACCGATTGGCCTTCCTTGACCAGCAGCTGGGTGAGGATGCCGTCGATCTGCGGGCGAATCACCACGCTATGCAACGACAGCACTGAGCCGATGCCGCTGACAAACCTGGGAACGTCCTGTTGCGCGACGCTCACCACCCGTACCGGGATCGCCGTGGGCGCAGCCAGCCGGGGCTTGGCAGGCCGTGTTACGGCCCAGGCGGCCACCGCCAGTATCAAGAGGACGCCCACCACCAGGGCCGTGTTTCGTTTTATCTGCATGGGAGGGGCCGGGGCGTAGTTGCACGTTTTAAGCTGCAAGCTGCCAGTTGAAGGTTGGGTAGCTGCTTTATAGCCCGGTAATACGGTCAGCACGGTGACGCCAAACTGACAGCCGCGACAGCTAGCGCTTCTTACTTGTGGCTTGAGGCTTACCGCTTGCCGCTTTGCCCCCGTATACTCGCGCTTTTACACCTATAGCTGCGCCGGAGCCCCTATGACTTCCCCAACCCAACCCCCTGTTGACGCGGCTGACCTCGTCGATTCGGCCCCCGCCGACGGCGTTGAAAAAACCGAGATTCCGGCGTTCAAGTTCCCCTTCAAACCGGGTGAGCTGGCTGGCGCCAAGCATGCCAGCCAGCCCTGGTACAAAGGCGGCGCCAAGAACGGCCATACCAAGACGCCAGGCATGGCGCCTCCGGGCACTCGCCGGTCCATGGGTAAACGCTGAGATTAAAACCGTGTGTGCGTTATAGGCTGTTGCCTACATTGCCCGTAGAAATTTCTGCTTGTAGGTCCGCGACCGATTCTTGAAAGCTTGCACAGCGTTTGCTTCGTCCCGATGACGCTCATCGGGGCGTAGTGAGTCAGCTTTCCGGAAAAGGACATTCCCGTGGCCCTGATACACCTCTGTGCGGTGCTTGCCCTCTTGCTCTCGACAAGTGTCGTTGCCGCCGACGCTCAACCGCAGCGTGAAATCCGTTTCGCCGTCGCTGCGCATTTTCCGCCTTTTCAAAGCCGCAATTCCCAAGGGCAATTGGTGGGTCTGAATATCGAACTGGGCAATGCCCTGTGCGAGCAACTCAACGTGCGCTGTACCTGGGTTGACCAGGTCGTCATGGAAAATTTCCCGGCCCTTGAAGCCCGGCAGTTCGACGCGATCATGGGCATGGCGCCCACCTGCAGTCGGCGGCGACGGGTGAGTTTTACTCATGATCTCTACCCGATCACCACTCGGCTGGTGGCGCGTAAAACCTCGGGCCTGCGCCCTGAGCGACGGTCGCTCAGGGGCAAGCGTGTCGGGGTGCTGGTGCGCAGTAATCGGGAAGCCTTTGCCCTGTCGCAGTGGGCGCCGGCAGGGGTAATCATCAGGAGTTTCTGGCTCAACGACCAACTGGTGCAGAGCCTGGTTTCGGGCGATATTGACGCGTCCCTTCAAGGTGCCGTGGAGATCCGTGAAGCCCTGCTAGACACGCCCCAAGGCCTGGACTTCAGTTTCATGGGGCCGCCTGTGTCGTCTGGCCTGTTGGGTAATAGCGTGGCGATTGCGGTGCGAAAAACCGATACCGCGTTGCGTAATGAGCTAAATCACGCGCTTGAGCAACTGATGCAGAATGGCGAATACCAACGCATCCTCCAGCCCTATCGCCTCGATGTATTGCCTGCCCGTCCATGATCGCTAATGTGGGAATGCAACTCTGCTCCCGTGATGGCCTGACTGCCGGCGCCTATCTACCTGACGCGCAGAGCTCAAAATGTGGGAGCTGGCTTGCCTGCGATGACGGCATGACAGCCACGAACGTTTACCTGACACCCCGCAATCCATATGTGGCATCAAGGGGCGTCGGGGAAATTGGCGTCGAATGGTAGGCCGTCACGGGAGCAAGCTCCCTCGCCACAGGTCCAGCGTCGCGCTGAAGTTGAGTCGATACCCAAACCGTCATGAGGCCGCAGCGGCCTAAGCCGCCCTCAACGAGATAAACGCATAATTGGCTGGCACCTCAGTGGCAATTTGCGCTCCGGCATCCAGCACCTGTTCGGCGATGTCCATCCCGGACACATGAAACACCCACTCATTGGTCACCGCCGGCTGTTCAACCGCCTGTTCAATGGCCTGGGCAAACGCCTGCATATCCGGCAAGTACGCGGTAAACCCGTCGCCCTTGAGCGCGGTCGTGCGGATGCCGAGCAACGCGCACACCGCTTCTTTGGTCTGCACGTCATCACGGTCGGCCTGGCGTGAACGGCGAATCAGTTCGGCCAGTTGCGCATCCATCAACTCGCCACCGACGATCAGCGCAGGGCCTTGCTCCCAGGATTCCGGCGGGCAGTCCTTGGCGCTCGGGTTCAGCGGGATATGCGGGTTGATCTCCATCGGGTAGATGCGGCACACCAGCGGGCGCCGTTCGTAGATGCGGCAGCGGTTGTCTTCGTCAAGATTCCGGCAGCGTCCGGCGTTGTAGGCGGCAAAGGTAATTGCCACAAACGCCTCGGTATTGCCGCTGGGCACGACCACTGAGCGGCGCTCGGCGTGTTCCCGTTGTTGCAGGGGCAGGCCCAGGCCATTGCTGAGAAAGCCCTCGACCAGAACGATGACGTTGCCGCCGTCCGCCGCCCAGCTGCGGGCTTCTTCGAGGGTCAGGGGCACGTGATGGTCGCTGCAGCATTTGCCGCAACCGACGCAGGAAAAGTGTGTGTTCATGGCGGATCTGTCACCAGGCAAGGTCAGAGGGCACGCTTGAGGGGTGACGGGTTTTTACCTCTATCTACCGCTCAGGGGCTCTGGAAGCAAGTTATGCGCCAGTGAGGGTCAGCCCTTGGGTACGATGTCGCGAAGCACAAACCGCATGCCCGCACTTTCATACAGGTGCCGGGCGCGTAGGTTGCTCTCCAGCACCTTGAGGTCCACATAGGGTTCGCCGCGCTGCTTGAACACCTGGAAGCTGTGCAGCAGCAAGGCGCGGCCCAGCCCTTGGCCTTGGGCACAGGGGTGTACGGCCAGGTTTTTGATAAAGGCGCTGGTCCAGCATTGGGCCACTGCGAGAACACCGTCGTGGTTGCTGGCCACCAGGCACAGCGTCGGGTCGTACTCGGCATCGGTGACGAACTGCTGGCGCCACTCCTCCAGGTGGCCGACACGGCCGCCGCCCTGGTCCTGGGTCATGCGCAGCACGGCATGGATCGCCGGGGCCAGCTCATCGCGATAATGATCCAGCCGGGTATCCGCTGGCCACTGCGGGGCGGGCAGGCTACCGGTGAGGTCGCGACGCAGCAACTGGTAATACTCGGCCAAGGCTTACAGGCTCTTTTGCGCCACGGTTTGCGCGGCGACCACCAGGCATTTCGTCAGTTCTGGGGATGAGAACTTGGTGAGTACCGAGTCGGCACCGGCCAGGCGCGCTTTTTCGCTGTTCATCGCGCTGTCCAGGGAGGTGTGCAACAGCACGTAGAGGTCCTTGAAATCCGGGGTTTCGCGCAGCGTGCGGGTGAGGGCGTAGCCGTCCATCTCAGACATCTCGATGTCCGACACCACCACGTTGATCTGTTCAACCGTGCCTTGCAGCTCCAGCAACACGTCGATGGCTTCCTTGGCGCTGCGGGCGGTGTGGCAGGTCAGGCCGAGGTTGCGCAGGGTGTGTACCGATTGCTGCAAAGCCACCTGGCTGTCGTCCACCACCAGGATGCGGGCGTTGCCCAGCACTTCGGCTTCTTCCATGGTCAGGTCGGTCGGCGCCGCTTCAATCGGTGCCGGGGCGATGCCGTGGATGACTTTCTCGATATCCAGCACCTGCACCAGGCCACCTTCCACTTGAGTAACCCCGGTGATAAACGCCCGATTGCCGCCGGAGCCGTAGGGCGGCGGGCGGATATCGGTGGTCAGGCAGTGCACGATCTTGCTCACCGCCTGCACGTGCAGGCCCTGCTTGGAACGGCTGACATCGGTGACGATCAGGCAGCCGCCGTCCGGGTCTTGCAAGGGCATTTCACCCAGGGCGCGGCTCAAGTCGATCACCGACAACGAAGCGCCGCGCAAGGTGGCGATGCCTTTGACGTGCGGGTGGGACTCCGGCAGTTTGGTCAACGGCGGGCAGGGGGTGATCTCACTGACTTTCAACAGGTTGATGGCCATCAGCTTGCCGCTGCGCAAGGTAAAGAGCAGAAGCGAGAGTGAGTCTGCGCGGGCTTTGGTGGTGGACATAAAAACCTTCTGTGGATCAGGGATGACGATCTATACACCGTTATCGACCCTGGCCTCGAAAACTGTAGGAGCGAGCTTGCTCGCGAAGAACTTGAAAGCGCCGCGTTAAAACAGATGCTGCGCGTTATCGTTGACGTTTTTCGCGAGCAAGCTCGCTCCTACAGTGGGGCGGGGTATCAGCTCTTCCAGGCCTGTGGGTTCACCAGATCCTGCGGGCGTTGGCCCAGCAGGGCGCTGCGCAGGTTGTCCACGGCGCGGTTGGCCATGGCTTCGCGGGTTTCACCGGTGGCCGAACCAATATGCGGCAGGGTCACCGCATTGCTCAGCTGGAACAACGGCGATTCAGCCAGCGGTTCCTTTTCATACACATCCAGCCCTGCACCACGAATGCGCTGGGTTTGCAGGGCTTCGACCAGCGCCGGCTCATCCACCACTGGCCCTCGGGAGATATTGATCAGGATCGCGCTGGACTTCATCAACCCCAGCTCCCGGATGCTGATCAGGTGACGGGTCTTGTCGCTCAACGGCACCACCAGGCAGACGAAATCCGCCTCGGCCAGCAACTGCTCCAGGCTGCGAAACTGCGCGCCCAGTTCCTGCTCCAGCGCGGTCTTGCGGCTATTGCCGCTGTAAAGGATCGGCATATTGAAGCCCAGGCGCCCACGCCGGGCCACGGCTGCGCCGATATTGCCCATGCCGACGATGCCCAGGGTCTTGCCGTGCACATCGCAACCAAACAAAGGCGCGCCCACGCTGGCTTTCCATTGGCCGGCCTTGGTCCAGGCATCCAGTTCGGCCACGCGGCGGGCGCTGCTCATCAGCAACGCAAAGGCCAGGTCGGCAGTGCTCTCGGTGAGCACATCGGGGGTGTTGGTGAGCAGGATCCCGCGCTCGTTGAAGTACGGCACGTCGTAGTTGTCGTAGCCCACCGACACGCTGGACACCACCTCCAGCTTGCTCGCGCTTTCAAGCTGCTCGCGGCCCAGCTTGCGGCCCACGCCGATCAAGCCATGGGCATGGGGCAGGGCTTCATTGAACTGAGCATTGATGTCACCCAGCTTGGGGTTGGGCGCGATCACCTCGAAATCCTGTTGCAGGCGTTCGATCATCGGTGGGGTGATACGGCTGAAGGCCAGGACAGTCTTTTTCATGGCAGAACTCCACTCAACATGTGGGAGCTGGCTTGCCTGCGATGGCGGTGTGTCAGCCACTATTGTGTTGGCTGATCCACCGTCATCGCAGGCAAGCCAGCTCCCACAATGAATTTATAGGGGTTGGGAAGCAGCATTTCAAAATCAGTTCGCCATCCGCACGCCACCCACACCACCGCTCAACTCATACGCCACCAACTCCGCCTGGTGCGCCGCCAGAATTTCCGGCAACGAGCCGCGCAGGTATTCCACCCAGGTCTTGATCTTTGCATCCAGGTATTGGCGCGAGGGGTAGATGGCGTACAGGTTCAGCTCCTGGGAGCGGTAGGTCGGCATCACCCGCACCAGAGTGCCGTTGCGCAGCCCTTCGATGGCGGCGTACACCGGCAGCAGGCCGACGCCCATGCCGCTGGTGATCGCGGTTTTCATCGCGTCGGCCGAGTTCACCAGGAACGGTGAGCTGTTGATCGCCACGCTTTCCTGGCCTTCAGGGCCGTTGAAGGTCCATTTGTCCAGCTGGACCACCGGGCTGACCAGGCGCAGGCACGCATGGTTGAGCAAGTCCTGGGGCCGCTGTGCGCAGCCCTTGGCCTTGACGTAGTCCGGCGAGGCGCAGGCGATGCTGTAGGTGATGCCCAGTCGCTGGGACACAAAACCTGAGTCCGGCAGTTCGCTGGCCAGCACGATGGACACGTCGTAGCCCTCGTCGAGCAGGTCCGGTACGCGGTTGGCCAGGGTCAGGTCGAAGGTCACGTCGGGATGGGTGCGGCGGTAGCGGGCAATGGCGTCAATGACGAAATGCTGACCGATGCCGGTCATGGTGTGCACTTTCAACTGCCCGGCGGGGCGCGCGTGAGCGTCGCTGGCCTCGGCCTCGGCCTCTTCGACGTAGGCGAGGATCTGCTCGCAGCGCAGCAAATAGCGTTTGCCGGCTTCGGTCAGCGCGATGCGTCGGGTGGTGCGGTTGAGCAAGCGGGTTTGCAGGTGGGCCTCAAGGTTGGAGACCGCGCGCGAGACGTTGGCCGTGGTGGTGTCCAGTTGCACGGCGGCGGCGGTGAAGCTGCCGGCTTCGGCCACACAACTGAAGGCGCGCATGTTTTGCAAAGTGTCCATGGAGTGTTCTCAAGGGAGATAGCAAATTGTGACAGAAAGTTACGCTTTCAGTGATCCCTACCAACGGATTATCGCCTGAACGGTAACAAAGATTCACAGGAATGCCAGCTTATCGTCCTCCATGGCGCCGCCTAGAATTGCGCCACCTCTCCCGCAACACCCTCTCAGGAATTCGCTTGCCGTGCCGCGTCGCATCAGCAGAGAGCTGAAGACTCTCAGTGTTTGGGCTTTAACGTCAGTCATCAGCGGTTGCATCGGAACCGGAGGAATCGCCCCGCAAGGCCAGGCGATCAACGCCAATACCCTGGCCACCGACGCCGCGATCCAGAGCGCCGCCCGCGACGCCCACTGGCCCACCGCCCAATGGTGGCAGGCCTACGGCGACCCGCAGCTCAACCGTTGGGTCGAATTCGCCACCCGCAACAGCCCCAGCCTGGCCGTGGCCGCCGCCCGCGTACGCCAAGCCCGGGCGCTGGCCGGGGTGGCCGAGTCGGCCGAGTCGCTGCAGATCAACAGCGACACCACTCTCAAGCGTCACAACTGGCCCAAGGATCAGTTCTACGGCCCCGGCCAATTGAGCGGCGCCAACACCTGGGACAACAATTCGTCCCTGGGCCTGAGCTACGCCCTCGACCTGTGGGGCCGGGAAAGCAACACGACCGAACGCGCGGTCGACCTGGCGCACATGAGTGCCGCCGAAGCGCGCCTGGCCCAGCTCGAACTGCAAAACAACGTGGTGCGCGCCTATATCCAGCTGTCGTTGCAGTACGCCAACCGCGACATCGCGGCCGCCACCCTGGCCCAGCAACAGCAGATCCTGGACCTGGCCAACAAACGCCTGAGCGCCGGGATCGGCACTCACTTTGACGTCAGCCAAGCCGAAACCCCGCTGCCGGAGACCCATCGCCAACTGGATGCCCTGGACGAGGAAATCGCCCTGAGCCGTAACCAACTGGCGGCGTTGGCCGGCAAGGGCCCGGGGGAGGGCGCGCAATTGCAGCGCCCGACCCTGGCCCTTGCCGCGCCGTTGAAGTTGCCTTCCAGCCTGCCCGCGCAGTTGCTCGGCCAACGCCCGGACGTGGTTGCCAGCCGCTGGCAGGTTGCGGCCCAGGCACGGGGCATCGATGTAGCCCATGCCGGGTTCTACCCCAACGTCGACCTGGTCGGCAGCCTCGGCTACATGGCCACCGGCGGCGGCATGCTGGAGTTTCTGGCCGGCAAGAAATTCAACTACAACGTCGGCCCGGCGATCACCTTGCCGATCTTCGACGGCGGCCGTCTACGTGCGCAACTGGGTGAAGCCAGTGCCGGCTACGACATCGCGGTGGCCCAGTACAACCAGACCCTGATCAATGCGCTCAAGGGCATCAGCGACCAGTTGATCCGCCGCGAGTCCATGGACAAGCAATCGGCCTTCGCCGCGCAGTCGGTGGCCTCGGCGCAGAAAACCTACGACATCGCCATGATCGCCTATCAACGTGGCCTCACTGATTACCTCAACGTGCTCAACGCCCAAACCTTGTTGTTTCGTCAGCAGCAGATCGAACAACAGGTGCAGGCGGCACGCCTGAGCGCCCATGCCGAACTGGTGACCGCCTTGGGCGGCGGCCTCGGCGCTGGCGACGATGTGCCCACGGATGCCAAGACACTCCCAAGCAAGACTGCGGCGGTGCTCGCCGTGTTTGATCACTGAGTAGGCCTTCATGACTCCCTTGCCTGCACCGCTGCGCTGGTTGCATTCCCTTGAGTGGCGCCGTGGCTTCTTCGACTGGGCACGCAGCGATGGCGTGACCTGGGTGTATATCTTCAAAGTGCTGGTCGCCGCATTCCTGACGCTGTGGCTGGCCATGCGCCTGGAACTGCCGCAACCGCGCACGGCGATGATCACCGTATTTATCGTGATGCAGCCCCAGAGCGGCCAGGTGTTCGCCAAGAGTTTCTATCGCTTCCTCGGGACCTTGGCAGGGTCGGCGGTGATGGTGCTGTTGATCGCTTTGTTTGCGCAGAACACCGAACTGTTCCTGGGGGCGCTGGCGATCTGGGTGGGCATTTGCACCGCTGGCGCCACGCGCAATCGTAACTTTCGCGCCTATGGGTTCGTGCTCGCCGGCTACACCGCGGCGATGGTCGGCCTGCCGGCCCTGGCCCACCCGGACGGCGCCTTTATGGCGGCGGTATGGCGAGGGCTGGGAATTTCCCTGGGGAGACTGTGCTCGACACTGGTCAGCGCCGCCATCCTGCCGCAGACCTCCAGCGCCGCCATGCGCAACGCGCTGTACCAGCGCTTTGGTGTGTTCGCGCTGTTTGTGACCGATGGTCTGCGCGGGCGTAGCCAACGGGAAGGTTTCGAGGCCAGCAACGTGCGCTTTATTGCCGAAGCCGTGGGCCTGGAAGGCTTGCGCAGCGTCACCGTGTTCGAAGACCCGCACATGCGTCGGCGCAACGGGCGGCTCAGTCGTCTCAACAGTGAATTCATGAGCATCACCACACGCTTCAACGCCTTGCACCAATTGCTTGAACGCTTGCGCGCCGATGAGGCCGACCATGTAGTGGCAGCGATCAAGCCCGGCCTGCAAGACCTGGCCGAAGTGCTCGACAGCTTCTCTGGTCGCGCCCTCACCAGCCCGGATGCCGCGCGCCTGGTCAACCAACTGAGCGCCTACAAGGACGGCCTGCCCGCCAAGGTGCGCAGCCTGCGGGCGAGCTTCCAGGAAGACAACCCGACGGACGCCGAGCAGTTGGATTTCCACACCGCCTACGAGCTGCTGTACCGCTTCGTCGACGACCTGCACAACTACGCGCAAACCCACGCATCCCTGGCCGACCACCGCCATGCGCGGGAAGACTGGCACGAAGCCTACACGCCAAAGACCAACTGGTTGGCCTGTGCCGCTGCCGGTGTGCGCGCCTCGTTTATCCTGGTTGTGCTGGGCAGTTACTGGGTGGCCACAGCCTGGCCCAGCGGCGCCACCATGACCCTGATCGCGGCGGCCACGGTGGGCCTGTCTGCCGCCACACCCAACCCCAAGCGCATGGCGTTCCAGATGGCCTGCGGCACCTTGATCGGCGCCTTGGTCGGCTTTGTCGAAATGTTCTTCGTGTTCCCCTGGATCGACGGTTTCCCGCTGCTGTGCGTGATGCTCGCACCGGTGATCATCTTCGGGGCCTTTCTGTCTTCACGCCCGCGATATGCCGGTGTGGGTGTGGGCCTGCTGATCTTCTTCAGCACCGGCTCGGTGCCGGATAATCTCACGGTCTACAACCCTTACACCTTTATCAACGACTACATTGCCATGGTCATCGGCATGCTGGTGTGCGCGGCGGCGGGGGCGATCATTCTGCCGCCCAACAGCCGCTGGTTGTGGCGCCGCCTGGAGCAAGACCTGCGTGAGCAAGTGGTGTATGCCATTAGCGGCAAGCTCAAGGGCCTGGCGTCGAGCTTTGAAAGCCGCACCCGCGACCTGCTGCACCAGGCGTATGGCCTCGCGGCCGGCCAGCCGCAGGTGCAACGCGATTTGCTGCGCTGGATGTTCGTGGTGCTGGAGGTCGGCCACGCAATCATCGAGTTGCGCAAGGAGCAGGCGATCCTGCCGGTGCACCCGGCGTATGCCGAATCCCAGCCGTGGCGCCAGGCGATCCGCGTGATGGGGCGCTCGCTGGTGCGGCTGTTCCTGCAACCCAGCGCCAGCAATCTGGAGCGCGGGTTGATTGCCGTCGACCATGCGATCAGCCGCGTGCAGGCCACCGACGAACCCTTCGCCCCGCACTTCGACACCTCGGCCCTGCGCCGGGTGAAGAGCTACCTGCACTTTATTCGCACCTCGTTGCTCGACCCGCAATCACCTCTGGCCGCCCTCAAAGGAGCCCCGAATGCCTCGTGAAATTGCATTCCACGGCATCTATATGCCGACCATGACCCTGATGTTCTTGATCGCAGCGGGGTTGGCCTGGGCGGTTGACCGCTTCCTGGCCGGGTTCGACCTGTACCGTTTCTTCTGGCACCCGGCGCTGCTGCGCCTGAGCCTGTTCGCTTGCCTGTTCGGCGCCCTGGCGCTGAGCGTCTACCGTTGAGAATGCCCCGATGAAAAAGTTTTTCAGCCTGCTCGCCACCTTGCTGGTTCTGGCGTTGGCGATCTGGATTGGCCGCACGTTGTGGGTGCACTACATGCAAACGCCGTGGACCCGCGATGGTCGGGTGCGCGCCGACATTATCAATGTGGCGGCTGACGTCACCGGCGAAGTGGTGGACGTGCCGGTACGCGATAACCAGTTGGTGAAAAAAGGCGACCTGCTGATGCAGATCGACCCCGAGCACTACCGTATTGCCGTCAAGCAAGCGCAATCGCTGGTGGCCTCACGCAAGGCCACCTGGGAAATGCGCAAGGTCAACGCGCACCGCCGCGCCGACCTGGACGCCCTGGTAATCTCCAAGGAAAACCGTGACGACGCCAGCAACATCGCCGACTCGGCCCTGGCCGATTATCAGCACGCCCTGGCGCAACTGGAGGCCGCCGAACTCAACTTGAAGCGCACGCGAGTGCTGGCGGCGGTGGACGGCTACGTCACCAACCTCAACGTGCACCGTGGCGACTATGCGCGCATCGGCGAAGCCAAAATGGCCGTGGTGGATATGAACTCGTTCTGGGTCTATGGCTTCTTCGAAGAAACCAAACTGCCCCACGTGAAGGTGGGCGACAAAGCCGATATGCAGCTGATGAGCGGCGAGACCTTGAAGGGCCATGTGGAAAGCATCTCGCGCGGCATTTACGACCGCGATAACCCCGAGAGCCGTGAACTGATCGCCGATGTGAACCCGACCTTCAACTGGGTGCGCTTGGCCCAGCGTGTGCCGGTGCGGATTCATATTGATGAAGTGCCGGAGGGCGTGTTGTTGGCGGCCGGGATTACCTGCACTGTGATCGTCAACCCTTCACAGCCTTGAAGCGGCCTAGGGCCTGAACCGCACCAGCATGCGCTGCCCCACCCGCAGTGAATCCGGCGGCGGTTGATCGAAGGCCAATATGCATTCGACCGTGCGCATATTGGCCCTGACTTGGGGGTCGTCCTCCAGGGTGCTGTTGCCCAGCACCGCGCTGATGCGCACCACATGGGCGGTCAGCGGTGCCGAACCGGTACCGTTGTCGTCTGAGACTTCGGCCTTCATGCCCACAACCACCGCACCGGTGAATGACTCGTTCAGCTCGGCACGTACGATGCGTGGCTGGTTGGGCAGCAAGATGAATGCGGCCCCGGCGTGCGCGGTTACGGTGGCGCCAGGTTGAACCAGGCGACGCACGACTTCGGCGTCTATGGGCGCACGCAGGCTGCGCAAGGTCAATTCGTAGCGTGCCGCGCTGAGCTTTCTTGCTGCGGCCTGGGCGTCGCTCTGGTTCTGTTCAAGCGCATCGCGCAAGCGCTCGGCGCTCTCGTGGGCCTCGTCCGCGCTCTGGCTATCACCTGCACCTGCGGCAGCGGCCGTGGCCAGGCGCGTGGCGCGCTGCTCGGCAAACTTGAGCTGGCGTGCCAGTTGCCTGGCCTGCACCTGTACCTGTTGCTGTTCACCCAGCGCAGCCGCCACCACCAGTTGCGCCGGTTCACTGTCCAGCGTGGCGAGCAACTGGCCCTTTTTGACCGACTCGCCTTCATTGACCTTGACCTCGGCAACCACACCGTCACGGGTGGCGCCGAGCTTGAGCAAGCCACCTTCCACATCGATGCGCCCGCGCGCTACTGCGAGGTACGCCGGGGCCGAGGCGCTGGGCTTGGCGGGGACATCTTCACGGGAGCAGGCGCTCAGCAACAGCAGGGCGCTACCCAAGGCTAACCAGGGACGAAACAGACGCGGGTTCATACAAAGTGTTCCTGGGGGCCGACGCTCAGCGCCGGTTGGAGGGGAGGGAAAGTGTCGTTGAGAATGCGGCCGTCTTCGATGGCCAGCACCCGGTCGGCGTTGCTGATCAAACGGGGGTCGTGACTGACGCAGAGCACTGTGGTGCCTCGGGTGCGGGCAATGCGATGGAGGATGTCGATCACGATGTGACCGTTGGTGGCGTCCAGGGCACTGGTCGGTTCGTCCGCGAACAGCAACTCGGGCGCCTTGGCCACTGCGCGAGCGATAGCCACGCGCTGTTTTTCGCCGCCGGACAACTGCGCCGGGCGCAGTTTCAGGCGTGCACCCAGGCCGACTTCTTCCAGCGCCTCGATGGCGCGCTGCTGTATTTCCTTGGCAGGCAGCCCGAGGTAGCTCAAGGGCAGTTCCACCTGCTGCAGGGCGGTCAAGGCCGGGAACAGGTTGAAGCCCTGGAACACAAACCCGGTGTGGCGCAGGCGAAATTGCTCCAGGGCGCGCCTGTCGAGCTGGGCCAGGTCTTGCCCGAGCGCGATTGCGCTGCCTCGGTCGGGGCGCTGCAAGCCGCTGAGAATCGCGAGCAGGGTGCTTTTTCCACAGCCCGATGGCCCTGAGATCAGGGTCAGCTCGCCAGGGTGTATCGCCAGGCTGATGTCATGCAGCACGGGCGTGACGATGCTGCCTGAGGTAAAGGATTTGCCGATTCCGCTGGCGTGAAGGGTGACGGGCATTGCCGAATTGAGGAGGCGCATGGATGGGTTATCTCAGAAGGCTGGCCGGGTCGGCGTGGCGCAAGGTGCGGATGGCCGCCAGGCCTGACACGAGGGCCAGGGTCATGCTCAGCAGCAGGCACGCCAGGGCTGCGACGGGGGAGAGCTGCACCGGCACGTTGTAGTAGCCGGCGAGCGCAAAGAGCAGGCCGGCGAGCACCGAACTGCCCAGCAACCCCAGGGCCCCGACCCAGAACGCCTGCTCCATCACCACTTTGCGCAGTGCCGTAACACCAACGCCCAGAGCGTTCAGGGTCGCGTATTCGCGGATCGAGCCGACCACCGCCGCCACCAGCGTCTGGCTGGTGATCACCGCGCCTACCAGAAACACGATCGCCGCGAGAAACAGCACGCCGGCACCGGCGCCCGTGTCGAACATCCAGTACAGCTGCGAGCGCTGGGCGAACTGTTGTGCGGTCCAGACCGCGTAGCTGCCGAATGCAGCGCCGTCGCCCAGGCGTGCGGCCACCGCTTCGGCCTGGGCGGGGTCTCGCACCTTTGCCACCAGGTAGGTGATGCGGTCTGCCGTGGCGTTGGAGTCCAGTTGCCGGGCAGTGGCCAGCGACGCCAGCACATTCACCCCGCCCAACGCACGCAGGCCGCTGGTCACGCCGACCACGTGCACGCGATGACCGTTGATGGTCGCGGTGTCCCCCGGGTTGACGCCCAGGCTGTTCAGGTCGGCACGGTCGACGATTACTGCGCCGGGTTCATCCAGGCGTGCACGCAGCGCCTTCGGCAGCGCGCGTTCGAACATCAGGCCCTGTGGCCCCGCATCAATACCCGAGACAAACACCGAGACGCCGCCGGTGTCCCGTGCGCCACGCCAATCGGCATCGACCCAGCGGAACGGTTCCACACGCAGGACGTCGGCGTCCATGCGCAAGCGCATCTCCACGCCAGCGTCGATTGGCCGGCCGAGGTTGACGCTTTGGGTGCCGGGGTAACCCACCCACAGGTCGGCCGTGGAGCCGGTGATATACACACTGGCGCTGCCGAAGATGCCCAGCACCAGGGCGGCCTGCAACAGTTGCAGCAAGCCGGCGAAGCCCACGGCGATCATCGCCGGCAGGAAGCGGCGCCATTCATGCAGCAAGGTCAGACGGGCGAGTGCGACCATCAGTCAACCTCCTTCAAGGCGTCCGTCGGTAACGGCGCGCCACCGAGCGCCTTGTACAGCGCGATGTAGGCGACCCCGCGTTCATGGCTGGCACTGTCGGCCTGTTGCTGGGCCTGCTGCGCCTCGAACTCGGCGCTCGTCAGGTCGAGCGTGCTCATCAGTCCCAGGTTCGCGCGCTGTTGCAAGGCGCGCAGATGCGCTTGCGTTGCGACGCTCACCTGGCGTGCGGCTTGCTCGCGCAATCGCGCTTGCTCCAGGTCACCCAGCGCTATTTCGACCTGTGTCACGCCTTGCAGGACCGCGTTGCGGTAATCCAGCACGGCGGCCTTCAATTGGTGATCCTTGGCGCGTGCGGTGGCGGCGCGCTGGCCCCAGTCGAACAACGGAATGCTGATCCCCGGTCCGGCTGAGAAAATCGCGTCGCCGCTGGGGGTGTGTTTGCGATTGCTGGCAATGTTCACGGACCACTGCACTGAAGTGCCCAGGCTGAGGCGCGGGTACATATCGGCGCGGCTGATGCCCAGTTCCCCGGCGGCCACCAGCACCTCGGCCTCGGCGCTGGCGATTTCCGGGCGCGTGCGCAGCAAGTCTGCCGGCACCTGGTTCAGTTGCCATGGGCCCAGGGGGGGGAGCGGTTGCGGCAGCAGCCAGCGCGCATCCGGCTCGGCTTGCCCCGACAGTAACGCCAACTGCTGCGCGTGGCGGTTGATCAGTTGGCGCGGCGTGCTCAGGCGCATCTCGGCCTGCGCCAGTTCGGCCTGGGAGGCGGCGACGTCAGCGGGCGAGGCCAGGGCCAGGTGTTCACGTACCCGCAACAGCGCGAGTTTTTCCTGCAGCAGGTCACGCTGGTGGGTCAGGCCGCGCTCTGCCTGTTGCGCCTCGCGTAGCGCCAGCCACTGCCGCGTGACCTCGGCGGCCAGCGACACCTGCACGCTGCGCAAATCGGCCTGCACTCGCGACTGGTGACCCTGTGCCAGCCGGTCGATACTTTGCCGGGCGCCGAACAAGGGCAGCTCCCACTGCGCGTCAAAGCCGATCAGAAAATACGAGGTGCGGGTATCAGGGCTGATCGCATCGTGAGTCTTCACGCCCAGCGCAGGCAGGTAAGGCGCTTGTGCGCTCTGACTGAGCACACGGGTGGCCCGCAACCGCTCGATGGCAGCGCCGACGTCCAGGTTGTTGCGCAGTGCGCGATCCACCAACCCATCGAGTTCGGGGTCATTGAAGGCCCGCCACCATTGATGTAAGTCAGGACTATGTTGCGCCAGAGCGGGCGGCGTGTTGCGCCAGGCCTGCGGCGTGGACGGTTTCAACACTGGCAAGGGCGCTACGGAACAGCCGGTGATTAACAGTAGGGACAGCGTGCACAACGTCCGACCGGAGCGCGATCTGCTAAGAGGCTTGATAGGTGTCACCCAAGAGATATCTGAACGGCGCGACTCTACTCATAGCGTCCGTTCAGTTCTGTTGGGAAATTGTATAACGGTGAAGTGGAGGCGGGCGGCCGCGGTAGCAACTTCGGCCTTTTGATAGGCCGGTTGGGCATTACTTCAGGTTTGTGCGTGGGCTCTTACTTTTCGTCGACGTTTTACCCGCAGCATGCTGACGAAGCGGCGGTGGTTTCTTGTATTAAGGATCAGCAGGCCGAACAGCGATTGAACCAGTGGAAATATTGCAAACATCGTTATTGGGTTGTTCCCCAAATAGCCTGCCGAAAGTAATGCGTTCAGGGCCGCGATGCCGAAAAGCAGTGAAGCCCCTGAACGAAAGCCCGCCGCCACGAAGGCTACCCCCGTGCACAGTGCCAGTAGCAGTGCCATGCCCGCCGCGAGCGCATACTCGCCAGGGAGATAATGAACTCGGACGTAATACGGCAGGCTATGTGACAGGTTGCCTGAAATACTGCCTAAGCTCATTGATATCCCCATGCCCACAATGAATGCAAAACGTCGTATATAACGGCTTAACGTTCGGGAAACTTGTGGGTTACCGATATCATTGCTCATGGCTGTTGAACTCTTCATAAATGCCAATAAGGATAGGGTTGATATTTCCGGAAAAGCCGCTGCCGGTCATTGCCAGAGCGGCACCGACCTGATCGGAGAGTTGATTGAGAAGGTCGTGGCGTAAGCGCGTATTGCTGAACCGCTTGGGAAGGGTTCCGGCCAGTTGTTTTAACCGAATAATTTCTTGAGGATGACGAAAGTTCTGTAGACGCAGGACTTCGTTTGTCAGTTTTGCTCGTTCCTGGCGGCTCATACGCCTCAGGATGTCGTTCAGGTCACGGCCTGTCGTATGTTTGATCGTCATGACAGTTTTTACGGTGACAAACGTCGTGCTACCGGCACCCACCAGCGAGATGCCATCCAAAGCTACTGTCATTGCCCTGTACCAACTAAGGCTGTCGTAGTAATCGTTTTCAGCCGGGTTGGTTAGCTCTTTGAACGTTCGCCATATGCCGTTGCCACATTGCAAAGCACTGGCGGCGGCGGCTGTATAAGCAACATAAGTGATTGCGAGGCTGGAACCCGCAGTGAGAGGCGCTGACCCGATGCTCGCCTTGGCAACGATAACCCCGATCACAGCCCCTGCGCATGCTAGGGCCATCCCTGCTGCCTCGCGCCATATCTGCGACTCGCGTGGCGAGTTTGCCATCCAGTGCGCGTACTCATCGGCAGTCATCATCGGGCCCACCAGCTCCCGCAGAATCACCCGCTTGGGTCTGATACTGCACAGCGGTACAAACTCACGCAGCACCGTCACCTGATAATCACTGCCAACATGCACTACGCCGGCCCCTACGATGGCCGGGTCAGCGTCAATGGTTCTATAGAGTTTGGGCAGGTCCAGCAGACTGATTAACCGCTGGCGAGTCGTGGTGTGCGCATCCGGCACACCGCTTCTCAGGAAATCGCTGGGCATCCTTTCACCTGTGCTTAAACAGAGGTGAAAGAGCCTGGGGATAGCTTCCTTGTAATGATGTCAGGTCGTTCGCTGTTTATTGTAGGAAGCGGCTGGGCGGTTATCTCATGGCGCTACAAAAGTCTCGTGCAAGTGCCGCCACAACAGCGCACCACTGGCCTGCTTTTCGAATACCACGGTAGCGCGGCGGTCGGTCTGGGTACCGCTGTCGTCAATCTGATGCTCGCGATACGTGACCGTGGCGCCGCGTGCGTGACGGTCGATACCGGTCATTTCACTCAGGGTGATTTTCAGCCCTGGACGCATCCCGCCCAGGCGGGTGAATAGTGCAATGACACCCGCCGTATTCACTCGTGTGCCAGTCGCAGGGGCGATCATGCTGAACTCGGGTGAGAAGCGCGCGAGCAAACTCTCCAACGTCCCGGGCGGCGCAACCCCAGCAAACCATTGCTCGATCTCGACGTGGGTGTGGATCACTTCTTCAAAAAAATCACTGTAGTCAATCATGGTCAGGCTCGCTGGAGGGGTGAAGCAGTGCGCGTACCCTGGAGGTATCCAGGCGCAGCACGGCAAAAAGTGGCAACAGCGTCAAGGCTGCCGCCATCGTGAAGGTTATGGCAAAGGAATCCAAGGCCGACAGCATTGCGCTGAGCACGGCGGCGCCGACGCAGAAGCTCACTTGGCGGTTGATATTCCACAGGGCGCTGGCATGGCCCATGCGCTCGGCGGGGATGTCGAGAAAGGCCAAGGTTTGCGCGGTGCTGCTGCACAGGCTGCCGCCCAGGCCCATCAGCGCGTAGGCCGCAATGATCAGGGCGGGCTCGTTGAGCAACAGGATGCCAGTGCATTGCAGCGCCATGCCCGCCAGCAGCAAGGATTTGGGGCCGCAGCGATTGAAGAGTTTCTTGCTCAGGTAGATTGCCACTGCCGAGGCCAGCGCCCAGGGCAACATCAGCGCGCCGGTCTGGGTAGCGTCATAGCCCAGGCTGCGCACATAAAGGATGGCGATCAGGCTGGTGCCGATAAACACGCCGGGGACACACAGGTACACCAGCATCGCCACGCGCAGTATCGGGCTGGCGACTTGTTTGAAAATGCTGCTCAGGTCCAGAGGTGGGCGCACGCGGGTGGGCGCGTCGGGTTTTATCCACAACAAGGCCAGCAGCAGGGTGATCAGGGCCAGGGGCAGGTTGGCGTAGAAAATCCAGCGCCAGGACACACTGTCGACAATCACCCCACCCAACGCTGGCGATAACGCCGGCACCAGCAACGCCACCGACATCACCCGCGCCGTCAGATGGCTGCGCTCGGCGGCGGGAAAGTGACGGTACGCCATGGCTTGCCCCACGGGAATCAGCAAGCCGCCGCCGAGCCCTTGCACTGCGCGCCAGCCTATCAACGCCTCAATGGAACCGGCCTGGCCCACCATCACCGAGGCGCCGGCGAACAGCAGCAGGCTGGTGGCGATCAGCGTGCGTTCGCCCATGATCGCTGCCAGCCAGACACTCAGGGGAATGATCAGGGTCAGCCCGAGCATGTAGGCGTTGCTGATCCACGCCAGTTGCGTGACCGAGGCGTGCAGCTCGCGGGCAATGTCCGGGTAGGCGACGGTGGCGACAAACATGTTCACCAGGTCCAGGGCAAAACCCAATAAAAAGATCCAGGCGACTTTCGAGCGGTAGGTCATGAACGCGTTCCTGCGAGTGAAGCCGGCAGGGTAGGCCGCACGCAGGGTTTGGGATACGCCGGTTTGCCTGCTAGTTTGTCAAAAATATTTTGACAAAGGAGGTCTGGCCCAATGGTCAGCCTGGACCGATTCGATACCTTCAAGGCCGTGGTCGAGGCCGGCTCGCTCACCGCTGCCGCGGACCTGCTGGGCCAGACTCGCGCCGTGGTCAGCTTCAACCTCAAGCGCCTGGAGGCAGAACTCGGCGTCACCCTGCTGACCCGCAACACTCGTCAATTGGCGCTCACCGATGCCGGCGAACGCTTCTACCTGCGCTGCACGCGTATGCTCGAAGAGGCCCGTCTGGCGATAGAAGAAGCCCGTAGCGAACATGCCCAGCTCAAAGGCACCCTGCGCATCACCACCACCGTCGAATATGCCTTGGCCGTAGTTGCTCCGGCGGTAGAAGCCTTTCGACGCCTGCACCCGGACCTGAATATCCACTTATCCACCTCCTCCACCCACGCCGATCTGATCTCCGAGCGTTTTGACCTGGCGATTCGCCTTGGGCGCTTGATGGACTCCAATCACCGCGCCATGCAGTTGTCCACATTCGACGTGTTCGCCGTCGCGGCGCCGCAGTTTGCTGCAGTTCAAACCCTGGATGAGTTGGAGCAGTTGCCCAGGCTGGGCCACGGCCGCTTGACCGAACTGAGCGTGACCGACCCGGCAGGTCTCGAACACCCTTATCGAGCCGGCCCGTCTGCCTTGGTGGCGGACAGTGCGGCGGTCCTCCAAGCCTTTGCCGTGCGTGGCCACGGTGTGGCGGTTTTGCCGCAATGGCTGGTGCAGGAGGATCTTGACGCGGGACGCTTGGTGCGCCTATTGGCGGACCACCGCTTTGCCCCGCAAGGGGTTTACGCGATGTATCCGGACACGCGGCATTTGCCGCTGAAGGTGCGGGCGTTTATTGATTTCATGAAGGCTTAGAGCGTACCGCCCAAGCCAAAGCGCTTCCTCAACACCTTCTCCAACAACCCCTTGGGCAATAGCGCCGCCATCAGCGGCAGCGCCCGGCTGCCGTTGCCCGAGCGCAACAGGCGCGGCGGTTGCACTTGCTGCACCGCCTTGAGCACGTCTGCAGCAAATTCATTGGCCGGGGTTGGCTTGTCCTGGGACGCTTGGCTGCGTGCACGAATGCCCTCGCGCAATGGCCACCATGGCGACTGTTCGTGGATCAGCAATTCGGCCTGGGCGCCGGCATTCTTGGCAAAGCTTGTATTGATCGCACCGGGCTGCACTTCCATCACGCGCACGCCAAACGGTGCCAGCTCCATGCGCAGGGCGTCGCTCAACGCATGCACAGCGGCTTTGGATGCGCAATAGGCGCCGGCGAACGGCGTCACCAACACCCCGGAAACGCTGCCGATATTCACCACCAGGCCCTTGCTGCGACGCAGGGCGGGAAACAGCGCCTGGGTCACGCCGACGATGGAAAACACATTGGTTTCGAATTGGCGCTGCATCGCTTCGGTACCGCCGTCGAGCAACGGGCCCATGGCGCCGTAGCCGGCGTTGTTGACCAGTACATCCAGCTCGCCCCACTGCTCGGACAAGCGTTGCAGGGCGGCGCTGTCGTTGACGTCCAGTTGTAGGGCATTAAAGCCTGCGGCGGTAAGCGCGGCGACGTCATCGGGTTGGCGGGCGCTGGCCCATACCTCGAAGCCTGCGGCTTTGAACGCATCGGCGAGGGCGCGGCCGATGCCGCTGGAGCAACCGGTGATCAGTACGTTGGGCATGGGTCCATCCTTTGTCAGTCCGAGAAACTGCCTTGCAGGTGCTCGGCGCGAAATTCCAGGGTTTGTGGGCGATAGCCAGGGCGCAGCGGCGGGGTGGGCAGGCAGTCATCCCAGGTGGCGCCCGCCTGTAGCTCGCCGGGGCCGCGATAGCGTGGGGCGGCGTAGACGTTGTCGGCCAGGTTGACGGTGTCCCCCGGCGGATAGGCCGCGACGCGCCATCGCAGTTCGGTCAGTGGCACGTCGTTGCCGTTGTTCAGGGTCAGTTTTAAAGGACGGTCGGCCGGGCATTCCTGCGGGGCGTAAGTAATGCGCAGCTCAAGGCGAGCCAATTGCGCGGCTTCGCGGTTGTCCAGCCATACCACCCAGACGGCGACGAAACCCAGGCCGACGGCAGCCGCCAGCGAAACCGGCAGCGCCTTGGCCGGGTAGCGCAGCAGCAGGATCAGCCAGGTGATGATCAAGAGAACGCCGAAGAACATGGTGGCCACCTCGAATGGGGAACGAGCATCCTAACTTAAGCGTAGGTGGGATTGGTTAGCTTGAGCATTGTGTTGGCCGCACGGGCGCCATCGCAGGCAAGCCAGCTCCCACCTTTGATCACATTCTAAAGTGGATACGCGGTTGAAGGTGGGAGCTGGCTTGCCTGCGACGAGGCCCGCACCGTCACTACAAATCCCCAATAAAAAGCCCCCACCCAACCCACTGCGGATAGGGGACGCAATGGGCTGGGTGAGGGCTTCTTGTACGACTGTTTTACTGCGCGATAGTTTTCACCGATACACCACGTTCAACCGGTGTCGAGCGCCCGTAGATATCTTCGAAGCGCTCGATATCGTCCTCGCCCAGGTAGCTGCCCGATTGCACTTCGATGATCTCCAGCGGGATCTTGCCCGGGTTGCGCAGGCGGTGCACCGAGGCGATCGGGATGTAGGTGGACTGGTTTTCGCAGAGCAGGAACACGTTCTCGTCACAGGTGACTTCGGCGGTGCCGCTGACCACGATCCAGTGTTCGGCGCGGTGGTGGTGCATCTGCAGCGACAGGCACGCGCCCGGCTTGACCGAGATGTGCTTGACCTGGAAGCGCCCGCCCATGTCCACCGAGTCGTAGGAACCCCACGGGCGATAGACTTCGCAGTGGTTCTGGGTTTCGCTGCGGCCCTGGTCATTGAGGGTCGAGACCATCTGCTTGACGCCCTGGACCTTGTCCTTGTGGGCAATCATCATCGCGTCTTTGGTTTCCACCACCACGATATTGTCCAGGCCGATCACCGAGACCAGCTTGCCGTTGCCGTGGATCATGCAGTTGCGGCTGTCCTGGATCACCACGTCGCCTTTGCTGACGTTGCCGTTGGCGTCTTTATCGTTCACCGCCCACAGCGAAGCCCAGCAACCCACATCGCTCCAGCCGGCGGCCAATGGCACCACGCAGGCGCGCTGGGTCTTTTCCATCACGGCGTAGTCGATGGAGTTGTCCGGGCAGCAGGCGAAGGTGGCGTCGTCGAAGGTCACGGTGTCGGCGGTCTGCTCGCTGCGCTCCAGGGTCAGCACGCAGGTGTCGTAGATGTCCGGATCATGCTTTTTCAGCTCTTCGAGGAAGCGGCTGGCGCGGAACAGGAACATGCCGCTGTTCCAGAAGTAGCCACCGCTTTTGACGAACTCGACCGCACGTTTTTCATCGGGCTTTTCCACGAACTGCTGCACGCGGCTCACGCCTTCAGGCAGCAGCGAATCGTTGGTGGACTTGATGTAGCCATAACCGGTTTCCGGACGGGTCGCCGGTACGCCGAACAACACCATCTCGCCACGCTCGGCGGCTACCGTGGCCAGGGCCAGTGCGCGTTGCAGGGCTTTCTGGTCGTCGATCACGTGGTCGGCGGGCAGCACCAGCATCAAATCGTCACGGCCTTCGTTGACCAGCATCATCGCGGTCAGGGCTACGGCCGGTGCGGTGTTGCGGCCAAAGGGCTCCATCAGGATACGTTGGCATTCGAGCTTGCGTGCGCTCAGTTGCTCGTTGACGATGAAACGGTGGTCTTTGTTGCAGACCACGATCGGGGCGTCCATGCCTTCGAACACCAGGCGCTCCAGGGTTTGCTGGAACAAAGTGTGCTCGCCGGTCAGGGCCAGGAACTGCTTGGGGAACTGTTTACGGGAAAGCGGCCAAAGACGTGAGCCGCTACCACCGGAAAGGATTACTGGGATCATGGGTGTGTCTCCTTGAATCAGTTTGGGTCAGAGCTACGAAGGTTTGTCGTTTCACTCTTGTTTTTGTCTCGGTCCTGAGTTGTACCCCGGTCAGTGTGGGAGCTGGCTTGCCTGCGATGGCGCCTTCAAGACCGCCATCGCAGGCAAGCCAGCTCCCACAAGGGGGCGTGTCAACTCAGGGAAATAGTTATCGGGTCGACACTGGGCGTTTCACCCAGACTGGCGACAGGCTCGAACCGGAACCGGTGACGTACAGCACCGCCGCTTCACCGCGTTCCAACGCCACCGGCTTCACATCGCCGACTTTCTTGTCACCGTCATACAACGCCAGGCTTACTTTCACCGGGTTGATCTCACGCTCGCCACGACCCTTGGCAGCCACCGACTTGACCACGTCGGTCTTGCCGTCGGCGGTTTTCAGGGTCAGGGCCTTGTCGCTGAGGTTCTGCACGCGCACCAGGGATTTCTGCTTGTTCTTGAACGGCGGTTCTTCGATCAGTTGCGGCTGGCCGCTGCCGCTGTTGACCAGGGTGTAGTAGTGGTCGGCCGCGAGTTTGACCGGCACGGTCTGGCTGCCGACCTTGGCGCTGTAGTCACCGCCGGGCATGAAGCTGAAGTCGCTGCTGGCCAACGGTGCAACGTCGCTGAGGTTGGTGCTGCCGACGGTGGCGCTGACTTCCTGGTTGCTGGCGTTGTAGATGCGCACGAAGCTCGAACCCTTTGGCGCGGTTGGGCCGTAGAGGGCGGCGTCACCACCGGCAAAGGCGGACATTGATACGAAGCTCAGGCCGGCAGCGATAGCCAGGGTCTTGGCGAGACGACGAGGAGTAGTAGTGAAAGTCATGTGAGTTACCTCTCTTTCAGTTTTGCGCCCGGTCGGGCGTCTCGGATTTAGTGTTGATTGCCATGTTTTGTTGGCGCGAACCGGCTTGTTTAAGCTGCGCAACCCACGCTGGGTCGGCGTCACCGATTTCGTTATTCACGGGCAGATAGCGTTCGGGGAATTCCCAGATCAGCACCTGGGGCGGGTTGTTCTTGAAGTCGTCACTTTTGAGGTAGCTGAGCATCGGCAGGATCGGGCCGTGGCCGTCTTCGGCGTAGCTGACCACGTCGCTGTGCAAGGCTTGCTTGAGCGCGCCCACGAAGTTCCAGTTGGGGTTGGCGCTGTAGCTGGTGCCCACCAAGGCCACCGGGGTTTCGCTGTCGCTGAACAGCGCGTCATCACCTTTCTCTTCGGCCAGGTGCGTGACGCGTTTTTCCAGCGGCTCTTTAGGCGGCATCAGGTTTTCGAACAGCGGGTCCAGGGGCAGGAACAAACGCAAGTCGCCTTTATGCGGCTCGGTTTTCTCAGCCTCGGTGACAAAGCGCTGCGGCTCGCCGCTCAGTGGGGTCTTGTCGGCAATCGCCTTGGCCAATTGCTTGGCGGCGACTTCGGCACCGTCCGGTGTCCAGTGAGTATCGGTGCGCAGGAACACTTGCTTGCCGGCGAGCTTGGCCTGTTGCAGCGGGCCGAGCAGATCTGGAGCAGGAATGTTGTCCGCCGCCACTCGGGCATGGAAGTCCTGGTACAGGTTGGCGTGCACGCTGGCCGGTTTCACTTCACCCAGATGCTCCGGATACAGGCGCACCTTGGCCGGCACGATCGCCATCACCAGTTGGATACCCTGGGCCTTGAGCTTCTGGCGTACGCCTTCGACCAGCGCGTAGTTGCCTTGCAGGTTCTGGTCTTCGTTGACGGCGGGGGTGAATTCCTCGTCGCTGTACAACCAGTTATCGCGGCCCAGCACCACGCCAGGGCGCCCTTCATTGAACAGCTTGTAGTCCAGCGCGGCCCACAGGTTGGTGCCCAGGCGCTTGATCGGGAACTCGTCGTCGTAGTGGGTCTCGACGGCTTTGGTCCAGCGACCGTTGAGCACGGTGGCATCGGCGTTGGTGCTGAAGCCAAAGAAGCTGCGCAGCGACCAGGCGCCGAGTGCCAGCAACAGCACCAGGAACAGGCTTATGTAGAGGACGCGTAATGAGCGGGTCATGGTCGGCTCCCTCAGAATTGGAAGTAAAGGAACGGCGAGAAACTCTGCGCCGACAGTTTGAGAATCGACGCCACGAACAGCAGCAGCACCGCAGCGCGCATGGCGTAGCGTGGCCAGTCAGCGGTCCAGTAGGCCGGTTGCACGGCGGCGTCACGGCCCACGCTGAAACCGGGCTCGTGAATGCTGCCTGGGTTGTCGCCAGGTACCGCCTTGATCAGGCTCGGATCAGCCGGCTTGGTCTTGTCGGCAGGGCGATTGGTGTAGAAGTCACGCAGACCGAAGAACGCCAACGTGGCGTAGGCCACTACCAGGGTTGCCACTTGCAGGCCGGTAAGGTTGGCGCGGTTGAGTTCCGACAGCGACCATTCGCTGAAGCTGAACATCGCACCGTACATGCGGCCTGCGACGTGCAGGTTTTCGGCGCGGAAGATCACCCAGCCCATCACCACCAGCAGGAAGGTGAAGGCCCAGCGCAGCACATTGAAACTGCGCGGCGCGGTGTTCAGGCCGATGGCTTTTTCAATCGCCAGCCACATGCCGTGCCAGGCGCCCCACACGATGTAGGTGATGTTCGCGCCATGCCACAGGCCACCGAGCAACATGGTCAGGAACAGGTTGCGGTAGGTGGTCAGGGTGCCTTTGCGGTTGCCGCCCAGGGTGATGTACAGGTAGTCACGCAGCCAGGTGGACAGGCTGATGTGCCAGCGCCGCCAGAACTCGGTGATCGACTGGCTGATGTAGGGCTGCTTGAAGTTTTCCATGAAGCGGAAACCCATCATCAAGCCCAAGCCAATGGCCATGTCGCTGTAGCCGGAGAAGTCGAAGTACAGTTGCGCGGTGTAGGCCAGCGCGCCGAGCCAGGCATCGCCCGTGGTGGGGTTTTGCAGGGCGAAGCAATGGTCGGCCACCACCGCGAGGGTGTCAGCAATAAAGACCTTCTTGATGAAACCCTGCATGAACCGCGTGCAGCCCTCGGAGAATTTATCCAGGGTGTGGGTGCGGTTGTTGAACTGGTCGGCCAGGTCGCGAAAACGCAACACCGGGCCGGCAATCAGGTGCGGGAAGATCGCCACGAACGCCGCAAAGTCGATCAGGTTACGCGTTGCCGGCGTGTCACCACGGTACACGTCGATGATGTAGCTGATGGACTCGAAAATGTAGAACGAGATCCCGATCGGCAACAGCACGTGGGTGAGGATGAACGGCTCCAGGCCTGCCGACTTCATCATCACATTGATGCTGTCGACACCGAAGTTGGCGTACTTGAAGTAGCCGAGGATGCACAGGTCGACCGCCACCCCAAGCAACAGCCAACGCTGCGCCGGCTTGGTGCGTACACCGGCGGCACCGACCTTGAGGCCGATCCAGTAGTTCCACAGCGTGACGGCCGCGAACAGCGCCAGGAAGTCCACTCGCCACCAGGCGTAGAACACGTAGCTGGCAATCAGCAGCAGCAGGTTGCGATAGCGTTGCCCGCTCAAGTAGTACAAGCCGAGAAAGATCGGCAAGAACAGAAACAGGAACACATTGGACGAGAAAACCATCCCGATCTCTCCATGTTTAACCAACAGTCAAGGGCCAGAGCCCCCCCAAACCCCCCCACGATTTCGGGGGAGGCTGTGATCGTTCCCACGCTCTGCGTGGGAATGCCTCTTGTGGCGCTCTGCGCCACGCTTTGGGACGCACAGCGTCCCGTGCTGCATTCCCACGCAGAGCGTGGGAACGATCAGCGACTAGCTGCCTTTATTGCCTTTTTCATGCGCCGGGTCGTAGACCTTGGTCAGGTCACCGCCCAGGCGGAAGGTCTTGAACGGTTGCATGCCATGCTTGCGCTCGATCACCTCCGGGGCGCAGGTGTAGAGCGTGCAGAAGGGCTCAAGCCAGGCAAACTTCATGTCTTCCTTGAGGTCTTTCATGTCCTGCTCTTTGCCGTTTTTCTGCTCGAAGATGTCCGGGTCTTTCACCCCGGCCAGCACCTTGTCGCCCAGGCGCTTGAGCGCGCTGTTGTTTTCCTGGCGCAGGTCCACACCGTTGACCAGCGCAAAACTGGCGATCATCGACAGCGGCGGCAGGGCGTAGTTGTGGTACGACAGGGCGCGCTGCTGGCGCTTCAATTCGTTCGGCAGGAAACCCTGGTCATCGACCTGGTTCACGCCGACCTTGTATTCCTTCACCGCCCAATCAAACAGGTCGCGGCGGTTGGTAGCGATGGACGTTGCCATCACCGACCACGCGGCCCAGTAGGAGTGGTTGTTGGTTTTTTCCAGGGGCAGGTTGTCCCAGTCGCTCACCACCTGGTCGGCCAGCTTGTTGAACCAGGCTTCGATTTGCTGGGCTTGCTGCGGGTACTTGGCCAGCGGTTGCGATTCGGAGAACTTCAGACGTACATAGGCCGAGGCCATGCTGCCCAGCGCCCATTTGCGCATGGACTTGCCGGTGTGGTTGAAGTCCTTGGACATCAACGCATCGGCCTTGGCCCATGACACCAGCCAGTTCAGGGTGCATTCGAGCTGCTGTGGACGGCCGTCGCGCATGAACTGCATCACGCGCTTGCTGGTGTCTTTTTCCAGCTTGGTGATGTCAGCGGTGCTGTCGCGAAAGGCTTTTTCCGACTGCACATTCAGGGTCGAACGGGCCTTGTCGGAGCCTTCGTACTTGCTGCGAAACTGCAACGGCCCGGTGTAGGGCGTTGGCATGCTGTCGCAATCATTCTTGAAGTCGCCGGTCTTGAACGCTTCGATCGGTGCGAAATAGCCCTGGGGCGGACGCAGTGGCGCCGCCGCATTGACGGAACCTGCGAACATGGCCAGGCCCAGCAGGCCAGGGAGCAATAACTTTTGCATAGGTAACCTCACTTCCCGAGTTGGGCGGTCTGCTGACCACCGCTTGGGAATACGTTGCGTGTGCAAATTTTCGCTTCAACCTTCTGCGCCGCAGCGCCCGCTTCGGGGCCCTGCACTTCCACGGCCAGCAAGTTCTGCGAGGCCCAGTCTTCATCGGTGCGCAGTTCAAAGGCGAAACGCCCGTCTGTATCGGATGTTTCGGGTTTCTCGATCTTGATGTCCTCGTGGCGCCCGTTCATGTACCAGAGGGTGGCTTGCAAGGTTTTCACCGACGGATCGGCGAAGCGGATATCGACCTGATGGTTGGCGTTGCGCAGGTCTTTGTTGGCGCTGTTGACCATCAGTTCGTTTTTGCCGGGTTTGAGCGTGGTGCTGGCCGACATCTGCGCGGTCTTGCCTTCGCAGCCGTTGTCCAGCAGCGCCATCATCTGGCGGTAGATGGTTTCCTGGTCGAGACGGTACAGCGGCGAGAATTCCCAGATCAGGATCTTCGGTGGGGTCTTCTGGAACTCGTCGCTGCCCAGGTACTGCAACATCGAGCCTTCCAGGCCACCGCCGGGGAAGGCGACGTTGAGGATGTCGGCACCGATTTCTTCTTCGAGGAAACCGGCAAAGTTGTAGTTCTTGCCGCTATGGCTGGTACCCACCAGGGTGATCTGTGGGTTGCCCGAATCACTGAACAGGTCACCGTCACCGGCCTCGCCCTTGGGTTCGGTGGTGAACTGGTCCATGTACTGGATCGCATAGCTGGTGCCGCACAGTTGCCCGGCCATGTTGTGCAGGGTGCCGGTCTTGCCCATGCGGCCCGAGCGCTTGGTCTCGAACTCACGCTTGGGAATCTCGGCATATTCCGGCATCTGCTTGACCTTGGCCGCGACGATTTTCGCGGTGCGCTGGGCGCCGTATGGGGTCCAGTGCTGGTCGCCACGGAAGTAGAAATCGTGGGCCGGCAATTCATCCGGCAGTTGCTCGTTGGTCAGCGGCGATAGGTCTGGCACCACGTAGCCCATCTTGGCGAAACGACCGAGCATGGTCTTGTAGTTGGTCAAGGCCTTGTCGAAATCGTATTTGGCCTTTTCCTCAGGGTTGAGCTTGTTGCGGTTCACCAGGCCACGGGTCGGCTGGTAGACCACCACCAGTTCCACGCCCTTGGCCTTGAACGCATCGTGCAGCTGCTGCATGCGTTTGTAGCCGGCCGGGGTGGTGTCGAATTCGGTGCGCAGGTCTTCCTGGGTACGGAACAGCCAGTCGCCCTGGGCTTGTACCAGGGTGGTGAAGTTCTGCTGGTAGCGCGTGGTGTAGTTTTTCGCGTCATGGGCGGCCGGGCACAGGCTGCAGCACGGTTCGGCGGTGAAGGTCGGGGCTTTCACTTCATCGGCGCGTACGCCCTGGCTGGCCGCCAGCAGGCCGAGGGTCAGACCCGAGAGGCTCAGCAGTTTGATCATGTGTGGGTGCATAAGGGTCATCCTCAGTCCTGCAATTCGGTCTGGCGTTCGACGGGGTCGATCAGCACGGCTTTCTGCTGGCGCACCAGCAGGTCGAGAATTTCTTCCTGGCGGTCACCCAGGATGCCGGAGAAGCTGATGCCGCTGGATTTGGTCGGCGCCAGCATCGACACGCGATACAGCTCGATACTCAACGGCGAGTCGATGGACAGCGGCCCGCTGCCGTTACCCGCCAGTTCACCGCCGACCACGATCAGCGACACCTTGGCATCGAACGGGTCGAGGGCGATGTCGCGGTCGGTGTCGGTCAAGTCCTTGATGTGGCCGTACACGCCGGTCAGGCCGTTGGCCATCGAGGTGTTTTCGTAGAGCTTGATGTTCACGCTGTTACGCACGCGGATTCCGTGGCGACGGTTGCTGATCACCTTGTTGCCCCACAGCAGGTTGTCGCCGCTCTCATAGAGGGTGATGCCGTCGGTGTGGTTGCGGTAGATCTCGTTGTCGGCGATCAGGTTGTTGACGCTGTTACGGTCGATCACCAAGCCCGACAGCTTGTTGTCATAGCTGCGGTTGTTGAAGATGAAGCTGTCGTTCACCTCCCGGGAAATGATGATGCCGTGCTTCTTCTTGGTGCCGTACACGGTGTTGTCCGCGATGATCAGGCCGTGGGAACGGTCGTGGGGGTCAATGCCGTAGACGATGTTGTCTTTGTAGGTATTGCCCTTGATCACAAAGCCTGTGGTCTCGTAGCAGTAGAAGCCGTACCACATGTCCGAGAACTCGGAGTCGATGATCCAGCCGGTCGGTTCAGGGCGCTTGAGCACCTTGGCCATGTTCGGCGTGTACTGGGAAATACTCACCCCGTACGACTTACTGTTGGCGTAGCCGAAGCTGGCCATCTTGGTCTTGGAGATATAGGTCTCGGTGCCGCCCCAGGCCAGCAGGAACGGGCGGAACTCTTTGGCCGACTTGAACAGCGCCGGGCCGTTGGCTTTTTCGTCCCAGCCGGTGACCTTGGTGTCACGCACGAACAGCTGGCCGTCGTTGATCAAAAACGAGCCGGCTTGCTGGGACAGGCGCAGTTCCTGGGTGTTTTTGTCGATGTCGAGGATGCCTTTACGGCCCACCACGATCGGCAACTTGGCCAGGAACACCCCCGGCGAGGTTTCGCTGAAGTACTGCTTGGGCACCTTGCCCAGTAGGTCCTTGAGGTTCATGTAACCGTCGTCGACGAAGATCGCCTGGGGAATGCCATGCTGGCGCACCACCCATTCGGCCATCTTGTTATCGCCGCCGATAAAGTCCTTGAGCGCGTCTTCCTGCATCATGCGGCGGATGCTGATTTTGCCCGCCTTGGTCTTGACGATCTTCTTTTCCATCGCCTGCGCGGTGTAGCCCGACAGGTCGGGCAGCGCCGGCTTGGCCATTTCCAGCGGCGCGGTGGGCGGGCTGGAAATGGTGTAGGTCTTGGCCTGTTGCAGTTCCTTGGCGATGGTCGGCGCCTTGGCCGCCGTATCGGCGAACGCTGTGGCGCTGGCCATCAGCATTGCCGCGACGAGTAGGCTTTGAGCATTCATGGCGCAGGCTCCCATCAGAATTTCCAGACCACGTCGACGAACGCGCGGTGCATGTAGGAGTCGACCTGGCTGCCATAGGCATCGCCGGGCTTGAACACGCCGGCACGCAAACGCACCAGGGCCGACGGCTCGTCGATCGACTGGCTCAGCGCCGCAGGCAGCAAGCCTTTCTTGAAGTACTTGGTGACCACCAGGTCCATCTCTTGGCCGAGGTCTTTCTTGCCGTCTTCAAGGGGCAGGGAGGTGCTGGAGAGGATCGCGCCGGTGACGTCATCGGTGTTGTTCTGCACCGCGTCGATACCGTTGCTGCCCACCGGTTTGTTGCCGTCCACGCGCCAGAACTTGTGGTACACCAGGCTGGCGTCATAGTCCTCGCGCAGTTGCCAGGAACCGAACAGGCTCATGGACTGCATGTTGTTCATTTCGCCGCGAAACGCTTCACCGAAGCGATGCACGCGAGACTGGGTACCAGTCCAGTTCGAACGGTTGCTTTGCAGGCCGTTCTGCTCGTACTCGGCACTGGCGCGGGAATAGGCAGCACCCACTTGCCACTGCGGGTCCAGGCGCAGGCGCACGCCGATGTCGGTGGCCCAGCCGCTCAGGTCATCGCTGCGCTTGGCGCTGGTGGGGCGCGTGCCGTCGGCGTTCAAGGCGTTGACCTTGTCGCGGTCGCCGCGCATGCCGGTGATGCTGGCCCAGTAGTTGACCGTGTTGGTGTTGCGCCAGTTATAGGCATCGCTGTTGGCTTCGATGCCCAGCCAGGTCAGGTCGCCGTTTTCGCGCTTGTCCAACGGGTCGCTGGCGACACCCGGTTCGGCGTAGTCGAGCTTGCCGTCGTCATGGGTGTGGTGGCCGCGCGCGCCGATCCACTGGCCCGGCGTCCACTGGTAGGCAGCGTCGGCGTAGAAGTGCTGGCGGTCTTTGTCGACCGGCGACAACTCCTTGAGGTCGGTGCGGTATTCGCTGAAGCGTTCGGCGGCGCCGACATTGGCCTTGAGCAAGGTGGTGTCGAAGGTCCAGTTCAGCGCTTCGATGTTGGTGTCGCGCCATTGGCCGTCGTCATTGCGCAGGCGCTGGCGGCCGAACTTGAGGATCTCGCCGGGGTAGGGCGTGAAGCCGCTGTAGCCGACCCAGAACTCACGCAGGGCCAGATAGTTTTTCTTGGCCTTGCGGTCGTCGTTGCTCGACTGCTGCTCGGTGGTGTCATCGGCCGACTGTTGCAGGGTGTCGGTCTCGATGATGTCGCTGGACACCACCGCCTGGCCCATGGCGTAGGCACTCCACGCGCCGCTTTCGCCGTAGATCCAGGGGCGCAGGTCGAGGCCGATGCCGTTGACGTCGCCGCCTTTCTGGGTGCCGAGGTCGCGGTCATCTTCAGACTGCGCGGTGGCTTTGACTTCCAGGCCGAAATTCTTGGCTTCGGTGAGCGCGGCCAGGGTCGGGCACGACCAAAGCAGGGCGAAGGACAGGCCGATACCGGCCTTGACGAATGGGTTGAGCTTCATAGGGATTCCTCGCCGTCTTCTTCTTGCAGGGCGTGCAGTTGCAGCGTGCTTTGGGCCAGGGTGCCGCGGGCGGCCAGTTCCTGTTGCACCAGGCGTTGGCCTTCGGCGCGTTGCTCAGGCGTCAGCGGCGCTTCAAGCTGGGTGGCTAGGTCGTTGGCCTCTGGCGTGTCCTGGGCCTTGGCCAACTGGCTGAAGACATAGGCGTTCAACGGGTCGGGCTTGGTGCCCTTGCCTTGGGAAAACAGTTGGGCGATGGCGAAGTCGGCGCTGTTCTGGCCGTTGCGCGCTGCGGTCAGCAGGTGGTCCAGGGCTTTTTGCGGGTAAACCTTGCCCAGGTAGCCACGGCGGTAGATCTGGCCGAGGTAGTAATCGGCGGCCACTTCACGGCCCACGGCTTTTTCGAAATGCGCCTCGGCAGCCTTGGCATCGGCCGGCACCCACTTGCCTTCGTAGTAGAGCTTGCCCAGCAGCAATTCAGCGCGTGGCTGGTCGGCGGCACGGCCGTTGTCGAGGTACTTCATCATCTGGTCGACGTCGCCCAGTTCGGGAAAGTCGTAGAGCAGTTGCGCCAGGCTGACCCAGGACGCCGGGTAGCCGGGGGCGATTTTTTCAAGCAAAGCCTGGGCGGTTTTTTCGTCCGGGGTGCCGAGGGTGGCATCGCCGAGTACGCGGGCGACGCTGTCGACGCGCTGGGCGGTGACGGTGCCACGGCTGTAGCCGGCTTCCATTTGCTTGAGCAGTTCGGCCTGTTGTTCCGGCTGCTGTTTTTTCTGATAGACCGTGGCCAGCTCGACGTAGCAGATATCGGTGGTGTTCAGCGCGGCTTTGCAGATGCGCTCCACATCGTCCAGGTGTTGGTCGTAGGTGTCCTGGGTGCGATACAGCAGCACCTGGGCCAGGCCGGCCTCCGGGTAACCGGCTGCCTGCCACTTGCTGATCTGCTGTTGGGCATTCACGTTGGGAAAGCTGTGCGGGTATTGCAGGTACAGCATTGCCAGCGGGATCAAGGTATTGCCTTCGCCATTGGCAAAGGCTTTTTTCAGCAACGTTTCGGCTTCGTGGTGTTCGGCTTCGCTGGCGCCGGGCTTGGTCGCCAGCAGGCGACCCAGGCGTGCCTGGGCGCGTGGCGAGGTGTCCGCCGCTGCACGGTAAGTGGCTTCGGCCTGCTGGATCTGCGCCGGATCGCGGGTGCCGACCTGGATATCGGCCAGGCCCACCTGGGCCTCGCTGTAGCCCAGTTCCGCCAGTTGCTGGTAATTCTGCTGGGCGGTGACGGTGTCGCCGCGCTTGAGGGCTTCGTTGGCCAGGCGCTGGTCGGGCAGGCCGGCGCAACCGGCCAGGCTTACGGCCAGTGCCAGCGCGCAGTACGCAGAGGCCAAGTGAAATCTGCTCTGTGTGGGAGCTGGCTTGCCTGCGATGGCATCGCTGCGGTGCAACTGATGCACCGAGTCGCCTGCATCGCGGGCAAGCCCGGCTCCCACAGAGGTCAGCGGTGTTGTTGGAATAGAGTTCACAGGCATGTCCTCGCTTACAGACCGTGAGCCATGGCTTTGTCGATCAGCCAGTTCAACGATGGGCCACGGTCGCTGGTGACTTCCACCGGGCGGCCGGCGTAGGTGCTGTCCAGCGGTGCGTCGGGCTTGATTTGCACGCGGATGTCGGAGGACAGGTCGGCGCTGTTCAGGCTGGTGCTGCTGACGATGGTGCCGGTGCGCACTTGTTCTTCGTCGGCGACCTGGAAGTTCACCTGCGTACCTGGGCGCACATCACCAAACTGGCGATAGCTGAAGCGCGCTTCCACATTGGCCTGGCTGCCGCGTGGCACCAGTTGGAAGATCACATCACCTTTGCTGGCGTACTGGCCGTCGGCGACCAATTGCTGGGCTACCACGCAATCGCAGGGCGACGTCAGGGTGCCGGTCATTTGCTTGCCGAACAGCTCTTCAACCTTGGCCGGTTGCAACTGGTCTTCGTCCAAGTGGCCCTTGAGTACATCGAGCATGCTCGTGCTGAAAGTAGCCAGTGGCGCGCCCTTGGCCGCTACCGAGTCACCTTTGAGCAGGCTTTGCACGGTGCCGTCACGGGGCATGGTCACGTTCATGCCCGGTACGCTGACGAGGCCGGCCTGGGCGTGGCTGACGAAGTACATGCCGTAGAGCGACTTGACCACAAAACCGAAGGCCGCCAGGCCCACCAAAAAGATCGCCAGGCTGAAGGTCACGGCGCGCAGGCGACCGAACGCGGTCATGCCGCTGCCGCCATCCTTGACCTTGCGTGCCTTGGTGAAGTTGTCGCGTTGCAGGGTCGCGAGTACGTCGCCCATAGTCACGATGTCGCCAGACAGGTGCGAGGTGATCAGGTGGCGCAGGGTGGAAATATCCTGGGCATCGAGGTTCTGGAACTGGCAACCGGTGCGGCCGGTCTGGCGGTCGTAGGAGCGAATCTGCAGCTCCACGTCCATGGCCAGGCCGAGGTTGTCGATCACGAACTGCAGGCGGCCTTTGTGCACTTGGCCGATGGTGAGCGGCTGGGTGGCGGTGAAGGCCAGGCCGCCGGCGGACAGGTCGATAACCTTTGCTTCGGTCGGCGTGCGGTCGCTGTTGAAGAAGCGCAGCTTGGCCGGGATTTTCACCCGGGCGTGTTGGCGCTGGGCTTCGGATTCGTGGACAACGTTGGCGTTTACTTGGCTGTTCATAGTATTCGATTTCCTAGTTAATTCAGGCTTGGCAGGGTCAGACCATCATCAGCAACACGGCAACGAAGATGCTGCCGGCGGAGAAGGTCATGGTCCGAGACGACCAGGTGTTGAACCAACGTTGAAAGCTGGCCAAATCGCGGGTCAGTTTGGTGTCCTGGCGGGTCCAGGACTGTTGATCAAGGCGGAAGAACACGTAGATCTTCACCAACGCGCCCATGATCTGGTTGTAATAGAGAATCAGCGGGTAGGCCGGGCCGATCTTGTGGCCGGAGCACGACAACAGCAGGGTGAGGATCAGGCGGGTAATGCCGATCCACAGCAGGTAGGCGAGGATGAACGCGCCGCCGTACTTGAAGGTGGCGATCATGGCCACGGTCAGGCCGAGCAGGGAGGTCCACATCGACACGCGCTGGTCGAACAGCACCACGCTGGTGAACAAGCCGAGGCGACGCACGCCCAGGCCCAGGGCACGGGAGTTCTGGCGCAGGTTGTTGCCGTACCAGCGGAACATCAGCTTGCGGCTGGCTTTGATAAAGCTCTTTTCCGGCGGGTGTTCCACGGGATTGATCGCGGCATCCGGCACGTAGAAGGTGTCGTAGCCCAGGCGCATCAGGCTGAACCAGCTGGACTTGTCATCCCCGGTGAGGAACTTGAAGCGGCCCAGGCGCCAGTGTTGCAGCGAGTCGCTTTCCACGTCGGCGATAAAGCCCGGGTCAGTCACTACGCTGGCGCGGAACACCGACATGCGCCCGGTCATGGTCAGCACGCGCTTGGACAGAGCCATGGAGCACATGTTGATGTGGCGTTGGGCGAAGCGCAGCTTGTGCCATTCGCTCATGATGTAGCCGCCGCGCACTTCGCAGAATTCGTTGGTGGTCAGGCCACCGACATTGCCGAACAGCTGGAACCACGGCACGGTCTTGCGCACTACGCCTTCGGCCAGCACGGTGTCGCCATCGATCACGGCAACCACGGCGCGGTCGTCCGGCAAGTGGCGGGAGATGGCACGGAAACCGAACGCCAGGCCGTCACGCTTGCCAGTACCGGCGATACGCACGAAGTCGAGCTTGACGTGAGCCGGCGGGTTGAGCTTTTCCCAGAGGCTCTTGACCAGCAGCTCATCGGACATTTCCACCAGCGAGCAGACCACGGTGGTGGGGAAGCCGCAGTCGATGGCTTCGCGAATCACCGAGCTATAGACCTGGGCGGTGGTCAGCGCGTCGATGCGAAAACTGGTGACCATCAGGAACACATGGGACGGGTCGGCGGCCTTGCCCAGCTTGCGCACTTTGCGGCGCAGGTGCGGGTACACCACGTACAGGAACAGCATGCCGCGAAAGAAATGCGTCGCGCCCATCGAGTAGCGCCAGATACCCACGGCACCAATCAGGAAAATAAAATTCTTCGATTGCGAATCGAAGGTGCTCGCCGGCAACAGCAGGGCGAGACCCATCAGCAGGCTGAGAAAGAACAGCCAGCCGGCGGATTGCAGAAATACATGTTTTAACTTGGACATAAGCGTCATCCGCAAGGTGAGGAGGCTTCAGGCTGCAAGCGCTGGGGGTAAGCCACTGGCAGCCTGAAACTTGCCGTTGCTGTTACCAGCAAATACCTTCGGTACGGCCACTCACGCTGGTGGCCTTGGACATGAAGCCCACCAGGTCGACCACTTGCTTGCCTTCCGGAGCGTTATGCGCCAGGGCACGGAACTTCTCGTCACGGTTACCGAGGATGATCACGTCGGAGTTGTTGATCACATCATCGAAATCCGAGTTGAGCAGGGACGACACGTGAGGGATCTTGCCTTCGATGTAGTCCTTGTTCGCGCCATGTACACGGGCGTATTCGACGTTGCTGTCGTAGATGCTCAGGTCGTAACCCTTGCCGATCAGCATTTCTGCCAGCTCTACCAGCGGGCTTTCACGCAGGTCGTCAGTGCCGGCCTTGAAGCTCAGGCCCAGCAGCGCGACTTTGCGCTTGTCGTGGCTGGACACGATGTCGAAGGCGTTCTGTACCTGGGACTCGTTGCTGCGCATCAGCGAGTTGAGCAGCGGTGCTTCCACGTCCAGGGAACCGGCGCGGTAGGTGAGGGCACGCACGTCTTTGGGCAGGCACGAACCGCCGAAAGCGAAGCCTGGGCGCATGTAGTACTGGGACAGGTTGAGGGTCTTGTCCTGGCACACCACTTCCATCACTTCACGACCATCGACGCCGACGGCCTTGGCGATGTTGCCGATCTCGTTGGCGAAGGTGACTTTGGTGGCGTGCCACACGTTGCAGGTGTACTTGATCATTTCGGCGACGGCGATGTCTTTGCGGATGATCGGCGCATCGAGCTCTTCGTACAGCGACTGCAGGACATCGCCGGAGGCGGTGTCGAACTCACCGATGACGGTCATCGGCGGCAGGTCGTAGTCGGCGATGGCGGTGGATTCACGCAGGAACTCCGGGTTGACCGCAACGCCGAAATCCACACCGGCTTTCTTGCCGGAGCAGTCTTCGAGGATCGGGATCACCACATTGGCCACGGTGCCTGGCAGTACGGTGCTGCGCACCACGATGGTGTGGCGAGTGGTCTTGTCGCGCAGCACAAAACCGATCTCACGGCATACCGATTCGATGTAGTTGAGCTCCAGGTCGCCGTTTTTCTTGCTCGGCGTACCGACGCAGATCATCGACAGGTCGGTGTCGCGGATGGCTTCGGCGAAGTTGGTGGTGCCGCGCAGTCGACCGGTTGCGATGCCTTGGCTCAACAGTTCGCCCAGACCCGGTTCAACGATGGGGGATTTACCCGCATTGATCAGGTCGATCTTTTCCTTGGAGATGTCTACGCCGACCACTTCATGGCCTCGGGCAGACAGGCAACCGGCACACACGGCGCCAACGTAACCCAAACCAAATATGCTGATGCGCATCGCAATTACCTCTATGTTTAAATCATGCCATTAGATGGCCGGAGTTCATGTTTGCAAGCGTCACTGATGCCGCGAAAGTTGGGCGAATAGACGCCGACTTACCGCGTGCAGGCATGTTAAATAGCGAGTGACTAACTATTGCACTCAAGTTGTGCGCAACGTGGCCTTGTTATTGGGGCTTGCCCTGAAATGCAGCCGGTTTTCCATGGCGGAAGGGTCCGGCGCCAGTGCCGCAGGGCTTTGATACAGGCAATAAGCCTTTTGATATCAATGCCTTGGGTGTTAACACTGGCTCATTTAGGTCAGCGCTGCCTTGGCCTTTAGGGGTTGGCAATGAGTCCTTATCGCCGCCCTCAACTCAATCAGTTGATAATATGACCTTCGAGCCAAAGTGCTTTATGACAACTTGGCTACTTCCATTGGTCGGTATGTAAGTCATCTCTTACGTAAACAGAGAATTTCGTTACCGGTGGTATGAGCGGTGCTTCAGGACGAAGTTCCTGGCCGCTCATCCCCTTTCCGGAAATTTTTTGAAATATTAGAAAAGATGGCACTGGTACTATATTGATAGCACTTGCTATTTAGGCCAGTAGTTATGGGGAGTTGGTGCGAGAGGATAGTTTTGTGCCACTACTGTTAAAAAAAAGTGGTGCCACTACGAAAAAAACCGACGAGTGTCGAGTGAAGAAATTGTTAGGGATGTATCGTGATATTTTTTGACGTCAAATAAATGACGATTCTCGAGGTGAAATGCAGACAAAAAAGGTGGGAGCTGGCGTGCCTGCGATAGCGGAGGGTCAGCTGACTCACATGTTGCTGATACACCGCTATCGCAGGCAAGCCAGCTCCCACAGTTGATGTTGGTGGCTGTACCGGTCTTATTCCGGTGCGTGATCGCGCAAGAACACCAGGTTGTCCGGCTTGGACTGCTCCGCATTGAAGCGGTAACCCTGCACATCGAACTGCTTGAGCTGCGCCGGGTCGTTGATGCGTTCTTCAATCACAAACCGGCTCATCATGCCCCGGGCTTTTTTCGCGTAGAAGCTGATGATCTTGTATTGGCCGTTCTTCAGGTCCTTGAACTCGGTGTTGATGATCCGTGCCTTCAAGGCCGTGCGCTTGACCGCCGAAAAATACTCATTGGACGCCAGGTTGAGCAGCACATCGTCGCCTTGCTCGGCCAGTGCCTCATTCAACCACTCGCTGATGCGCGTGCCCCAGAACGCGTAAAGGTCCTTGCCACGGGCATTGGCCAGCTTGGTACCCATCTCCAGGCGGTACGGCATCATCAAATCCAACGGGCGCAGCAGGCCGTAGAGGCCCGAGAGCATGCGCAGGTGGTCCTGGGCATAGCTGAAATCAGCGTCGCTGAAGGTCTCGGCATTCAGGCCGGTATACACGTCGCCCTTGAACGCCAGCAGCGCCTGCTTGGCGTTGGCCGGAGTGAAGGCGGGCGTCCAGCTGCCGAAACGCGCGGCGTTGAGGCCACCGATCTTGTCGGAGACGTGCATCAGCTCACTGATTTGCGCCGGGCTCAGTTCGCGCAGTTGCTCGATCAGTTCCTGGGAGTGGTCCAGGTACTGCGGCTGGGTGAAGCGCGCAGTGACCGGCTTGGACTCGAAGTCGAGGGTTTTGGCGGGGGAAATCACCATCAGCATGAAGTTGGCTCCTGGAATCGTGGGGGGATTCTAGGGGGTTGGAGCGTTCGACTCCACCTATCAAGCCGATAGGCCCCGGTTTTTGCGTAGGAGCGAGCTTGCTCGCGAAAGTCGTCAACGAGAATGCTGGCAGACTGAATAAACGCGGTGCCCAGACGTTTTTCGCGAGCAAGCTCGCTCCTACACAAAAAGGGCGGGCCAGTCCGCTATGATGGGCGGTAACTCTGCAGAGGGAGACCCCGTGTGCGTTTAGCGCTTTTATTGTCCGCTTGCCTGCTGTGCCTGAATGCCCAGGCCGCGCCGGTGGATGTCGCCAGCCTGGATCGTAGTACCTGGCCGGAAAAACTCGCCAGCCCGGCGCTGTTCGATGTGGCTTCGCGTGCGGAGATCCTGATGTTTGCCCACGGCCTGCTCGCCAGCGAAGCCCTGGACGACGCCGCGCTCAAGCAGCGCTTGGGGTTGAAGATCATCAACCTGGCTGCTATCGACGACCTGCGTCGCCAGCTCTGGCAACGGCTGTTGGAGAACTACACGTTCGCCCAGCAGAGCTGCGAAGAAGACGCCTCGTTCTGCTACCTGGTGGAAAACATGGACGACCTGCGTGAGCAGGCTGGCAAGTTCGAGGTCAGTGACAACTCTTTCTATATAGGCTGGGCCGCCCCCAGCCGGCACTTCCACGTACGCTATCTGGACGAGTTGTTGCGCAAGGCTGCGCTGTTTCCGCAAATCAGCAGTGAAGTGGCGCGCTTTGGCGCTCATGAGCGCAACGGTGATGAACTCAATGACCGGATGTTTTTACTGACCTTCGACGGTGGCCCTGCACCTGTCAGCGGCAATACCGACTGGCTCACCGATTACCTGCGCAAGCAAAAGATGAACGCGACGTTCTTTGTTCTTGGCAGCAGCTTGCAAACTCGTGTGGAGCGCAGTTCCGCTGCCGATGTGCAGGCGCTGTACCAAGGGCAGTGCGTGGGTCTTCAGGGCTGGCAGTACCGCTCCCACAGCCATTGGGTCGACTGGCAAAGCTCCATCACCCGCAGTGCCGGGCTGGTACAGAACCTGATGCCGGAAAATTATGTGCCCTTGTTCCGCCCACCGTATGGGCAACGCCGTGCGGACAGCCAGGGCTTCTTCCAGCAACAGGGCTTGCAAGTGGCGTTATGGGACATCGATTCCCAGGACGAGCCGGGCAAGCTCAAGGCCGATGAGTCGGCGCAGCGGGTGCTGACGCTGATGCTGCTGTGGCGCAAAGGCGTGATCGTGTTTCACGACACCCAGGACAAGGCGCGGGTGGCATTGCCGATGGTATTGCAGGCAACGACGCAGAGTGGCTTGGGTTGGCAAGAGTGTCGCGAGGCATTTCGCTGAGAATGCCCGGCCCTGCTGGGGATGAGGAATTTTCGGGGTGATTTGCTGCGACATTTCGATGCAGGCGGACTTCCGACTTTAACGGGGTACATGGCACTCGGCTAGTGCTATTCGTCATCCTGAAAAATAAACTTCAAAAAAGCGTCAAAGTGCTTTTTCCTGTCATGGGTTTTGCGGTATTACGAAGTCAGATCGCCGAAACCTGCAGCACAGGTGGCGTCTTCCAAGACTCCTTCTGTGGGCACTGCACTTGACCTTACTCAAGGTGCAATCGGTGGTCGAATCGAGGCGCAGCACCGCCCAGGTATTGCGTCGAATGGCTCCCACAAAGGTGACCGAGTATGGATGATCATGGACGTAACCCTTCTTCCGACCAGCCAATCCTTTATGTGCTTGATACCAACGTATTGATCCACGATCCAAACGCACTGCTGAACTTCGAAGAACACCACGTCGCCATCCCGATGATCGTGCTTGAGGAGCTCGACAAACTCAAAAGCGGCCACCACAGCGTTGCCGCCGAATGCCGCCAGGCCATCCGCCTGATCGATAAGACCCTGGGTGAAGCTTCGCCCGAGGACGTTGAAGTCGGCGTGCCCATCCAGCGTGGCAAGAGCGGGCCCAAGGGTTTGCTGTCGATCCTGATGAGCAAGCGCAGCGAGCCCAACAGCCTGCTGCCGGAAAACCTGAACGACAACAAAATCATCAACCAATTGATCGACCTGCACGCCCGCGACAAGGACCTGCGCGTGGTGCTGGTGACCAAAGACATTAATATGCGCCTCAAGGCACGAGCGTGTGGGATCGCTGCCGAGGACTACAGTACCGACCAACTGGTCGACGACGTGTCGATGCTTTCGCGTGGTTATCACATGATGACCGGCTCGTTCTGGGACCGTGTCAGCAAGGTCGAAACCCGTCAGGACCACGGCCGCACCTGGCATCAGGTACAACTGATCGACAACCTGCCGGCCGTGCATATCAATGAGTTCATTGTCGATGAACAGGGCTTCGTGGGCTGGATCAAAGAGATCCAGGTCGACAAGTTGCTGATCCTCGACCTGCATCAGGAACCCCTGTTGCACCAGGAAGCCTGGGGCCTGAAACCGCGTGATATCTACCAGAGCCTGGCGCTCTATGCGCTGCTCGACCCGGACATCCATCTGGTCAACCTGACCGGCGCCGCGGGTTCGGGCAAAACCATCCTGGCCCTGGCCGCCGCCATCGAACAGACCATGGTGACCAAACGCTATCGCCGCATCATCGCCACCCGCAGCGTGCAGGGCCTGGACCAGGAGATCGGCTTTCTGCCCGGCACCGAAGCGGAAAAAATGGAGCCGTGGCTGGGGGCGATCACCGACAACCTCGAAGCCTTGCACATGGATGACGAAAACACCCATGGCAGCGTCGACTACATCCTCAGCAAAGTGCCGTTGCAGTTCAAATCCCTCAACTACATCCGAGGTCGCAGCTTCCAGCAAAGCCTGATTCTGATCGATGAATGCCAGAACCTTACGCCGCACCAGATGAAAACCATCATCACCCGTGCCGGCGCCGGTTCCAAAGTGGTGTGCCTGGGCAACCTGGCGCAGATCGATACCCCTTACCTGTCCGCGACCAGCTCCGGGCTGACTTACCTGACGGAACGCTTCAAGGACTTCCCGAACGGCGTGCACATTGCGCTGCAAGGGGTACCGCGTTCGATTCTGGCTGAATACGCCGAGTCCCATCTGTAACTACGCTGAACCCGCTGCGAAAAACCCCGGATTTTTCACGAAATCCGGGTTTTTTGTTTTGTGCGACATTTGCCTGCGTTAATGCGTCCTGGGCGCTTGTGGTGCTTGTAATTATTTTGTTACATTTTTTCTTGCGGTAAAAACTATAAGAACACTGCAAGACCCCGTCGGAACACCACCTCCTTGATTCGACGAACGCTTAGAAAACCTGTCCAGGGTTTTCACCGTGACCCTGCCTATTACAAAAGCCCGATACATCGCTCATTGATGACGCACATATCCAAAGGGAAAGGAAAATGGACGTAGCAGGTAATGGCTTCACTGTGTCGCAACGCAATCGCACCCCCCGTTTCAAGACGATACCCCTCACGCCCATAGCACTTGGCCTGGCCTTATGGCTGGGCCACGGCTCTATGGCCAATGCAGACGACAACCCTTACACCTCGCAGGTATTGGAATCGGCGTTCAGGACAGCCGTCGCCTCATTCGGCCCTGATACCGCCGTGTACAAAAACCTCAGGTTTGCCTACGCGGATATCGTCGATCTCGCCGCCAAGGATTTCGCCGCCCAGTCCGGCAAGTTCGATTCGGCCCTCAAGCAAAACTACGAGCTACAACCCGAAAACCTGACCATCGGCGCCATGCTCGGCGACACGCGGCGGCCACTGGACTATGCCTCGCGCCTGGATTACTACCGCAGCCGGCTGTTCAGCAACAGCGGCCGTTACACCACCAATATCCTCGATTTCTCCAAGGCCATTATTGCCAACCTGCCGGCCGCCAAGCCTTACACCTACGTCGAGCCGGGCGTGAGCAGCAACCTCAGCGGGCAGTTGAACGCAGGCCAGTCCTGGGCCGGCGCAACCCGTGACTGGAGCGCCAACGCGCAAACCTGGAGGACCCCGGAAGCCCAGGTCAACTCCGGCCTGGAGCGCACCAACGCGTATTACGCCTATGCCCTGGGCATCACCGGCAAGGGTGTGAATGTCGGCGTGCTCGACTCGGGCATCCTTACCAGGCACTTCGAGTTTCAGGGCAAGAATGCCCAGGGCCAGGACCGGGTGCAGGCGGTGACCTCCACCGGCGAGTACTACGCCACCCATCCGCGCTACCGTCTTGAAGTGCCCAGCGGCGAGTTCAAGCAGGGTGAGCATTTCAGTATTTCCGGGGAATATGACCCGGCGTTCAACGATGGCCACGGGACGGAAATGTCCGGTGTGCTCGGGGCCAGCCGCAACGGCACCGGCATGCACGGAATCGCCTTCGATGCGAATATCTTTGTCGCCAACACCGGCGGCAGCGACAACGATCGGTACCAAGGCTCCAACGACCTCGACTACAACGCGTTCATGGCCAGCTACAACGCCCTGGCGGCCAAGAACGTCTCGATCGTCAACCAGAGCTGGGGGCAAAGCTCGCGCGATGACGTGGAGAACCACTTCGGTAATGTCGGCGACAGCGCCGCGCAAAACCTGCGTGACATGACCGCCGCCTATCGCCCGTTCTGGGACAAGGCCCACGCCGGGCACAAAACCTGGATGGACGCCATGGCCGACGCGGCCCGCCAGAACACCTTTATCCAGATTATCTCGGCGGGCAACGACAGCCACGGTGCCAACCCGGACACCAACGCGAACCTGCCATTTTTCAAGCCGGATATCGAAGGCAAGTTCCTTTCGATCACCGGCTACGACGAGACCAGCGCCCAGGTCTACAACCGCTGCGGCACCTCGAAGTGGTGGTGTGTAATGGGCGTATCGGGCATCCCGTCTGCCGGGCCTGAGGGCGAAATCATCCCGAATGCCAATGGCACCTCCGCGGCGGCGCCGAGCGTTTCCGGCGCCTTGGCCCTGGTGATCCAGCGCTTTCCCTACATGACCGCCAGCCAGGCGCGGGATGTGTTGCTCACCACCTCCAGCCTGCAGGCGCCGGACGGTGCGGACACGCCCGTGGGCGAGCTGACGGGAGGACGCACCTACGACAACCTGCAACCGGTGCATGATGCCGCGCCGGGAACGCCGCAAGTGCCGGGTGTGGTCAGCGGATGGGGTTTGCCCAATCTGCAAAAAGCGATGCAAGGGCCGGGGCAGTTCCTGGGTGCCGTGGCGGTGGCCTTGCCTGCCGGTACCCGCGATATCTGGGCCAACCCGATTTCCGATGAAGCCATTCGCGCCCGCCGCGTAGAGGATACAGCCGAGCAGGCCACCTGGGCTGCGACCAAGCAGCAAAAGGGCTGGTTCAATGGCCTGCCCGCCAGCGCCTCGGCCGATGATCAGTTCGAATACGAGATCGGTCATGCACGGGAGCAGGCGACGCTCACCCGTGGCCAGGACCTGCTCACCGGCACCACCTACGTCGGTAGCCTGGTCAAGTCCGGTGACGGCGAGCTGGTGCTGGAAGGCCAGAACACATATTCAGGCAGCACCTGGGTGCGCGGAGGCAAATTGTCGGTGGACGGTGCGCTGACCTCTGCCGTGACGGTGGATGGCAGTGCCGTGGGCACGCGTAATGCAGACAACGGCGTAGTGACCACAGTGGGCGGCACCCTGGCCGGCAACGGCACGGTGGGCGTCCTGACCGTCAACACTGGCGGGCGCGTGGCGCCGGGGCATTCGATTGGCACGCTGCGTACCGGCGACGTGACCTTCAATCCGGGCTCGGTGTATGCCGTTGAAGTGGGGGCCAATGGCCGCAGCGACCAGATCCAGAGCAGCGGCGTGGCGACCCTCAATGGCGGTGTGGTGAACGTTTCCCTGGAGAACAGCCCAAACCTGCTGTCCGCCAGCGAGGCGCGCAGTTTGCTGGGCCAGCAGTTCAACATCCTCAGCGCCAGCCAGGGTATCAATGGCCAGTTTGCGGCGTTCGCGCCCAACTACCTGTTCATCGGCACGCAACTCGCTTACCAACCGAACCAACTGACCCTGGCGATAGCGCGCAACCAGACCACCTTCGCCAGCGTCGCGCAAACCCGCAATGAACGGGCTGTGGCGACAGCGGCCGAGAAGCTGGGCGCCGGCAGCCCGGTTTACGAAAGCCTGTTGGCTTCCGATTCCGCCGCCCAGGCACGGGATGCATTCAAGCAATTGTCGGGGCAGCTGCATTCGGATGTTGCGGCGGCGCAAATGGCCGACAGTCGATACCTTCGCGAAGCGGTGAATGCTCGTCTGCAACAGGCCCAGGCACTGGATTCCAGCGCGCAGATCGATAGTCGTGACAACGGCGGCTGGGTGCAGCTGCTCGGTGGGCGCAATAACGTCAGCGGTGATAACAACGTCAGTGGCTATTCCTCGTCCACCAGTGGGGTGTTGCTGGGGCTGGATACCGAGGTCAGCGACGGCTGGCGCGTGGGGGCGGCGACCGGTTATACCCAGAGCCACCTCAATGGCCGGTCGGCTTCGGCGGACAGCGACAACTATCACCTGTCGGTGTATGGCGGTAAGCGCTTCGAGGCAATCGCCTTACGCCTGGGCGGCGCTACCACCTGGCACCGTCTGGATACTTCGCGGCGGGGGGCTTACGCCCACCAGTCGGACTATGCCAAGGCCGATTACAATGCGCGCACCGACCAAGTGTTTGCCGAGATCGGCTACACCCAGTGGAACCAGTTCGAACCCTTCGCCAACCTCACGTACCTGAACTACCAGAGCGATTCGTTCAAGGAAAAAGGCGGCGCCGCTGCCTTGCACGCCAGCAAGCAAAGCCAGGACGCGACGCTCTCTACGGTGGGCCTGCGTGCGCATACGCAGTTGCCGGTCAGCTCCACCTCGGCCGTGACATTGCGCGGTGAGCTGGGTTGGGAGCATCAGTTCGGTGATAACGATCGCGAAGCCTCGCTGAAGTTTGCCGGCAGCGACACTGCTTTTGCCGTTAATAGCGTGCCCGTCGCCCGGGATGGCGCGGTGATCAAGGCCAGTGCGGAAATGGCCTTGACCAAAGATACCCTGGTGTCGCTGAACTACAGCGGGTTGCTGTCCAACCGCGGTAACAACAACGGGATCAACGCCGGGTTTACCTTCCGTTTCTAACCCGGCAGCGGTGTCCTGTGGCGAGGGAGCTCGCTCCCGCGCCACAGTCATCTATGGAATAAACAGCCCTGCGCAAATTTGACCCACAGGTTTACAATCGCTGCTCCTGATCAGGAGTATTGCTGTGCTGACTCATCTCGATTCCCAAGGTCGTGCCCATATGGTCGACGTCACCGACAAAGCCGTGACGTTCCGTGAGGCCGTGGCCGAAGCGCGGGTGCGCATGTTGCCCGAAACGCTGACAATGATCGTCGACGGCGCCCACCCCAAGGGCGACGTGTTCGCCGTGGCCCGCATTGCCGGGATCCAGGCGGCGAAAAAAACCAGTGACTTGATCCCCCTGTGCCACCCGCTGATGCTCACCGGGGTCAAGGTCGAACTGCGCGCCGATGGCGTGGATGCCGTGCATATCCTGGCGCGCTGCAAACTCTCAGGCCAGACCGGCGTGGAGATGGAGGCACTGACTGCCGCCAGCGTCGCGGCACTGACGATCTACGATATGTGCAAGGCGGTGGACCGTGGCATGACCATCGAAAGCATTCGCCTGCTGGAAAAGCTTGGCGGTAAAAGCGGGCATTTCAAGGCGGATCAGGTATGAGCATCAACGTATTGTTTTTTGCGCGTTATGCCGAAGCGGTGGGCTTTGATTCGCTGGAGATGGAGGGCGATTTCGCCACCGTCGATGCTGTGCGCCTGGCGCTGGCCGCTGATCCGGAGTTTGCAGTGCTCAACGAGAGCAGCCTGATGTGCGCACGCAATGAAGAACTGTGCGGCCTTGATGAACCGGTGCAAGCGGGTGACGAAGTCGCGTTTTTCCCGCCCGTAACCGGAGGCTGAGCATGGCCATTCGTGTGCAGGTCGAGGCCTTTGATCCCGGAGCCGAAGTCAACGCCATGCACGCGGCCAATGTGGGCGTGGGCGCGGTGGTGAGTTTTGTCGGTTATGTGCGCGACTTCAATGACGGCCGCGAGGTGTCGGGGATGTTTCTGGAGCACTACCCGGGCATGACTGAAAAGGCTTTGGCCAAGATTGCCGTTGAGGCTGAGCAGCGTTGGCCGTTGCTCAAGTTGGAGGTGTTGCACCGCATCGGCGCCTTGGAACCGGGTGAGCCGATTGTGTTCGTGGCGGCGGCCAGTGCTCATCGGCAGGCGGCGTTTGACGCCTGTGCGTTTGTGATGGATTACCTGAAGACGCGGGCGCCGTTCTGGAAAAAGGAGAACACCAGTGAGGGCGCTCGTTGGGTGGATGGGCGAGACAGTGATCATGCCGCGGCGGATCGCTGGAAATCATAGGCGTTGCAGCGCTTTTAACCGATAGCGTTATTTAAAATGAATCTATAGAACTGTCAGATCTGACAGTTGTTCCGCCCCTCTTTGCGGGTTCTGATGATCTCAGGACTTACTTAATGATGGGGGTGGGACATGGTCACACAAGCAAGCAAATGTCGTTTGTCGAAGTTCAGCATCAGTCGTCCCGCCAATACGCAAGCGGCTAATGGGCTCTATGCCAACGGACGCCATCAATGTGAAGTCCTCATTGACGTTGTTAAAGAAATCAGTGGCGTAGGCGACGAGTGGGTCCGTGTGCGCTTGACTGATCAAGAGCGCGCCAGTGTTACCGTTGTCGAATGCTCAGAACATGGCAATCAAACCCTCACACCCGGGTGGAGCTGCGATGTAGAAAAAAATCAATTCACGCTTGGGCTTTGGCAGGATAAATCACTGCCGCATGAGCCGGTCAACGACTTGGAAGAACGTCTTGAGCGTTCATTAGAGGAACCTGTCAAGCGCTATTTACGTTGCTCTCCGGACGCACCCATCGGGCCCGCAGTATTTATGGCGTGTGTGACCATAGATAGTTGTGTTTACACAACTTACAGCTTTAAGCACGACGCCGTTTTTGAGTCTTTTATCACGATTAACCCTGTTCGTCCAATGAGCTGGGATGCGGACGATATGGATCTTTATGTGGACTATCTCGCCTACTTCAGTGCGCCTCCTTATCGCACCTTGGTGGATGTTTACTACTGGACCCCACCAGGAGGCTTGTGGGTAGTAAAAAATATGGGTTTTGATAGCCCGCTGGGTTTGCCGGGGGAGGGGGAGGATTTTCAGAGCGTTTTATCGTGGCATTCGCCTATCGATAACACTGCTTCAAGCAGGGTAGGAACCTTTATAAACAAGGATGAGCTAGACTCGACACTTCATCTGCATGAGATTGATGCAGGGCTTCCTGCACCATCTCCCGATCCCTTCATCCCGTTTAACAAAAGAGCGACTGTGCTACGTGCGATCAGGTTGAAGTCCCCACTGGTGCCTGAGAATCGCGATGCGAAGAGTTTTTGGCGGGTGTTGGATAACTATGGCACTGAGCAAAAATTTTTAGTGAAACAGATAGATTCAATGAACCTTCCTGGCGTGCCTTTTTTTAAATTGACCGGTGAGATCGTTCGGACGCTTAGGGTCATTCATTTTAAAATCACATTGCCCGGTGGCGGGACCTTTACCGATGAGCTGTATGCCAATGGTCGTCATCAATGCAAGGTGGTCGCTGAGGTTACTGTTGAACAGCTAGACTCCGATGGGTATTGGGTGCCTGCCAGGCTGTCGAATGCGGAGCGTAATAGCTTGACCATTTCGCTCTACTCGCCAAATTTCAATGAGCCGCTTCCAGAAGGTTGGAGCTGTGATAAGGAGAAAAACATTTACGATACGGGTCTATGGCGTACACGTATCGATGAGGTAAGGCCGGATCAAAAACCAGAGGCCGTGGCCGGGCACGCTCAGCGACAAGTCGAGATCGTAGAGCGCTATTTACGTGTGGATCCGAGTGTACCCGTCGAAGAGCGCAGATTCATGGCGTCAATCGAATTAGGTGGAGTGACGTACACCACTAACTACAGTGATGGTGATGTTGCCTTTGACTCGTATGTGGTAGTTCGCCCGGCACGGCTTTATCAGTTGCACGTACGCGATCTGACTAGATACGCTGATCACGATGCCTATCATGATGAATATTATGATGTTGATGTTTATTACTGGACTCCGCCGGCAGGTTTGCATTTTCTTGTGAATAAAGGTCTTGATTCGCCATTGTCAGTTAGTAAGGAAGGTCTGAATTTTCAGACTTCTTATTTTAATAAGGGAGGGGAAGGGTACTATTTTAAAGGTGGGGCAGTGATCAATAAGGATGTTGCTGGTCCGGTGGTTTCACTCGATGATATCGTTCTTGGTACATCTTCTGGGCATGAGAAAATTGTTCGGTTCAATATGAGGCCTACCATAATGCGTGCTGTTGTAGCCCGCGTGAGGGCGTCATCATCAGGGTCTGATGATGCGAAAAGTAAATGGCGTATCTTGGATAACTATGGCTGTGAGCATGTTTTTAGCTTGCAGCAGATTCGTGAGGGATTGGAACTTGAGCTGGTGGACGGTTAGTTGAATGTTATGCATGTTTTGTGATGGGGTTTTATATGGATATTTATTCTCAGGCATTCAATTTTGATACCCGTTTCGGCGCTAGAGTAGACCCACGCACCGGCCAATACAGTTGTCGAATTCAGTTGGCCACCTTGTACCCGCAAGGCCCGCTGGAGGTCAGTAGAACGATCGCGCTGTCATTCTCCATGCTGAATAACAAAGTGGGTGTTTATGGAACCAGTTGGAGCATCAGCAACACCGAGTTTGACAGCACCCGTTCGCGGCTCACACTGCTCACCGGCGAACAATTCAAAACCCAAAGCCTGCCCCCAGTGGGAGGAACGCTGCTGATCAAGGACCGCAAGCTTAAGGACCTGGTAGTCAAACGACCGGATGCCACGACGCTTCATGTGATTTACAAGGACGGTACCGTCGAGATATTGAAGCGTACGGGCAGCACCACGCCCTATCGTATTGATGCTATCCAGTTTGAAAACGGTGAGCGTCTGAAATGGGAGTACGCGCCGGGTGGTTCTCTTGAGCGTATTCTGGATCATGATCAGCAAGTGCTGCTGTTGTTGACCTACTCCAACGGGCGCTTGGTACGTAGTGATACGCGAGTCGACGGAGGACGTTATGCGCGTATTGCCTTCACCCAGTTGAACGCTCGACTGACCGGTTTCACCGCTCCTTATGACAGTCGCGAGTCGCCTCCCAGTGCACGCTATGTATTGGATTGGCAAGCCTTTCGTAACGGCATGATTGCTATCAAGCGCGTGCGCTCACCGATGGGCGGTGATGAGTTGATCAACTATGCTGAAAACGGCCATCGGTATGCCAATGGCCAATACATCCCTCGCGTCACCAGTTGGGTCCAGACCCCTGCTGCCAGCCAGCCCGGCATGTCACGTACCTATAGTTACAGCCCCGACATGAATTTCACCGGCTACCCCTTTTCAGGCGGTTTTCGTGAGGGCGAAGACAACCTGTACCTGATAGGCAGTAAGTATGACTATTGGACGGAAGAGACCTGCATCGATAACACAACCCATGAGGCGCCGCTGAGCGTTACGCGTACCACCTACAACAAATTCCACCTGCTGATCGAGGAGCAGGTCCTGCGCGAAGGCACCCGGACTACCAGGGCCATTGAATATAACGTGTGCCCAGGGCTCTTTCCGGCGCAGCCTCCCAACCTCCAGCTACCCCGCGTTATCACGACCAGTTATGCGCTGGTGGCGGGAGGCGCGGAGCGGGTGGTAAAGGTCGAGATTGAGACTGACGACTACGGTAACGAGCTAAGCCGCACTGAGGATTCAGGGGGGCGCATTGAATACAGTTATTACTCCAAAGACGGAGAGCTGGGTAAGTGTCCCGCCGACCCCCATGATTTGTTCCCGCGCTATGTCAAACAAGAGCGCCTTATCCCCGTCGGGGGCACACCCGCCGTCCGACTCACCGAGTACACCCATACACGCGTGCCGCATACAGGGAACAGCTATTTTGTCTTGCAGGAGTCGGTCGCACAGGCTGGTGTATTCAGCACACAGCAAACCTACTACGACACGCCTGCCGAGTTGGCTGGCCGGTTGAAAAGCACCACCTCTACCATTGATGGCCAGGTGTTAGTCAGCAACTACAGTTACACCGTCACTGGCGACACGCTGAGCGAAACCTGTCGGCTGTTGGGGCGTGAGGGCCACTGGCTGGAGTCAGTGCGCACGCACTCTATGGTCAACAGGCGCCTACTGTCGATGAGCCGGGACGGGGGGGCAACGCTGGTCACCGCGTACGATGTTGCAGGACGATTGACGGCACAAACCTCCTCGCCAGGTGAGCCGCAGCAAGCCAGTCGTTGTTTTGTTTATCACTATGCAGGGCCAACGACACGCGCGCATTTGGTGATGACTGATGCGCAAGGTCGCAGTACCGTCACTTATTTCGATGGGGCGGGACGGCCAGTTGCCGAGGCGTTGTTACTGGAGGATGGCGAAAAGGAGCAGCCCCTCGGGACCTGGCGCTACGACGCCCTTGGGCAAACGGTTGAACGGACTCATATTGATTATCTGCCGGATGGCGAGCGTGTATTGACCACCGGCTACGCTTACAACGCGTGGGGCAACGCCTGCCGTGTAAGCCGCGCCGATGGCAGCGTGGCGATCGATGAGTATGACCCAAGGCTGCACCTGCGTGTAACGGGGGGCGAGGGTGGCGAGCGCCTGGAAACCTATCTGAATGCTCATCATCAGCCGTTCCTGGTGAACCGGGTGGACGCCCTGGGGCAGGTCACTGAAGTGGAGTCATGCCTCTATGACGGCCTGGGGCGCTGCCTGTCACGGCTGGACGTTGACAAGCATCGTACCGCTTACACCTATGACCTGTTCGACCGCGTGTTGACTACACTCCACACGCCCTCGGATGGCAGCCCTGCGCGGCTGCGCACGGTGGCCTACGCGCCTGGAACCAGCGAGGCGCAGCCCAGTTCAATCAGTATCGATGGCAAGCAGGTGGGATCGCGCACCTACGACAGCCTGGGGCGTTTGACTGCTCAGTCCAGGGGCACGGCACCCGCCACCACTTGGCACTATGAGACAAACTGGACCGAACCTGTCTCCGTGGTCTCGGGCAGTGGGCGCCGTCAGCAATGGACCTACGACAAGGAGTTGGGCACTCCGAGCACGGTCAAAATGGCGGGGCACACGGATAGGCAGTACCGGCATGATCCGGTCAGTGGTCAACCGACCTATTCAGAGAGTGGCACGCTCAAACATGAGTTGTTCCATGATGTGAACGGCTACCCGGAAAAAGAGGTACAGACTGTCCTCGGTATGACACTGGTCACGCAGTATGGTTATTCAATCGGTGGGCGTATGTTGCATCGCATTGCGGATGATGGGCAGCGTAGCGAGTATGAATATGACGCCATGGGCCGATTTTGCACGATGACTGCCGGGACGGTGGTCGTAGAACAGTCCTATGACTTATTTGCGCGACCTGACGTACTGATCACTCGCTATGCCGACACTGAGGTGGTCACACAGGTGAGCTACGACGCCTTGGGGCGGGAGGCGCAGCGGCGCTTTGTGCACAATGGCGCGCTGCTGCAGATCATGAGCAGCACTTATCACCCCAATAGCCTGCTGGCCAGTCGTATCGTGCGTGACGCAGACGCTGAATTGGTGATGAGTGAGACCTTTACCTATGACGCGTTCCTGCGGCTTAAGGCTTATAGGTGCGAGGGGCGTGAACATCCGCAGGATTCGCTGGGGCGCGACATCGTTGGGCAGCAATTTCGTTTCGACAGCCTGGATAACATCACACACGTCGTGACGACTTTCGCTGATGGCACGCAGGACATCAGTGAGCGATTTTTCACCGATGCAGACCCCACGCGCCTGACCCGTGTGACGCACTCCAACCCGTTGCAGGATGATGCCCTGACCTATGATGCCGCGGGTAATTTGACCGGGGGCCCCGAAGGGCGAACTTACACGTACAACGGCTTTGACCAATTGACTCATGTGCAGGCAGGTTCTCTGCAATGCAGTTACCAGTACGATGCCGAGTCTCGCCAAGTCGTGGCGACACGTGACAACGAAACATCGGTGGCCATGGTCTATGCGGGGGATCGTCTGGATTGGTTGGTGCAGGGCAGTAGAAAACTGCGTTACTTCAATGCCGGGGGCCAAGTGCAGGCGCGTACCGGTGGCGTCGAGGGGCCGCAGCTGCACCTGAATGACGGTGCCGGTACCGTGCGCGGCGTGGTGGAACCTGGGCAAGCGCCTGTGCAGCGTCATTACGCTCCGTATGGCGAGAGTCAGGTTGTGCCGCAGGACGGCAATGTGCGATCGATGGCGGATCTGCAACTGCCGGCGTTTAACGGCGAGCGTCTGGATGCGGCGGTCGGCCTTTACCATTTGGGGCCGCGCGCTTACGACCCTCACTTGATGGTGTTTTTTTCGGCTGATCCATTGGCGCCTTTTGATGAGGGTGGGATTAACAGCTACGCCTACTGCGCTGGTAACCCGATCAACCTCATCGACCCGAGTGGGCTTTTTCCAAAGTGGCTGTCTTGGGTGCTGACCGGGGTTGCGCTGGCCTTATCGGTGGTGGCGTTCAAGGTTGCAGTGGTCGGGATGGCGGCGGCGCTCGCTAAAGGGGCGGTAAAGGCGGCAAATATTCTGGGCCTCATCGCTACGGGCTCTAGTTCGGTAGGCGGCACGCTGGGGATTACAGGGCTGAGTATCGAAGCTGTCGACAAGCAAATGGGGTGGGATCGTTCGCAGCACATCAAGAACCTGGGATGGGCGTCTTTCGGGTTTTCCACTGTTGGCGTTGTTGCCAGTGTTGGCCTCTCTACCACGTTGGGGGTTAATGCCTTTAGAGCGGCAGCGGGCAAGGTATCTGAAAAGACTACTGGCTTGCTTTCCAGCCCCTTTGGCAGCGGGCTCGTTGCAGCAGGCAAGAACGCGACGGGGTTGTCTTACTCGCTCGCTGCCCCCGCCAGGATAACCACTGCCAGTCAACTATTCGGCGGTGCCCGCTCGGTACTCAGATGGACCAACTTCAGCCGTGGTCTGGATGCGCGACTCAAAAGCACCCAAGCTCAGCCGGTGAGCGGTGACGAGCAGCCACAGTCGCAGCAGCAACCACAGCCACGACCAATGAGCCTGGGACTGGTGGACATGTCAGGGAGTAGTTTTCAGTTCTATGGGGAGTTTCGACGGGAGGCAACGCGTATTCGTCAGTCTGTTCTGAGTGACTCGGATCGCGATGACTGATCAGCAATATTGGTCGAGGCCGTAAAAATGCCAGTCAGGTTCGCTGACTGGCATTGAGCCGCGCTTAAGGCCGCTTGCGCTCCACTGCCCGCAACAAATGCGTCGGCGGCGTCTCACAGCTGATCTTGCGCCCCAGCAACGCCTCGATGGACGGCAACTGGTACGAGTCATCCTCGCCCGCAAAGCTGATCGACACACCCGCCGCGCCTGCGCGACCGGTACGCCCGATGCGGTGCACATAGTCGTCCGGCACTTCCGGCAGGGTGAAGTTGATCACGTGGCTGATGCCGTCGATGTGAATACCGCGACCGGCCACGTCGGTGGCCACCAGCACGCGGATCTTGCCTTCACGGAAGCCTTCGAGGGTCTTGATGCGCTTGTGCTGCGGCACATCACCCGACAGTTGCGCCGCATTGACGCCATCGCGCACCAGGCGTTCTTCGATGCGGCGCACTTCGTCCTTGCGGTTGGCGAAGACCATCACGCGTTCCCAACCGTTGTCGTTGACCAGGTTGTAGAGCAGCTTGTACTTGTCGGCACCGGCGACGGCGTAGATATGTTGCTCGACGTTTTCGCTGGCAACATTGAGCGCTTCGATCTCGACGATCGACGGGTCGGTGGTCCATTGCTTGGCGAGGTTCATCACGTCTTCGGTGAAGGTCGCGGAGAACAGCAAAGTCTGGCGCTCGGCTTTCGGCGGGGTCTGACGAATGATCTGGCGTACTTGCGGGATAAAGCCCATGTCGAGCATGCGGTCGGCTTCGTCCAGCACCATCACTTCGACCATGTCCAGGTGCACGTCGCCACGCTGGTTGAAGTCGAGCAGGCGGCCCGGGGTGGCGACGAGGATGTCGCAGTGACGGGCTTCAAGGTGCTTGAGTTGCTTGTCGAAGTCCATGCCGCCCACGAACGTCATGACGTTGAGGCCGGTGTACTTGGTCAGGTCGGCGGCGTCCTTGGCGATCTGCACCACCAGCTCCCGGGTCGGGGCGATGATCAGCGCACGCGGTTCACCCATGTAGCGCTCTTTGGGCGGCGGCGTTTGCAGCAGTTGGGTGATGATCGAGATCAGGAACGCGGCGGTCTTGCCGGTGCCGGTCTGGGCACGACCGATGGCGTCTTTGCCCGCGAGGGTGAAGCCCAGCACTTGCGCCTGGATCGGCGTGCAGTACGGAAAGCCCAGGTCCTGGATGGCGTGCATCAGTTCCGGGGCCAGCTTGAAATCGTGGAAGCGGGTCTTGCCTTCCTGGGGTTCGACGACGAAGTCTTCGAGTTTCCATGGAGTCACGGGCGGCTTGGGCGCACGTTCGCGACGGGGCTTGGCCACAGGCGTCGGGGCGGGCTCGGCAGGCTTTACCTGTTCAGGCGGCGTCACCGTGGTTTTGTTCGGTGAGGCGGCGGGCGCATTCCGGCCGGGCTGTTGACCGTCATTGCGGTTGCCGGGCTTGGGGGCTGGGGCACTGGGAACAGGCGCGAGCGGCTCAGCCTCGCTTTTGCCGAACATCTTCTTGAGTGCTTTGAGCACGGTCATCTCATTAATTGATTAAGGAATGTACGCCGGCCAGTGTAATGCAAGAATCGGGCGCGGCGTAGTGTGTCTGTCATACGGCTACATAAACACGGGGTTCAGCGCAGGCGTTCCATCAGCCAGGCGCCAATATCGTGTATCTCTTGGGGTAACACTTCGTGGCCCATTGGGTATTCCTGCCATGTCACGGTGACACCACGGCCCTTCAAATGCTCGTAGGCGCTGCGGCCCATGGCGTTCTGCACCACTTCATCGTACTGGCCGTGCAGGCACAGTGTGGGGATGCGTTGCTGGCTGGCGGATAATTCCAGGTCATTATCGAAGGTGGGCGCATAGGTGGAGAGGGCGATCACACCGCCCAAGGGCCCCTCCCATTTCTTAAACGCAGTGTGGAAAACCACGGCGCCACCTTGGGAGAAGCCGGCGAGGAAAATTCGCGACGCGTCTATCCCGGTCCTCTTCTGTGCCTCGATCAAGTCGGTGACCATTTTGGCCGACGTCTCCAGTTCTTCCAGGCTGATCGAACGAGCCGGGCTCATGGCCTTGATGTCGTACCAGCTCGGCATCTCGTAGCCGCCATTAATCGTCACCGGACGCGTGGGCGCCTGGGGCAAAACGAAGCGGGTGGTCAGCAACGTTTCCTGTAGGGCTTCGGCCACCGGCAGGAAGTCGTAGCGATCGGCGCCCAGGCCATGCAGCCAGATAACGCAGGCGTCTGCGGGCTTGGCAGGCTGAAGAATCAAGGGTTCGGTCATGTTTGCTCCATAGATGTGCGGGCGCTCCGATGAGGTGCGTCGGAAGGGTGCGCGACAGGTTGATCTGTTAAGAGAATGTCGCAAGGTTGAATCTTTTGCCATTGAAGCGCAGTTGCAGCCACTCGGCCAAGACTCTGGTACGCGCCTTGCTATGTGTAGCTCGATGTCAGAACTCTCCTAGGACGGTAACACTATCAGTGACTGCCGCCTGTGGGAAAGCAACTGGAATTACCGCAAAAACCTCATGCTGCTTGGCCCCAAAAAAAACCAACACGGGTCGATATCGCCTCATAAGGGTGCGCTGAGGTTGGAGCTCCGACACAACAAGAGCAATTGGAGGTTTGTAATGAAGGTATTGAAATCCACCCTGGCCATCGCCACTGCGGCGGCTGTACTGGGTGTCAGTGGTTTTGCCCAGGCGGGCGCCACCCTGGACGCCGTGCAGAAGAAAGGCTTTGTGCAGTGCGGTGTGAGTGACGGCCTGCCGGGTTTCTCGGTGCCGGATGCCAGCGGCAAGATCCTCGGGATCGACGCTGACTATTGCCGCGCCGTGGCCGCTGCCGTATTTGGCGATGCCACCAAGGTCAAGTTCAGCCAGTTGAACGCCAAGGAGCGTTTCACCGCGCTTCAGTCAGGCGAAGTCGACATTTTGTCGCGCAACACCACCATGACCAGCTCCCGCGATGCGGGCATGGGCCTGAAATTCCCGGGCTTCATTACCTACTACGACGGCATCGGCTTTCTGGTGAACAACAAGCTGGGCGTCAAGAGCGCCAAGGAACTGGACGGTGCAACCATCTGCATCCAGGCCGGTACCACCACCGAGCTGAACGTTTCCGACTACTTCCGCGCCAACAACCTCAAATACACCCCGATCACCTTCGACACCTCCGATGAAAGCGCCAAGTCGCTGGAATCCGGGCGTTGCGACGTACTGACTTCCGACAAGTCCCAGCTGTTCGCCCAGCGCAGCAAGCTGGCCTCGCCGAAAGACTACGTGGTGCTGCCGGAAACCATTTCCAAGGAGCCCCTGGGCCCGGTCGTGCGTAACGGCGACGACGAGTGGCTGGCCATCGTGCGCTGGGTGGGCTACGCCATGCTCAACGCGGAAGAGGCCGGTGTGACCTCCAAGAACGTCGAAGCTGAAGCCAAGTCCACCAAGAACCCGGACGTTGCGCGTCTGCTCGGTGCCGACGGCGAATACGGCAAAGACCTGAAAGTGAAGAAGGACTGGGTGGTACAGATCGTCAAGCAAGTGGGCAACTACGGCGAGATGTTCGAGCGCAACCTGGGCAAGAGCACGCCGCTGGAAATCGACCGTGGCCTGAACGCCCTGTGGAACAACGGCGGCATTCAATACGCACCCCCTGTGCGCTGATCGCTGATGGTTCTGTCACCCGGTAGGCCAACTGCCGGGTGATGTTCTGTTCCATTATTTTCGGGGCACTTCATGCAAAATCAAATCGGCGCACCCAAGCAGAAGCTCAGCTTCAGCGACCCCAAAGTGCGTGCGTGGCTGTTCCAGATCATCACGATCGTGGCGGTGGTCTCGCTGGGCTGGTACCTGTTCCATAACACGCAGACCAACCTGCAACACCGGGGCATTACCTCGGGTTTCGACTTTCTTGAGCGCAGTGCTGGGTTCGGCATCGCGCAGCACTTGATCGACTACACCGAATCGGACAGCTATGCCCGGGTGTTTGTCATCGGCCTGCTCAACACTTTGCTGGTGACCGTCATCGGTGTGGTGCTGGCAACCCTGCTCGGCTTCATCATCGGCGTGGCGCGCTTGTCGCCCAACTGGATGATCAACAAGCTGGCGACGGTGTACGTGGAGGTGTTCCGCAATATTCCGCCGCTGTTGCAGATCCTATTCTGGTACTTCGCGGTGTTCCTGACCATGCCAGGGCCGCGCAACAGCCATAACTTCGGTGACACCTTCTTTGTCAGCAGCCGTGGCCTGAACATGCCGGCAGCGCTGGCGGCCGACGGGTTCTGGCCGTTTGTGGCCAGCCTGGTGGTCGCTATCGTTGCCATCGTGCTGATGACCCGCTGGGCCAACAAGCGCTTTGAAGCGACGGGGGTTCCTTTCCATAAATTCTGGGCGGGCCTGGCGCTGCTGGTGGTAATCCCGACGCTGTGCGTGTTGATCTTCGGCACGCCGCTGCATTGGGAAATGCCCAAGCTTGCGGGCTTCAACTTCGTCGGCGGCTGGGTGCTGATCCCGGAATTGCTGGCGTTGACCTTGGCGCTGACGGTGTACACGGCAGCGTTCATTGCCGAGATCGTGCGCTCGGGCATCAAGTCCGTCAGCCATGGACAGACCGAAGCGGCACGTTCACTGGGCCTGCGCCCGGGGCCGACGCTGCGCAAGGTCATCATCCCGCAAGCGTTGCGCGTGATCATTCCGCCGCTGACCAGCCAATACCTGAACCTGGCGAAAAACTCGTCGTTGGCCGCCGGTATCGGTTATCCGGAAATGGTTTCGCTGTTTGCCGGCACGGTGCTCAACCAGACCGGCCAGGCCATTGAAGTCATTGCCATCACCATGAGCGTGTACCTGGCGATCAGCATCAGCATTTCCCTGCTGATGAACGGGTACAACAAGCGCATTGCGCTGATCGAGCGGTGAGGACACACCCATGACTACGCATACGTTCAAACCTGACATGCCACCGCCGAGCAAAGTCTTCGGGCCGGTGGCCTGGATGCGCGCCAACTTGTTCTCGAGCTGGCTCAATACACTGCTGACCTTGCTGGCGATCTACCTGGTGTACCTGGTGGTGCCACCGATCCTGCACTGGGCCATCCTCGATGCCAACTGGGTGGGCACCACCCGCGCCGACTGCACCAAGGAGGGCGCCTGCTGGGTGTTTATCCAACAGCGCTTCGGGCAGTTCATGTATGGCTATTACCCTGTCGACCTGCGCTGGCGCGTGGACATGACGGTATGGCTGGCCATCGTCGGCGTGGCGCCGTTATTCATCGCGCGTTTCCCACGCAAGGCGATCTACGGCCTGGGCTTTCTGGTGCTGTACCCGATCATCGCCTACTGCTTGCTGCACGGCGGCGTGTTCGGCCTGAGCAACGTGGCGACCAGCCAATGGGGCGGCCTGATGCTGACTCTGGTGATCGCCACCGTGGGCATCGCCGGCGCCTTGCCGCTGGGGATTGTGCTGGCGCTGGGACGGCGTTCGAACATGCCCGCCATTCGGGTGGTCTGCGTGACCTTCATCGAGTTCTGGCGCGGCGTGCCGTTGATCACCGTGCTGTTCATGTCTTCGGTGATGCTGCCGCTGTTCCTGCCTGAAGGCATGAACTTCGACAAGCTGCTGCGGGCGTTGATCGGTGTGATCCTGTTCCAGTCGGCCTATGTGGCCGAAGTGGTGCGCGGTGGCTTGCAGGCGATTCCCAAGGGGCAATACGAAGCGGCTGCGGCGATGGGCCTGGGTTACTGGCGCAGCATGGGCCTGGTGATCCTGCCGCAAGCCTTGAAGATGGTGATACCGGGCATCGTCAATACGTTCATCGCACTGTTCAAGGACACCAGCCTTGTGATCATCATCGGCCTGTTCGACCTGCTCAACAGCGTCAAGCAAGCCGCCGCCGACCCCAAATGGCTGGGCATGGCCACTGAAGGCTACGTGTTCGCCGCCCTGGTGTTCTGGATTTTCTGTTTTGGTATGTCGCGCTATTCCATGCATCTGGAACGCAAGCTCGACACTGGCCACAAGCGTTAGGAGTTTTTTGATGAGCGAAGCAATCAAACAGCCTGTGAGCCCTGAAGGCATTATCCAGATGCAGGGCGTCAATAAGTGGTACGGCCAGTTCCACGTGTTGAAAGACATCAACCTCAACGTCAAGCAGGGCGAGCGCATCGTGCTGTGCGGGCCGTCGGGCTCGGGCAAGTCCACCACCATCCGTTGCCTCAACCGCCTGGAAGAGCACCAGCAAGGCCGCATTGTGGTCGATGGCGTGGAGCTGACCAACGACCTCAAGCAGATCGAAGCGATCCGCCGTGAAGTGGGCATGGTGTTCCAGCACTTCAACCTGTTCCCACACCTGACTATCCTGCAAAACTGCACGCTGGCGCCGATGTGGGTGCGCAAGATGCCCAAGCGCAAGGCCGAGGAAATTGCCATGCACTACCTTGAGCGTGTACGCATTCCAGAGCAGGCCCACAAGTTTCCGGGGCAACTGTCCGGCGGCCAGCAACAGCGTGTGGCCATCGCCCGTGCCTTGTGCATGAAACCGAAAATCATGCTGTTCGACGAGCCGACCTCGGCACTCGACCCGGAAATGGTGAAAGAGGTTCTGGACACCATGATTGGCCTGGCCGAAGACGGCATGACCATGTTGTGCGTGACTCACGAAATGGGCTTTGCGCGCACCGTGGCCAACCGCGTGATCTTCATGGACAAGGGTGAGATCGTTGAACAGGCGGCACCGAATGACTTCTTTGATAACCCGCAGAATGAGCGGACCCGGTTGTTCTTGAGCCAGATACTGCATTGATGGAAGGTTAAAAAACAAACCCGGCCTGGTGCCGGGTTTGTTTTTGCCTGTTGATCTGCTCAGGAGGCTTGGGCCGCAAGTTGTTGCTCATCTTTTGCTATGAGCAGGCGATTGAGGTCATCGCCGACATTGAGCGCCTCGATCTCGGCTAGTAGATGCGGATGCTTATCCAGTAGGCGCATGAGTGTAAACAATGGTTCAGGAGGGAAAACCTCAGCCCTTTCGTAGCGAGAAAATGAATTTTGCCCACGCACAGTCAAAAGCTTCACGGCGTCCTTCTGAGTGAGATGCAGTTTGCGACGGATTCGCTTCATTTCGGCAGCGATGATTTTTCTGCCATCAATCAATAATTGGTCACTGGCGTCGGAATAACGCTCTGCGCTGTCATCGTCATGATCGAATTCGATTTCCTTACAGACCTGGCATTCCCAGCCCGCGATGTTTGGAATGTCGCGCATCATGCCGCGCGTGTTGATGGTGAAGGTGCGACCTTCGAAATGCTGCATTCCCTCATGGGCTCCGCAATTCACGCATTGTTGGGTTTTCATAAGGTTTTCTCCTTGAAGGAGATTACGGGAGCTCCACCGCTTGAGCGGTAAGTCACCTTGATGTAAATCTCCGTACCGTACATTTTGATGAGATAGACGTCCTGCCATACCCGATGGTCTGAATAGGTGTCATTGATTTGTACAACATTCGATTTTCAAGGGCGCAGACCGCCAACCGCATCTGGCCGATACTCAATTCAAGCTGTCGAGCGCTCTCCCGCGCACTTGCCGTAAATGCTCCGTTGCCCAGCTGGATGACTTGCGCCTTGATCAGGGCCAAATCGTAATGAGGTGTGTACTTTTCCATAAGACACCTGAGTCCAATAATTACCCTCTGAGGGTAATTTTACCAATCGAAAATACTGCTCCTTTTCCTGCCTAAGAACCCTAGTGCGTTGCCTTTGTAGGCAACTCCGAATAGCCTGTAGGAAAAATCATCCTATGATTGGACGAAAGCGTAAATCCCATGACAGACATCGCCCCGCTGATCAAACGCTCCCTGGTCGACCAGGCCCTGGAGCAACTGCGCCTGCGCATCTCCCAGGGCGTATGGGCCATCGGCGAGCGCCTGCCCACCGAGCCCGAGTTGTCCGCCGAGCTGGGGATCAGCCGTAACACCGTGCGTGAAGCCCTGCGGGTATTGGCCTTCTCGGGTTTGATCGAAGTCCGCCAGGGCGACGGTAGCTATTTGCGTTCGATGACCGACCCGCTGGGCACAATGCGGGCGCTGTCCCATTGCACGCTGGAGCAGGCGCAGGAGACGCGTCAGATTCTGGAAGTGGAGGCCATCGGCCTGGCTGCATTGCGTCGTACCGAAGCGGACCTTGAGGCATTGCGCAAAGCGCTCGACCTCAGCGCCGCGCGCTATCACGGTGACCTGGAGGCCTATATCAGCGCCGACCTGATATTCCACCAGCACTTGGTGGATGCGGCGCACAACCCGGCCTTGAGCGAGCTGTACCACTACTTCTCCGCCATTGTCGGCGCGCAACTGCGCCAGACCCTGAACCGCTCACCGCGACGCCAGGCGGTGTTCGACCTGCATGGAGCGCTGCTCGATGCGGTGGAACAACAAGACCCGGACCGCGCCAAATCCCTCTGCCGGCAGTTGATCAATGAACCCTGAAGCCCCACGCAAGACCGAACTCGAAGAACTGTTGATCGACGCCGAAGCTGACGACGACAGCGTGCAGCAGGCGCAGCCGAGCGTGGTTCGGCCATGGCTGCTGTTGCTGGGCCTGGTGTTGGTGGCCTTGAACCTGCGCCCGGCCTTGTCGAGCCTGTCGCCGTTGCTGGCAGAGGTTTCGAGCAGTTTGGGCTTGTCCGCCGCCAAGGCCGGTTTGCTGACCACTTTGCCGGTCTTGTGCCTGGGCCTGTTCGCGCCCACTGCGCCGATCCTGGCCAGACGTTTTGGCGCCGAGCGCGTGGTGCTGGGCATCCTGCTGACCCTGGCCGCCGGGATTATCCTGCGCAGTTCGTTCGGTGAAGTGGGGCTGTTCGCCGGCAGCCTGATTGCCGGTGCGAGTATCGGCATCATTGGCGTGCTGCTGCCGGGCATCGTCAAGCGCGATTTTGCCAGGCAGGCGGGCGCCATGACTGGTGTCTACACCATGGCGTTGTGTCTAGGGGCTGCGTTGGCTGCGGGAGCTACGGTGCCCCTGAGCCAATATTTCGCAGACAGCTGGGCTATCGGTCTGGGGTTTTGGGTTATTCCGGCGTTGCTGGCGGCCTTGTTCTGGTTGCCACAAGTGGGGCAAAAACACGGCGCCCATCAGGTGGCTTACCGGGTCAGGGGCTTGCTGCGCGACCCGCTTGCCTGGCAGGTGACGTTGTACATGGGCCTGCAATCATCCCTGGCCTACATTGTGTTTGGCTGGTTGCCGTCAATCCTGATCGGACGCGGCCTGAGTGCTACCGAAGCCGGATTGGCACTGTCCGGCTCAATCATCGTGCAGTTGTTCAGCTCCCTGGCCGCACCGTGGCTGGCGACGCGGGGCAAGGACCAACGTCTGGCGATCGTGGTGGTGATGCTGCTGACCCTGGGCGGCCTGTTCGGTTGCCTCTATGCACCACTGGATGGTTTGTGGGGCTGGGCGATTTTGCTCGGTCTGGGGCAGGGGGGCACCTTCAGCCTGGCGCTGACCCTGATCGTATTGCGCTCACGCGATTCCCATGTGGCTGCCAACCTCTCCAGCATGGCCCAGGGCATCGGCTACACCCTGGCGTCGATGGGCCCGTTTGCGGTCGGCCTGGTGCACGACTGGACTGGCGGCTGGACGGCGATCGGCTGGATCTTTGCCGTGATCGGCCTCGGTGCAATTGTCGCGGGACTCGGTGCAGGGCGTGCCCGTTACGTACAAGTTAGCAGCGAGAAAGTCTAGAGATAGACCACTTCCAAGGTCGCTGAGCCATCGAGTGGGGTTTCCGCGCTCAAGTCCAGGTTCTGCCGGGCATTGATCACGGTCTGCACAGTGACGGTGCCCGTCAGCGTGCCGAGGGCGGTGGGCCCGCTGGCGCTGCCCTCCACGTCGGTAAAGCCCAGGTAGCTTCTGGAACCGATGTCGATGGGGTTGAGGTTGGATGTGCGCCACGCCAGGCCCCCGGTAGTGGATTCAGTGCCGAAGATCTGCGCGGTGTTGCTGGCCTGGGTCTGGCGTGGATCGAAGGTCATGGAGTAGACCCCCAGGCGGTTGCCGCTGTTATCGAACCCCAGGCCGTAGTAAATCTCGCTGCTGACCATGGCCGAGCCGTCACGGTTGTCGCGCATGCGCAGCGCATAGCGGACCGGGCCGTTGCAGGCGATACCGATGCGCAAGGTCTTGACGGGCAGGCGCGTGGCGGCCGCCAGGTTCAAGTCCTGTTGGGCAATCTTGCCGTAGTCAATCAGGGCTCCGCCGGGAAACTGCGGCAAGCAGGCGGAGGGAGTGATCAGGCCTTTGACACTCAGGTCCACCGCCGAGGCGGCGAGCACAGAGGGCGTGCTGGTCAACAGCAACAGACTGGTAAAGAGGCGGGTTTTCACGGGACGAGTTCCTCATAGTGACGGGTCAGGGGTAGACGATTTCGATAGTGCCGGAACCATTGATATGCACCACCTCGCGAAGATCCAGGCTGTGCATGGGGGCAAGGTAAGACTTGAGGCGCATCGTGCCGGTCAGGGTCTGGATGGCCACCGGGCCGGTGGCGACCCCGGTCGTGTCGGTAAACCCCAGCAGGCTGTTGGCGGCCATGGGGATTTGCCGCGCGGTGGAACTGCTCCACGCCACGCCGTTGCTGGTGGAGTCGGTGCGGTACAGCGTGGGGAAGGTGTCGGCGCTGAATTCGGCCGGGTCGATAGTCAGGTAAAACCGCCCGATTTTGTTGCGACTGGCATCCAGGTCCAATCCATAAGCGGTTTCATCGGTACCGCCTGTGGCCGAACCGTCGCGGTTGTCTTTCATGCGCAGAGCAAAGCGGATCGGCGCATCGCAGGTCACGCTCAGGCGCAGTGTGCGGATGGGCAGCGGTGTTTCAGTGGTGGCGTTGAGGTCTTTGGCATACAGGGTGCCGTAGTCCACCACGCCGTGGTCGGATAACGTCGGCAGGCAGGCGATGGGTGCAAAGTGCGCGCGCACGGTCAGTTCCCGGTAGCGTCCGTTTTGTGCGCTGTACAACATCCCGGAAACTTCCCAGGTGGTGTTGTCGCGCACTTGAGTGGCAGCGGGGTCGGCCCAGGCGCGCAGCGTCAGTTGCAACGACAGGGTGTTGCCCCTGAGCACCGCACCGTGTTCGACCGGCGCGATGCCATGGCCGGAGCGCCATTCCAGCACCGCGCCATTGGCCACGGGCGCCTGGCCCGCAGCAGGTAGCAGCCCCAACTCTACGGCGCGACCATCGAGCACGGCGTTGCCGGCTTCGATGGCATAGCTGCCATGCGGGGTAAATTGCAGGCGCTGCGGGCTAGCGGCCAGTGCGCGGTAGAACAGGCTCAAGTCTTGCGCTTGCGGACAGTTGATGCTCACGCTTAGGCGCCGTTCGCCAAGCAGGCGCTCCAGCGTACTGTCGCTTTGTGCCAGGCGGCTCATCAAGCCGAAATCGATCAGGGGTTCGCTGACGTTCAGTTGGCAGTCTTCCAGGGCATGGGCGCTGCCGGCACCGCCGATCAATAACCACAGGCACAGTTGGCGCATACACGTTGCGAAGGGCATGACGGGAATCCTCAAGGCGCGTGGCAACGCGCGGGAGCAGTTTCGAAGTACACCGTGGGGTCGGCTTTTTCCGGCAGTGAGTAACGCAATTCGCATCGACCGCCATCGGGCGTGGTTATCCACAGCGTCGATTGGTCCAGCACGTTGGGTAGAAACACCTGGCTGGCGTCCTGCACCAAGGTGACGAACTCGCCACTGGCGCTGCTGACTGAGGCTCCGGCAGGCAGAGGTGTGCCCTGGTCGGTGCTGACGGTGAGCAATATGCGACGGGTCAAGCCGATGCCAAATTCCACACGGTCAACGGCGCCGCGTCCGGCCGAGATCATTGCCAGGCCATTGTTGATGTCGGCGTTGCGCGGCAGTGAACGCGTCTGCACTTCCACCGGGCTGCGCCCGTAGGCGGCGACTTGCGGCACCACGGCCTGGCCCTGCCAGTCGGTCCACACCGGCCCGCTGGGGGTACTGAGCTTGATGCCACTCATATCGCCGACCGACGCCAGGGCAAAGGTGTCGCGCACCGGGTAGGGTGAAAAAGTCACGCCGTCGCCATGCATCACTACGCCGCCGCGAGCGCCGCCTTGATAACTGGAGCGTTCGGCATCGGAGCGGCTGTAGCTGAAATCGAGTTGGCTGTAACGCGGCAATGCCGAGACGCCCAGGGTGGTTTCCACTTGATGGTCGCTGCTGTCGTGTTCGGCACTGACGCGATAGCTGAGTTGGTCGTCGATCTGTTCGGTGATGCCCAGGCCGGTGCGGTTCTCGCCACCGGAATTACGCACCCAGCTACGTAGCCGGCGACTTTCGCCCAACGGCACGCTGATATTGAGGTACACCGCGTTGTCCTGTTGCTGGCTACCGCCCATTTGCCACTCGGCACTGGCCGACAACGACACCGCCCCGATGCTCGTGCCCCATGAGGCCAATGCACGGCTGCTGCTGTCGCCAGCGAAGTTGGCCGAGCGCGAAACCCCGGCACTGAACGCACCCAGCAGCGGATGCGACCAGCCCAGGTTGAGGCTTTGTTGGTCGCGATAACGGGAGTCGCGGTTGCTGTCATCACGCTCATACGTGCTTTCTTCGAGTTCGCGATAGCCGATGCTGCGCCAGGAATTGGCGGCGCTGATCGACCACTGCTCACCCAGGCGCTGGGACCAGGAAAGATCGGTCTGTACGCCCGAAACCCTTTCCCACGCCTGGATGTTGGACAGTTGCGTGGACAACTGAATCTGACTGTCCACCCACGGCAACCAGCCCAGGCTGGCGCCCACCGAGCGGTATTCGCTGGTTGCCAGTACGCCGGTGCCCAGGGTCAACTGCGGGTGCAGGGCACCGGTCCAGCCGCCACTGACCACCCATGGGTCATTGCCTTTGGCGTCGCCCACATTGCGTACCCGGCCCGCCGCCACGGAGTAACCCGGTGCCGGCAACCCAAGGCCGAGCATGGCCGCCGGCACGGTGAAACGCCGCTCACCACCGACACTTTCCTTGACCGTGACCTCGACGTCCGAGCGCGTATTCAAGCGACGGACATCGGTCAGGGTAAAGGGGCCGGCGGGTACGACGGTGGAGTGAATCAACGCACCGTTCTGTCGTACCTCCACCTGGGCAGGGCTGTTGGCAATGCCCTGGATCTGCGCCCCCTGGCCCTGTTCTTGAAGGGCGTGCTCGGTGAGCACCTGCACCCCGGTGATCTGCGCGCCGGACAGCACCGGGTTATACAGATTGATTTGCCCAGCCTGCAGCACCGCCTGGTGGCTGGCGAAGGTGCGTTGGGCGTAGGCTTGCAAGTGAGTGTTACGTGACAGGCCGTCCTGCCAGGTCTGTACTTGGCGGCTGCGCACGATCCAGTCGCCGGCGTTGAACCCCACTTCGGTATTGGCCGAGCCAAAGCGGCTGGCGTCATCGCCGAAGCGGTTGTAGAAACCACTCAGGTCGTAGTTGAGCAGCCCGGCAACCCCGCCGGTTTCGTACCCCGAGATATCCTGTTGTATGGGACGCAGGGCCTCGGTGGGTACCAGCAGTGACACCGTCAGTGTCGCCGGATCCGGTTCAACCAGGGTTTGCGGGTATTGTGCGAGAAAATCCTGGCAGCCCGGCGTCTCGCTGGGCGTCACCAGGTTAGCGGCGTCCAGCAAGGCGCGGTCCAGGCACAAGTTGCCCTGTTGATCGAAAGTCAGATCCTGTCGGCCACGTCGCTGGCCGTTGACCCGCAGGTTGACGGTGTGCCGCCCGGCAGCGAAGCGCGGTGCTGCCAGCAACAGGCTGGCCAGCTGTGGATCAATGCCGCGTTGATGCAAGGTCTGGGCGTCGAAGCTGGAGGCGCTGGCATTTTCGGCCCATGCCTTGGCTGGCATCAGCGCACACAGCAGCAACACCAGCGGCAAGGTCGAGCTGGCACGGATGTCGGGCACGGCTTCGCCGTCACGGTAACTCAATACTGTTTTCACGCAAGGTACTCGAGTAGTGAACGCTCGGGCCGGGTGTGCCCAGGCGTTCTGGTGACGGTCAATGAGCCGTCACTTCGTTATTCAGGCGGCGGTCCGGGGTGCGACGCCTGCGGTTTTCAGTCAGAGGGTGATCGGTGCGTCGTAGGCCTTCACCGCAAAGCCATACACAGTGGCCGGCTGCAACCTGACCGTGTTGGCCTGCCCGCCGCTGGCCGGCATGCTCAAGGCTTCGCCGGGCAGCACGTAAGTGCGCGGCAGCATCGCCCTGCCGTCGCCGGGCAACAGCAGCAGCTCCTGCGCCAGGCGTACTACATAGGGCGTGTCGTTTCGCACCTGCAACTGGCCGTCGCGCAAGGTCCAGGTCAGGTCGGTCCAAGGCGTGCGGTTGGGCGCAAGGCCTTTGGGGTGCACGATCACCGGCAAGTTCTGGCGCACGGTCACGCCCACGCGGGCATGGCCGGCGGCGGTTGCGGCACGGCCTTGGGGCATGCCTTCGAACACCGCGCGTTTAAGTCGTTGGGTGAGCAACGGCTTCTGGTTTTGCAGGATGAAGCGCACCAACTGGGATTTGGACGCTTCGACCCGTGACAGCGGCGGTGTCACCACCAGCAGCGGCTCGGTGTCTTCCGGAATATCCTGCAAGGTCACATGCAGCAGGGCGAGTTGGCTGTCGGTGTTGGTCACCGACACTGCTGCTTCGCCTTCGGCTTCGTGCACGATCACCACGGAAGTGTCCGGTATCATCCCGTCGGCTTTGACTTGGTTGCCGAGTATCAGCAGCAGGGCGATAAGGCCGACAGCGGTGTTTGAGAATGTCGTCGTCATGACGGGTTTTCCATTAGGCCAAAAGGCATCGGTCAGAGGTAGCGCAAGTCCAGGACGATGGAACCGTCGAGGGGGACTTCCTGGTTCAGCGTCAGGTACTGCGAAAAGTTGATGGCGGTGACCACCTGAAGCACGGCGGTCAGTTGGCTGATGAAGTCAGGTTGACGATCGCCCGGCGGTGCAAAGGCCATATAGGATCCTGGGTAGGCATTGGGGTCCGGCGACCAGGTTTCCCCGTAGTTGATGGAGGCCAATACCTGCATGGGCTGCGCATCGCCCACCGCGTTGCGATAGGCCAGCGCGACGGAGCCGAGACGCTCCTCGGGGGCGTGGGTGTTTCTGCCCAGTCCGTAGAAAAAGTCGGGGGCCAGCGAGGAGTCGGCACGATTGTCGATGCCCACCAAGGCAAACAGCATGGGCCTGGCACAGAGCACATGCAGCTCGAGTAACTGGCTGGGCAGCACGGTGAACTCGTCTATGTTGAGGCTATGTGCGGGGATCTTGCCGTGCTCGATGATGCCGTCGTTCGTCAGCTCGATATGGCAGGCATCCGGTGTCACCCGGCCGCTCACCGTGAGGTCGACAGCCGAGGCCGCGCGCGCATCTGCCAGGGTGGCCAGGCAGAGTAAGGCGACGAGGCAACGGGGGCGACTGTTCAGCACCGGCACAGGTAGACGCAGCCCATGCCTGCAGGTGTTCGAGGGATGGGCGGCCATGGGTTACAGGTATTTCACTTCAAGGGTGGCGGAGCCGTCGATGGTGACCTCGTTGCTGAGGTCCAGGCTGTCGGCGCGGTTGATGAATGTATTCACTTCCATATCTACACTTAAATCCTTGACCGGTATTGGCTGACTGGCGTCATCCAGTGAGGCCACTGACATATACATGCTCGGCTCCCAGATATAATCCTCGTACCAGGTGTCGCCTTGGTTAGTCGATACGATGGTTTGCACTGCGGTGCTACCGTCGGCAACCGGGTTACGCAACCTGAGGCGAAAACTGCCAAGCTGCTGAGTGTCGTTGATAAAACCCAGGCCGAAGTAGCTCGATACATTTGATGAGCCAGCACGGTTGTCGATTGCGTTCAGGGCAAACTGGATCGGTGCATCACAGTTGACGGCAATCGATAGGGTGTGGGGGCCAAGTGTTGTCGCTTGGTCTGGTTTCAGATCCTTGGCCGACACCTTGCCGTGGTCGATCACACCGCCGCCGGACAGGCTAGGCGTACAGGCACTGGGCACTATCAGGCCCTTGACGGTCAGGTCCACGCTGGACGCAGCGAAGGTGGGGGCGGAACCGAGCAGCAATGCGCTGGCGGCAAGGGTGGTCAATCGAATGTTCATCGGGGCTCCTTATCCTTAGAGGTAATTGACTTGTACGGTGGCGTGACCGTCGATAGGCACATCGTCGGTCAGTGTCAGGTTGCTGGCGGGCGCGATGTGAGTAATCAGGCGGATCTCGGCGTCCAGTTCCCGGATGGCAATCGGCACCAGGCCGTCGGTGCTGGCGACCGCCGTCAACACGGTATGGCTGAGCATCACGGAGGGCATCCAGGTCGCGCCGCCATCCCGTGAGGTGATGGTACGTACCGCTACCCCGTCGGCCACAGGGCTGTAGAGGCCAAGCCCGGCATCGCCGAGTTTTTCATCATCGGGCGTCATGCCCAGGCCGTGCCAACTGAAGTGGCTGGCGGTGGTGCCGGCGCGGTTGTCGATGGTGTTCAGGGTAAAAAATGTCGGCCCTTCGCAACGCACGCTCAACAGCAGGGTTTCTCGGGGCAGGTCGGTATACGTGTCGGCGTTGAGGTCCCTGACCGACACTTTGCCGAAGTCGACGTTGCCGCCGCCGGAGACCACTGGCGCGCAGGCACTTGGCGTGATGATGCCTTTGACCGTCAGGTCCTGGCTGCTGGCGGCGAAGACTGAGCCGGCGCCAAACAGCAACAGGGTCGCGGTGAGGGTAGTGAGAGGGCTGGCCATGGGTCACATCCAGTGGGTGAGTGGTGGTTTACAGGTATTTCACTTCAAGGGTGGCGGAACCGTTGATGGCCACCTCAGTCGTCAGGTCCATATTTGCCGTTGGGGCGATGAGGGTTTGCACCAAGAGGTCTGCCGTCACCTGCTTGACCGGGGTGGGGGCCCATCTGCCGCTTGAGCGATCGCCAAACGAGGCGAGGGAGGTAATTGGCCAGACGTCGCCTGGGAAGCTTTCCTGCCAGGTGAGGCCGTTATTCGCAGACTCAATCATGGAGATCGCGGCGTCGTCGGCCGAAGGGTTACTTAGCACCAGAAGGTATTCGCCCAATTTCTTGCCGCCGACCAAATCCAGGCCATAGCTGTTCCTCGGATCAAAGGCGTTACCTATATTGTCGATGCCCTTCAGGGCCAACAGGGTGGCCGCCTCGCAGTTGATCGTCAGTTGCAGCATGTGATTGCCAAGCAACGTCCAGTGGTCCAGCTTCAGATCTTTGGCCGCGACTTTGCCGTGGTCGACAATCCCGCCGCTTGAAAGGCTGGGTGAGCAGGCGCTGGGTGTGATCAGCCCCTTGACGGTCAGGTCGACGCTGCTGGCGGCGAACGTGGATGAGCTCATGGCGAGCAGCAGGGCACTGCTTAACAGGGGCAGGCGGGTCTTCATCTGGGAAACGTCCATTTACAGGTACTTCACTTCAAAAGTCGCAGAGCCGTCGATTGCCACTTCGTCGGTCAAGGTCAGGTTTTTTGCCGGGGCAATCGCGGTGTAGAGCATGACGTCCATGAGTGCGTCCTTGATCGGGTGCGGCGCCCAGCCGCTTTCACCACGACTACCCAGTGCCACCAGGTCGTTGGGCGCGACGCCGTCGTCAGGGTAAAGCGTGACCCAGCGATCATCATCGTTGAACTTGGCCAGCAGGGTGGATGGGGTTTCGGCGACGGGGTTGCTGAACACCAATTGATACATGCCCAACTTCTGGTTTTCGTTGATCATGCCCAGCCCAAACGAGTGGCTATACATGGCCGAGCCGACGCGATTGTCGATGGGTTGAATGGCGAACAGGGTCGCGGCATCGCAGTTGACGCTCAGTTGCACGGTCTTGCGCTCTAAATAGGTGCTCTTGTCGAGGTCCAGGTCTTTTGCCGCGATTTTTCCAAAGTCGATATCACCTGGCAGGCTGGGGGTGCAGGCGCTGGGCGTAATTAACCCTTTGACGCTCAGGTCGACGCTACTGGCGGCGAATGCCGATGAAGATATAGCGAGCAGCAGGGCACTGCTCAGTAGGGATACAGAGGTCTTCATTTCAAATTGTTCCATTGCAAGCTGGCAGATTGAGGCGCGGCAGGGCAACGCCCGATCGTGTGTGGACGGGTGGTTGCCTGGCGGCGATCTCGACGTTTCTGGCGTTTACCGGGGAGTGGCAAGCCGTCCCTCTTTGGGGTGGGCACAATCTAACGAGGGGGATGCACGGGGGAAATACAACAAATACGACATTGGCGGGGTGTGGTGTAAGCGCAGTGCGGGACGGTAGATTTTCGCGGCGTTTTTCGTAGTTGTTGTATCGGCTTGAAGCCATTCAAAAGGTTATAGGTTGAAAGTCGATAACAATCAAAAGGGTGTGCCTGGCATTGCTGTATCAGTGCCGCGGAGGGCTGCCGAATTAATCACCACGAAGAGGTACTGATGGGTTCGCCAGGAGGTTCAACCGCAGGAGCGAGCCGGACAGCCAAACCGCCTTTTTCTCTCCCGCCTCATTGGCAGTACTTGAATGTTCTGGTCGTGGAGGACCATTCAGCCTATCGCCTGTTGCTGGGTTGGCTGCTGCAAAAACTGGGGCTCGGACACGCGTTGGCCACCGATGGCTTCATGGGGTTGGACGCCTTTACCAGTCGGCCCTTTGATCTGGTGATCAGTGATTGCCGGATGCCCTTCATGGACGGTTACAGCATGACTCGCGCCATTCGCCAGCATGAGCGCGAGCAGGGGGTGAAGCGGGTGCCCATCATTGCCTTGACCGCCAACCTGCAAAACGACAGCCCCCAACGTTGCCGCAAGGCCGGCATGGATGCCTGGCTGCTCAAACCCCTGACCCTTGAGCAACTGCACGCCGTACTGGTGCGCTGGTTGCCGGGCGGCGAGGGCCGTTATGTCGAGCCATACGCTGCTGCTGCGGTGGCGAACTGGCCCACCCGTGCCACGCTTGTGACCACGTTTGGCAGCGACCTGGTCGTCGACCAGTTGATGGAAGCCCTGTTGATGGAGGCCTGGGAAGACCAGCGGGTGTTGCGTCATGCCCGTGCGACGTTGAACGCGCCATTGACCGCCGAGCGTCTGCATCGGCTGGTGGGCAGCCTGGTGTTCCTGGGGGGCACGGGGTTGGAAACCAGTGCCGTGAGCTTGATCGAGCAGGTCCAGGCCGAGGGTGTCGCTACGCACAAGGCGCAACTGGAAGTGTTTGAAGCACGGCTGTGCGCTTACCTGGAGTATCTGTCTGAGTTGTGAAGAATACTGTTGCAGAGCGTTTTACCTGGTCGTTAGTCTAATTTTGGCTGTAGGTATTTTCCTATTGTGTTGTAGTCCAAAAATCAGCCACTACTGAACATTGGGTTCGGCCGCAAGTGCCTCTTTGTTAGCAGTTGTTGATGATCGCAGGCAGAGGTATTTTGCGCGGGTTCAAGTTGCCATCATTCGTGGGTGCCTATGCTTCGAGTAATTATTGCTGACGATCACCCTATTGTCCGGGTCGGGCAAAAAGTCGTGATCGAGGCGAATGGCAAGTGCAAAGTGGTCGGTGAAGCCGACGGTCCCGATCAGTTACTCGGCGTGCTCAGTAGCACGCCGTGCGACGTACTGGTCACGGACTTCGCCATGCCAGGCGGCCAGCAGGCCGATGGCTACTGCTTGTTGGGCCTGTTGCAGCGCCAGTATCCGCAGTTGCCGGTGATACTGGTCACTATGTTTGCCAACGTCGCCACGTTACGCGCAGCCTTTGCCCACGGCGCCAGGGCAGTGGTCGCCAAAAGTGCTTCGGCCAAGGAGTTGCCCCTCGCGATCAAGGCGGTCCAGGCCGGGCAGACCTTCGCCAGTGAATGCCTGCGGGTGCAACTGGTAGAGGCCGGCACGGGCGATCAGTCCCAGGAGCCGCAGTTGTCCGGCAAGGAGCGCGAAGTGGTGCGCATGCTGGCCAGCGGTATGACCGTCAGCCAGATTGCAGCCCAGGTCAACCGCAGCGTCTCCACCATCAGCAAGCAGAAAAGCACGGCGATGCAGCGCTTGAGTATTTCCACCGACGTTGACTTGTTCGCCTACGCCCGCAGTACTGGGATAGCGCCGTAGCGCGCTTATTTGCGTGGCGAATGACAGTAGCCATGACGGCTTGGGCGGCTTATCGTGCGCCTACTCTTTTGACGCCCGCGGAGCCTGCCCATGAGTGATGCCCATAACGCCCTGATCAGCCAATTCTATAGCGCCTTCCAGCGCCTGGATGCCGAGGCCATGGTCGCCTGCTACAGCGATGACGTGGTGTTCAGCGACCCGGCCTTTGGCGAACTGCGAGGCCGTGACGCAGGGGATATGTGGCGCATGCTCACCACCCGGGCCAAGGATTTTTCGTTGACCTTCGACCAGGTGCGCAGCGACGAGCGCACTGGCAGTGCGCATTGGGTGGCGACTTATCTGTTCAGCACGACTGGCAACACGGTGGTCAACGATATCCAGGCGCGCTTTGTGTTGCGCGACGGCAAGATCTGCGAGCACCACGATCACTTCGACTTGTGGCGTTGGTCGCGCCAGGCGTTGGGCACCAAGGGCCTGCTGTTGGGCTGGACGCCGCTGGTACGCAACGCCGTGCGCGCCCAGGCGAACAAAGGCCTGAAGGCATTCCAGGCCAGTCGTTGATAAACTGCGCGCTCCTTTGCCTTGCCGAACCTGTCCGTGAATACACCTGAACCCAAGCCCTGGTATGTCTACCTGGTACGCGCCGCCAATGGCGCGCTGTATTGCGGCATCAGCAACGACCCGGTGCGCCGGTTTGCCTCGCACCAAAGCGGCAAGGGCGCGCGGTTTTTTCTGTCCAGCCCCGCAGTGGCGCTGGTGTACACCGAGCAATGCGCGAGCAAGGGTGAGGCGCTGCGTCAAGAACGCTTGATCAAGAAATTGAAGAAGAGCGCCAAGGAATGCCTGGCAGCGAGTGGTTCATCAGGCTGACTGATAGGTTCCCATCACACCGTCGAGGGCTTTTGCGCGGTAATCTGCTCGCTCACTCGCCAAGCGCAAACCCGTATGTCTGAGCTCATCCTGCACCATTACCCGACCTCACCCTTTGCGGAAAAAGCGCGGCTGTTGCTGGGCTTCAAAGGCCTGTCCTGGCATTCCGTAAACATTTCGCCGGTGATGCCCAAGCCCGACCTGACGGCCTTGACCGGCGGCTACCGCAAAACCCCGGTGCTGCAAGTCGGTGCGGATATCTATTGCGACACCGCCCTGATCGCTCGCCGCCTGGAGCAGGAAAAGTCCTCGCCGGCTTTGTTTCCGCTGGGTCAGGAAATGATTACCCAGACCTTCGCCACCTGGGCCGACAGCGTGGTGTTCGCCCATGCCGTCAGCCTGGTGTTCCAGCCGGAATCGGTGGCGGTGCGCTTTGGCAAGTTACCGCCGGAGGCCATCAAAGCCTTTATCGCTGACCGCGCCGCGCTGTTCAGTGGCGGCACGGCGAGCAAGCTGCCGGCTGAACTGGCCAAGCATCAATGGCCGGCGATCATGGCGCGGTTGGAGCAACAGTTGCAGCGAGAGTCCGGCGACTTTCTGTTCGGCGCGCCGTCGATTGCCGACTTTGCCCTGGCCCACTCGCTGTGGTTCCTCAAGGCCACGCCGGTCACCGCGCCGCTGGTGGATGCTTACCCGGCCGTGCTGGCCTGGCTGGGGCGCGTGCTGGGCTTTGGTCATGGAACCGCCAGCCAGATGACCGCAGAGCAGGCTTTGGACATCGCCCGCAACGCTACACCGGCACCGTTGCCGGATGAGGTGTTCGAGGACTTGAACGGCGTTAAGGCGGGTCAGCAGGTGACCATCGCGGCCATCGACTATGGCGTTGATCCGGTCGCCGGCGAGTTGCTGTTCGCCGGGCGCGAAGAGCTGATCCTGCGTCGCACGGATGAACGCGGCGGTACGGTGCATGTGCATTTCCCGCGCTGGGGGTTTCGCATCCAGGGCATAGCTGCCTGAAGGACGAACGATTCACCCCTGTGGGCACTACATGGCCAGTGTGGGAGCTGGCTTGCCTGCGATAGCGGTGGTTCAGTTAAAGATTCATTGACTGTCACTGCGCATTCGCGGGCAAGCCCGCTCCCACAGGGTAACTGTGCCGTACGCTGATTGTGTGGGCACACAGGTATGCACCCAGACGCAGTAAGTAAAAAATAGTTGCCAGCAGAGGTGAGGTAAATCACCAGCCCATCCGTGTAGTGCATGAAACTGCGATCAATTCGCATTAACAGCGTTTTCTACACGGGTGCTCACAGCATGAAATCGACGGCGGGCGGTTGGGTAAAACAGTGGCTGGGAGCCTCGGTATTCACGGTGTCGGGGTTGGCCTTGCTGCCCCTGGCCATGGCGCAGGCGCAGGAGCAGCAAAGTGCCCAGTTCAATTTTGCCCTGGCGGCCAAGCCGCTGCCCCAGGCGTTGAGCGATTTCAGCCGGGTCACCGGCATCAGTGTGATCTACACCGACGAGGCGCCCTACGGTCTCAGCGCCCCGGCGGTCAGTGGGCAGATGAGCGCGACCCAGGCCCTGCAACGTCTGTTGGGCCGTTCCGGCTTCACTTTCCGCCAGATCGACGCCCGTACCCTGGCGCTGGAGCCCGTGCCCACCGATGGCGCGGTCAACCTCGGTGCCACCACCATCAGCGGCCTCGACCAGACCCCAGCCAGCACCAGCTACCAGCCACCGCCCACCAGTTCAGTGATGCGCTCCCATGGCCTGCTGCTGGAAACCCCGCAAACCGTGAATGTGGTGCCCGCCCAAGTATTGCGCGATCAACAGCCGCGTAACCTGGATGATGCCTTGGGCAATATCAGCGGCATCACCCAGACAAACACCCTCGGCAGCACTCAGGATGCGGTGATGCTGCGTGGTTTTGGCGACAACCGTAACGGCTCGATCATGAAGGACGGTATGCCGGTGGTGCAGGGCCGTGCCATGAACGCTACCGCCGAGCGTATTGAAGTGCTCAAGGGCCCGTCCTCGCTGTTGTATGGCATCCAGGACCCGGGCGGCGTAGTCAATATCGTCAGCAAAAAGCCTGAGCTGGTGCAGTCCACCTCCCTGACCGCGCGCGGTTCAACCTTCGGCAGCGGCAAAAACGGCAGCGGCGGCAACCTCGACACCACCGGCCCCCTCGGCGACAGCGGCCTGGCTTATCGCCTGATCGTCGATCATGAGGACGAAGACTACTGGCGTAACTACGGCACCCATCGCGAGACCCTGGTGGCGCCGTCCCTGGCCTGGTACGGCGATACCACCCAAGTGGTGCTGGCCTATGAACACCGCGAATTTCTCGCGCCGTTCGACCGTGGCACCGCCATCGATCCCAAGACCAACCATCCGTTAAACATCCCCGCCACCCGCCGTCTGGATGAGCCGTTCAACAATATGGAAGGGCGCTCCGACCTGTATCGCCTGACCGTGGACCACGACCTGAACGACGACTGGAAGGCCCACTTCGGCTACAGCTGGAACCGCGAAACCTACGACGCCAGCCAGGTGCGCGTGGTCAAGGTCAACCCCAACGGCACCCTGACCCGCAGCATGGACGACACCCAGGGCGCGCTGACCACCGACCGCTTCGCGACCGCCAGCCTCGAAGGCAAGGTCGATGTTGCGGGTATGCAGCACGACCTGGTATTCGGCCTGGACGATGAATACCGCAAGATCTACCGCGCCGACCTGATCCGCCAGGCACCGCGAGGCAGCTTCGATTACAACAACCCGGTGTACGGCAACGAAGTCGCCGGCTCCAAAGTCAGCGCGCCGGACAGCAACCAGACTGACCTGCTGCGCAGCGATTCGCTGTTCTTCCAGGATGCCATCCACCTCAACGACCAATGGATTCTGGTCGGCGGTGCGCGCTATCAGATGTACGATCAATACGCTGGCAAAGGCGTGCCGTTCACCGCCAACACTGATGGCAACGGCCAGAAGTGGGTACCACGGGCCGGGCTGGTGTATCGCTACACCGATGAACTGTCGTTCTACGGCAGCTACACCGAGTCGTTCAAACCCAACTCCACCATCGCGCCACTGGCCAACAAAACCGTGCTGGATGGCAGTCTCGACCCTGAAGAGTCCAAGGCCTGGGAGCTGGGCACCAAGTTCGACCTGCCGGGGCGCATCACCGCCAGCGCAGCGTTGTTCACCATCGATAAACGCAACGTGTTGGTGCAGGTGGGCGAGGGCCTGACCTCGGAGTACAGCGTGGCTGGCAAGGTGCGCTCACGCGGTCTGGAGCTGGACGCCAGCGGCCAACTGACGGACAAGTGGAGCCTGATTGGCAGCTATGCCTACACCGATGCCGAGGTTACCGAAGACCCTAAGCTCAAAGGCAATCGCCTGCAGAATGTGGCAAAAAATACCGGCTCGTTGTCGGCGGTGTATGACTTCGGCAGCATCCTGGGTGGTGATCAACTGCGCGTCGGCGCCGGGGCGCGTTATGTCGGCGAGCGGGCAGGGGACGCGGCCAACAGTTTCGAACTGCCCAGCTACACCGTGGCCGATGTGTTCGCCAGCTATGACACAAGGCTTGAGGGGCAGAAGGTCAAGTTCCAGCTCAATGTGAAGAACCTGTTCGACCGCACCTACTACACGTCCTCGGTGAATACGCAGTTTGTGTCCATGGGTGATGCGCGGCAGGTGTCGGTGTCCAGCACCTTGACCTTCTGATTCATTTATCTGTGGGAGCTGGCTTGCCTGCGATGGCATCGACTGGGTTTGCCTGATACACCGAGTTGTCTGCATCGCAGGCAAGCCAGCTCCCACAGGAAAGCGGTCGCCACATTGATAGCGAGCTGTTAGCGTTGCCGCCATTGCATGCTTATGGAAAACGCAACGATGCACTTTGGAAAATGGTTACGCACCCGCACCCTGCTGGTCGGTTTGAGTTTTTTACTGGGCGGCTGCGCCAGCGTCTCCCAAACTTCCACGCCGGCAATCCTGGATAAACTGTTGAGCGATCCGGCGCTGCAAGGTGCTACGGTCTCGCTGATGGTACGTGACGCCCGCACGGGCACCACGCTCTATCAGCACAACCCTCGCACCCGGCTGGTGCCCGCTTCCAACCTTAAATTGCTGACCACCGCCGCGGCCATGGATGTACTGGGGCCGCAATACCGCTTCGCCACCCAACTGCTGAGCAATGGCATACGCCAGGGCGACCGCCTGACCGGCAACCTGTACCTGCGTGGCCTGGGCGACCCGAGTATTCAGTTTGCCGATTACCAGGCGCTGGCCGCGCAGTTGGCCAGCCAGGGCGTACGCCAGGTACAGGGCGATCTGGTGTTCGACGACACCTGGTTCGATGCCGAGCGATTGGGGGTGGATTGGTCCCATGACGATGAAACCACCTACTACGGCGCGCAGATTTCGGCGCTGACTGTGTCGCCCAATGCGGATTTCGATGCCGGCAGCGTGCTGGTCACGGCCAAGGCGCCAGTGCGGGCCGGCTCGCCGGTGAGTGTCGAGATCTTCCCGCCCACCGATTACCTGCAACTGAGCAACCGCGCCATCAGTGGGCCGGGCAACAGCTATGGGATCAACCGTCGCCATGGCACCAACCTGTTGCAGCTCAGCGGCGCAGTGGCGCCGGGGCGGCAGAGCCAGCAATTGGTCAGCGTCTGGGAGCCAACGCAACTGGTCGCGAATCTATTCGAACAAGCCTTGGCGCAACAGGGCATCACCGTACTGGGGCGTCGAGTGATGGGCGGGGCAAGCCCGGCTGCAGTGACGGTGCTGGCCGAGCACCAATCGGCGCCGTTGCAGGAGTTGATCACGCCGCTGCTCAAGCTTTCGAACAACAACATGTCCGAAGCCTTGCTCAAGGCCATGGGCCGCCAGACCGCCAATAGCGGCACGGCAGCGGCGGGCGCCGTGGCGGTGGCCGGGTTTCTCAAGCGCCAGGGGCTGGACACCAGCACGTTCAGTCAGGTCGACGGCTCCGGCCTCTCGCGGCGCAATCTGGTGTCGTCGCAAACCCTCACCGACCTGCTGCTGACCGCCAGCAAACAGCCGTGGTTCGACGCCTGGTACAACGCGCTGCCGATTGCCGGCAACACCGACCGCATGACCGGCGGCAGCCTGCGCTACCGTCTGCGCGACACGCAGGCGCAAAACAACCTGCACGCCAAGACCGGCTCCATGGGCGGTGTGTCGTCATTGAGTGGTTACATCACCGACGCCGGCGGGCGCAAGCTGGTGTTCGCGATGCTGACCAACAACTACGTGGTGGCCGGCGCGCAGGTCAAGGCGTTGGAGGATCGCGTGGCAGTGGCGCTGTCACGCAACGAGCAGTGATTCAGAGCTGATAGCCCATGCGCCAACTCACGGCCCGGGTCGCCGCCAGCAGGTGCTGCGCCGCCGGGCCATCTTCATCGGCATGGAACAGTGAGGTCGGGCCGACCACGGTCATCACTGCCGCCACTTGCCCGACCGCATTGAACACCGGCGCCGACAACGCATCCACGCCGGGCATCAGCAAGCCATGCACAAAGTGCAGGCCACGGCTGCGGATTTGTTCGCACACGCTGGCATAGGCCTGATCGTCTGCCAAGGTATGAGCGGTGCCGGCTTGAACCTCGCGTTCGCGCAGTTCCACAGTTTCCCGTGACGGCAGGTAAGCGCTGAACACCAGCCCGGTGGACGAGCTGAGCAGCGGCAGCACTGAGCCCAACTGCGTCACCACGGTAACGGCGCGCACTGCCGGTTCGATCTGCACCACGGTCGCGCCCTGGTTGCCCCACACCGCCAGAAAGCAGGTTTCATTCAATTCATCGCGCAGTTCGGCCAGGGGCATGGCGCCGACTTTCAACACATCTATGCTGCCCAGCGCCGCCAGCCCCACTCGCAATGCCTCCCGGCCCAGGCCGTAATGGTTGGTGGCTGCGTTCTGTTCGGCAAAACCCGACGCGATCAGGGCCTGCAAATAGCGGTGGACCTTGCTCGCCGGCATCTGCACATGTTCGGCCAGGCGTGACAACGAGGTGGCCGGGGACAGTTCGGCCAGGGCCTTGAGGATATCGGTGCCGACTTCCGCCGAGCGGACTTTCTGTTTACCGGTGTCGCGGGGCTTTTCCATGGAAGGGCGAGAATCCGAAAGATGAATGGGCGTCTTTATAGCTTGACGGTCAACAGTGATCAAATTACGTTATGCGTAACTGGATTACGATAAATACAACTGACCCTCAGAGGACGATCCATGAACCTCGAATACCTGTCGGGCTTCGGCAATGAATTCGCCAGCGAAGCCTTGCCCGGCGCGCTGCCGGTTGGCCAGAACTCGCCGCAGAAAGCCCCTTACGGCCTCTACACCGAACTGTTTTCCGGCACCGCCTTCACCATGGCCCGCAGCGAAGCCCGTCGCACCTGGCTGTACCGCATCCAGCCTTCGGCCAACCACCCGGCGTTCGTCAAGCTTGCGCGGCAATTGGCCGGTGGCCCGTTGGGCGCGGTGACGCCCAATCGCTTGCGTTGGAACCCGTTGGATATCCCGAGTGAGCCGACGGACTTTATCGACGGCCTGGTGGGCATGGTCGCCAATGCGGGGGCGGAAAAACCAGCGGGCATCAGCATCTATAACTACCGCGCCAACCGCTCCATGGAGCGCGTGTTCTTCAATGCCGACGGCGAACTGCTGATCGTCCCCGAGCAGGGCCGCCTGCGCATCGCCACCGAACTGGGCGTGCTGGATGTCGAGCCGCTGGAAATTGTCGTGCTGCCTCGTGGCCTCAAGTTCCGTATCGAACTGCTGGACACGCAAGCCCGCGGTTACGTCGCCGAGAACCACGGCGCTCCGCTGCGCCTGCCTGACCTGGGGCCGATTGGCAGCAACGGCCTGGCCAACCCCCGCGACTTTCTTACGCCGGTTGCCCACTATGAAGACCTCAAGCAACCGACCACGCTGGTACAGAAATTCCTCGGCGAACTGTGGGCCTGCGAGCTGGACCATTCACCGCTCAACGTGGTCGCCTGGCACGGCAACAATGTGCCGTACAAATACGACCTGCGTCGCTTCAACACCATTGGCACCGTGAGTTTCGATCATCCGGACCCGTCGATCTTCACCGTGCTGACCTCGCCCACCAGCGTGCATGGCCTGGCCAACCTCGACTTCGTGATCTTCCCGCCGCGCTGGATGGTGGCCGAGAACACCTTCCGGCCGCCGTGGTTCCATCGCAACCTGATGAACGAATACATGGGCCTGATCCAGGGCGCCTACGACGCCAAGGCCGAAGGCTTCCTGCCGGGCGGCGCATCGCTGCACAGTTGCATGAGCGCCCATGGCCCGGATGGCGAGACCTGCACCAAGGCCATCAATGCGGACCTGGCGCCGCACAAGATCGATAACACCATGGCGTTCATGTTCGAGACCAGCCAAGTGCTGCGCCCGACCCAGTTCGCCCTGGAGTGCCCACAACTGCAACCTGCGTATGACGCGTGCTGGGCCGCGCTGCCCGCCACCTTCAACCCGAACCGGAGATAACCCATGACTCAACCAACCCAGACCCGCAGTTGGGTATCCTCGGCCAACGGCCACGCCGATTTCCCCCTGCAGAACTTGCCCCTGGGCGTGTTCAGTATCAATGGCTCGGCACCGCGCAGTGGCGTGGCGATTGGCGATGCAATTCTCGACCTGCATGCCGCACTGGACGCGTTTGAGGGCGAAGCCCGACGCGCCGTCGAAGCTACTGCGGGCGGGCAGTTGAACGCGCTCTTCGAACTGGGCCGTGGCCCTCGCGTTGCCCTGCGCGAGCGCCTGCTGGAACTGCTGGCCGAAGGCAGCGAGCTGCAAAACCGCGAAGCGCACGTGCTGCACCGTGCCGCCGATTGCCAGATGCACCTGCCGGCCAAGATCAATGACTACACCGACTTCTACGTCGGCATCGAGCACGCGCAAAACGTCGGCAAATTGTTCCGTCCCGATAACCCGCTGTTGCCGAACTACAAGTACGTGCCGATTGGTTACCACGGCCGTGCTTCGACCATTCGTCCCTCGGGTACAGAGGTGCGACGCCCTAAAGGCCAGACCCTGCCGGCCGGCCAGTCCGAGCCGACCTTTGGCCCATGCGCGCGCCTGGACTATGAGTTGGAGCTGGGCATCTGGATCGGCCAGGGCAATGCCATGGGCGATGCGATTGCCATTGGTGATGCCGCCGAGCATATCGCCGGTTTCTGCCTGCTCAACGACTGGTCGGCGCGGGATATCCAGGCCTGGGAGTACCAGCCGCTGGGGCCGTTCTTGTCGAAAAGCTTTATCACCAGCATCTCGCCGTGGGTGGTCACCGCCGAAGCCTTGGAGCCTTTCCGCAAAGCCCAGCCGCCGCGCCCTGAAGGTGATCCGCAACCGCTGCCTTACCTGCTGGATAAGCGTGATCAGAACGCGGGCGCCTTTGATATCGAACTGGAAGTGCTGCTCACCACGGCCTCGATGCGCGAGCAAAACCTGCCCGCCCATCGCCTGACCTTGAGCAACACCGAACATATGTACTGGACCGTGGCACAAATGGTGGCGCACCACAGCGTCAATGGTTGCCAGTTGCAGGCCGGTGACCTGTTTGGTTCGGGCACGTTGTCTGGCCCGCAGCCGGGGCAGTTCGGCAGCCTGCTGGAAATTACCGAAGGCGGTAAGAAGCCGATTGAATTGCCCAGCGGCGAGGTACGTAAATTCCTCGAGGACGGCGACGAAATCATCCTGCGTGCCCGTTGCAACCGTGAAGGCTTTGCCTCCATCGGTTTCGGCGAATGCCGCGGTACCGTGGTCGCGGCGCGTTAAGAGGGCTGGGCAATGGAACTCTATACCTACTACCGTTCTACCGCGTCGTATCGGGTACGTATTGCCCTGGCACTCAAGGGCCTGGATTTCACCGCGCTGCCGGTCAACCTGCTGGTGCCGGCAGGCGGCGCCAACCACCAGCCGGAATACCTGGCGATCAACCCGCAAGGGCGCGTTCCGGCCTTGCGTACCGATGAGGGGGCGTTGCTGATTCAGTCACAGGCGATCATCGAGTACCTGGAAGAGCGTTATCCACAGGTGCCGCTGCTCTCCAAGGATTTGGTCGCCAGGGCTCATGAGCGGGCGGTGGCGTCGATCATCGCCTGTGATATCCACCCGTTGCATAACTCCAGCACCCAGAACTTGCTGCGCAAGTGGGGGCACGATGAGGCGCAATTGCTGGAGTGGATAGGGCACTGGATCAGCCAGGGCCTGGGCGCGGTGGAGCAGTTGATTGGCGACACTGGGTTTTGCTTTGGCGAGCAGCCGGGCTTGGCCGATGCGTTTTTGATCCCGCAGTTGTACGCGGCCGAGCGTTTCAAGGTGCCCTTGGCGGCGTACCCACGCATTGGGCGGGTGGCGGCATTGGCGGCCCAACATCCGGCCTTCGTGCAGGCCCACCCCGCCAATCAACCTGACACCCCCTAGGACCCCTGTGGGAGGGTGGGAAGCCCCAATGCCGTTCAGTTAAGCGAGCGCAATGCTCACAGCCATGAAGATCAAATGTGGGAGCTGGCTTGCCTGCGAAAGCGTTGGTGCAGTGGCAGATGCGGTGACGGACACACCGCCTTCGCGGGCAAGCCCGCTCCCACAGGGGATTCGCGCTTAACTGACCGGCATTGGGGTAAACCCCTCCCACATTTGATCGCGCCAACCTAATAAAAAATAAAGGTACCTTGCGATGCACAATCAGATTGCCAGCTTTCGTGCGGCACTCGACGCCCGTCCGGTGTCCCGCTACCAATGGTTAATTCTCCTGCTGCTGGCACTGCTACTGGTCACCGATGGCTATGACGCCCAGGTGCTGGGCTATGTAGTGCCGGCATTGGCTCAGGATTGGGGGCTGGAAAAAGCCGCGTTCGGCCCCGTGTTCAGCGCCAACCTGCTGGGCCTCACCCTGGGCTCGCTGCTGGTGACACCGCTGGCGGATCGGTTTGGCGTGCGACGTATTCTGCTGGCGTGCGTGCTGATCTACGCCAGCCTCACGGTATTGATGGTGTTCGCCAATTCCCTGACCACGTTGATGGCGGCGCGGTTTATCTGCGGCATTGGCATGGGCGGCGCGATGCCCAGTGCCATGGCGTTGATGTCGGAATATTCGCCGCCACGCCTACGCACCTTGATGGTGACCCTGGCCGCGTGCGGTTTTTCGTTCGGCGGCGCGGCGGGTGGCTTCGTAGCGGCGGGGTTTATCGACAGCTTTGGCTGGCAAGCGGTGTTCCTGGCCGGCGGCGTGACGCCATTGCTGCTGTTCCCGTTCCTGGTATGGCTGTTGCCCGAATCCCTGCCGCGGTTGCTGCGCGATGCGCCGCCGTACCTGCGTTTGCGCAAGGTCACGGGGCGGATGCTGCCCGAGTGGCAGCCGCCGTCCGCCAGCGAAGCCGAGAACCGCCAGGAGCAGGGCAGCAAACTGACGGTGGTGGAGCTGTTCCGTAACGGCTACGCCCGCCCGACGTTGCTGATCTGGGCGACCTTTTTTGTCAGCCTGATCCTGCTGTATTTCATGATCAGTTGGTTGCCGTCGCTATTGCTCGAAAGCGGCCTGGCGTTGAACGAAGCCAACCTGGTCACCTCCATGTTCCTGTTCGCCGGCACCTTGGGCGCCATCCTCATGGCCTGGTTTGCCGACCGTCTGAAAAGCAAAGTGCGGTTGCTGTCCGGCGTGCTGGCGGCGGCAGCGCTGTGCACCATTCTGCTGGGCTTGAACCACGACAACCCACGCTACCTGGTGGCCTGCGTGTTCGCTGCCGGGTTCTGCATCATCGGCGGGCAACTGACCCTCAATGCCTTCGCGAGCAACTTCTACCCGGCGCACGTGCGCGCCACCGGCACGGGCTGGGCGTTGGGTGTGGGGCGATTCGGGTCGATTCTGGGGCCACTGTTTGGCAGCCTGTTGTTGGCGATGCATATACCGGTCGAGCAGATTTTCTTCTTCTGCGCGATTCCGGCGGTGATTGCAGCGTTGCTGATTATTCAAGTGCGGGCGCCTTCACTGTAGGAGCGAGCTTGCTCGCGAAGCACGTCAACGATAACGCGGGCATCCTGGTTTAACGCGGTGCCCTTGCGTTCTTCGCGAGCAAGCTCGCTCCTACAGTGGGGTCAGTGCACCACTGAGTTGGGCGGCAGGTGCCCCAGCCGCTCGGTCAGGCGCAGGCGCTGGATAGGGTCGTCGCTGAGCAGCAGGGCGTGTTCCAGGTCGAAGCGTTCGGCACTCGGGCAGTCCAGGCGTTGATACAGGCTGGCCCGCGCCAGGTAGTCGGAGGCGCTGGCGTTGCCCAGTTCCAGTACGCGCTCGGCGTCCACCAGGGCGGCCAGTGGCTCGTCGTTGGCAAGGTAGAGTGGGCGCAGGTTGCGCGACAGCCGCTGCAGGATCGCCCGTGGCTCGGCGGTCAGCAGGTGGTCGGCCTGCAATTTCAGCTTCGGCCCGTATTGGCGCGCCAGCAACTCGCGACAGTCGTTGGGGTACAGGCGCCGACCGCCGCAAGGGTCCAACAGGTGATCGGTTCCAGGTACCCGCAGCAGGAAGTGCCCGGGGAAGTTCACGCCGACCATCGGGATATCCAGGCGCTTTGCCATCTCCAGTGCGATCAGGCCCATGGCCAAGGGTTGCCCGCGTTTGCGTTGCAGCACTTTGTCCAACAGCGCGGCGGCGGGGCGCAACGGCGTATGATCATCCTGAGCAAACCCCAGGTCATTCATGCGCCGCAGCAGCGGCTGGCCGAGTTCATCCGCTGGTAGCAGGGGCATGCCCAGGCTGACCTGTTGTTGTAGCGCGCCAAGGTCGTGCAGGATCAGCGCCGGCTGCACGCTGGCGTCATGCTCGGCAGCAATCCACAACGCGGCTTCAAACAGCGCGGGGGGTGAACGGTCCAGACAGGCGAAAAAGGCGGTGCGGGGATTCATTGAGTTCTCCGGCATATGCCCCCGTTTTAGCCTTGCTGCGAATTTTCGTCCAGCATCTTGAGAGATATCCCACGCTCTTATGTCGTAGATCCCACGAAAACGCGCGGCTTATTCCAGCGCAATCCAGCAGTTTTCTGCCGCAAGCCTATACTTGGCCCACTACCAGAAGTGATTCGGGAGCTCATTGATGTTTGCGCTCATGCACAGCACCCGCCTTGAATCGCTGCACCTGAGCGTTGATCCGGTGACCGGCTTGAAGGCGATCATCGCCATCCACAACAGTCGTCTGGGCCCAGCGTTGGGTGGCTGTCGTTCCCTGGCTTACCCTAACGACGAAACCGCCGTGGCCGATGCCGCGCGCCTGGCACAAGGCATGAGCTACAAAGCGGCACTGGCCGGGCTGCCGGTGGGCGGCGGCACGGCGGTGATCATCCGCCCCGTGCACGTGGAAAGCCGTGCGGCGCTGTTCGAGGCGTTTGGCCGTTGTGTGGAAAAACTCGACGGCCGCTTCATCACCTCGATCGACAGCGGCACTTCGGTCGCCGACATGGACTGCATCGCCCAGAACACCCGCTTTGTCACCAGCACCACCGCCGCCGGCGACCCCGCGCCCCATGCCGCCATGGGGGTATTCGCCGGTATCCGCACCACCGCCATGGCGCGCCTGGGCAGCGACAACCTCGAGGGCCTGCGCGTCGCGGTGCAAGGCCTGGGTAATGTCGGTTATGCCCTGGCCGAACAATTGCACGCCGCCGGTGCCGAGTTGCTGGTCAGCGACATCGACCACGGCAAGGTGCAACTGGCCATGGAGCAACTGGGCGCCCACCCGATTGCCAACGATGCCTTGCTCAGCACCCCTTGCGACATCCTCGCACCGTGCGGCGTCGGCGCCGTATTCAACCGCAACAGCGTCGGCCAGTTGCGTTGCGCCGCGGTGGCGGGTTCGGCCAGCGCACAACTGACCAACCTGGACATCGCCGACCAATTGGAAAGCCGCGGCATCCTCTACGCACCAGACTATGTGATCAATTCTGGCGGGCTGATCTACGTAGCCCTCAAACACGCCGGCACCGACCTGCCAGGCATCACCGCGCACCTGTCGAACATCGGCACGCGCCTGACCGAAATCTTCGCCCACGCCCAAGCCGAAAAACGCTCCCCCGCACGGGTGGCCGATGAGCTGGCCGAACGCCTGCTGTACAAATAGGCCAGGCATTAAAAAGGCCCTGAACCATGATTCAGGGCCTGTTCAATTCGGGCTTCACTCCGCCGCCGGGTTCAGTAACTCGGACAATGCGTCCGGCTGGCTCTTGAACGCCTTGGCAAAGACATCGCGGTTCTTCGCCATGTAGATCCCGGCTTCTTCCACCTGCTGCTCGCTCAACGACGGCACGGCTTTTTGCAACACCTCTGCCAGCAACTCAGCGAGTTCAAGCATCTTGTCATGACGGTCAGCTTCGGCTTTATCCATGAACAAACGCTCCAGATCTCGGCTGCTGCGGTATACCACTTCGACGGCCATTCACCACCTCACATGCCTTCACGATAGTTGTCTTTTGCGACTACTGTATTTATATACAGCTAAAAGGATAAGCCAAACGTTGGGGTTTGGATAGTAGGTTTTTAATGTAGTTGGGAAATGGGGGTTTGCTACAGCGCAAACGCTCACTGTGGCAAGGGCTCAGATTTCTGTGCCTCATGCCACCGAGCCATCATCTCATGGCAGTGCTGGCCTTTTTTCTGCATGCAGAACAACCGTCACGTCCACCCCGCATTATCCGGTCGAGCCGACCTAAGGAAGCATCATCGTGAAAATCAATTGGGCCGAAAGGCTGCGTCAGCAAGTCCACGGGCTGGCCGAGTCGCTGGGTAATCTGTTTGTCGAGTCGTTCCACTACCTGGCGCTGTTTGCCATCGGTGCGGTGACCGCCTGGGCGGCGGTGATGGAATTCCTGGGGATGCTGGAGAACGGGCACATCAAGATCGATGACATCTTGCTGCTGTTCATCTACCTGGAATTGGGCGCCATGGTCGGGATTTACTTCAAGACCAACCACATGCCGGTGCGCTTCCTGATCTACGTGGCGATCACAGCGCTCACGCGTTTGCTGATCTCCAACGTGTCCCATCACAACCCGCCGGACCTGGGCATCATCTACCTGTGCGGCGGCATTTTGCTGTTGGCGTTTGCGATCCTGGTAGTGCGCTACGCCTCGTCGGCCTTCCCTTCGGTGAAGGTCGAAAGCCCGCGTCGCAAGGGCGAGGCGAGCCTGGAGACCGAGAAGGGCGAGCTTTAAAGCCCGACGCTGAAGGGCAGGGTACGGGCGGGCGGTTGCTGCAGGAGTTTGTGGCTGTCGCCGTCCGTCATCAGCTCCAGGATTTGCACGGCGCTGTGGCCCTGTTCGATGGCGATGCCGAACTGGATGCTTTGCACCAGGCGCTTGAGGCGTTGCGGGTCGTTGCGTTGTTCGGCGCTGATCATGCGCTTGGCCACTACGCCGGTCTCGTCCGAGAGGGTGAGCATGATGCTGCCGTCCAGCCGTTGGATGCTCAGGTTGACGCGGTATTGGGGGCTGAACGTGTCGGTGATGATCTGAAAAGGATTGTCCATGGTGCGTTACCGCCTGATAAGAACATGCAGTCATTGACGGCCGGTGTCAGGATTAGTTCGCATTGCCTGACCACTGGCCAAATTCCGTTTTCCTCGAAAGTTCTACAGCAAGGGCCGTGCCGTACAGCGATTTACCCGGCACAGAAATCCAAATGTGGGAGCGGGCTTGCTCGCGAATGCGGTGTATCAGCCAACAAATACTTGGCTGAAGGACCGCATTCGCGAGCAAGCCCGCTCCCACATTTTTTTGTGCTGCTTTTGGAGATCAGTGAGCTAATTCAGGGCATCACGGAAAAAACGATCGCAGACAGCGCAATCAGCCCGATGACCACCACAAATACATTTGATGCCTGGCCTGAATACTGGCGCAAAGATGGCACGCGGCGGATGGCGTACATCGGCATCAGGAACAGCAGGCACGCGATGATCGGCCCGCCCATGGTTTCGATCATGCCCAGGATGCTGGGGTTGAAGGTGGCCACGGCCCAGCAGGTCAGTACCATATACAACGCTGTGCTGCGTTCCAGCCATTTGGACGACATCGAACGGTTACGCCCGCGTAGGGATTTGACGATCAGCCCCTGGAAGCCTTCGCTGGCACCAATGTAGTGGCCCAGGAAGGATTTGGTGATCGCCACCAGTGCGATCAACGGCGCGGCGTAGGCAATCACCGGCGTCTGGAAGTGGTTGGCCAGGTACGACAGGATCGAGATGTTCTGAGCCTTGGCAGCGGCCAGGTCAGCCGGTGACAGCGCCAGCACGCAGCTGAAGCAGAAGAACATTACGGTCAGCACCATCATGCCGTGGGCGGTGGCCAGGATGCCGCTGCTTTTGCGCTCGGCCTGGGCGCCGTAGACGCGTTTCTGGTCAACGGCAAAGGCGGAGATGATCGGTGAATGGTTGAACGAGAACACCATCACCGGGATCGCCAGCCACAATGTCTTGAAGAACAGCGGCAACGGCATGCCTTCGCTGGCGGAGGCGAAGAACGCACCATTCCAGTTAGGGATCAGGCTGACAGCCAGCAGCAACAGCGCAGCAACGAACGGGTACACCAGCACACTCATGGCCTTGACGATCACGCTCTGGCCACAACGCACGATGGCCATCAGGCCAAGGATCAGCACCAGGGACAAGATCGCACGGGGCGGCGGCGCCATGTGCAATTGGTGCTCCATGAAGCTGCCCAGGGTGTTGGTCAGCGCCACGCTGTACACCAGCAGGATCGGGAAGATTGCAAAGAAATACAGCAGGGTGATCAACTTTCCGGCGCCGACACCGAAGTGTTCCTCCACCACTTCGGTGATGTCGCCGGATTTGCCCGACAGCACAAAGCGCGTCAACCCACGGTGGGCGAAGAAGGTCATCGGAAATGCCAGCAGTGCCAGCACGATCAGCGGCCAGAAACCGCCGACGCCGGCATTGATCGGCAGGAACAGGGTGCCTGCGCCGATGGCGGTGCCATAGAGGCCGAGCATCCAGGTGGTGTCGTGTTTGGTCCAGCCGGTGGTTACTGTGTTTTCTCTGACATCGGGATTTTCGGCAGCAGGTGTACGTACATCAGTCATCGGTATTGCCTCGTTATTATTTTTGCGCGGGCTCACGTTGGGGCGGGTAGCAGTGCTCCGATCAGCACTCCACCCAGCTGACCGCCAGGCCGCCCCGTGAAGTTTCTTTGTATTTGTCATGCATATCGGCGCCGGTATCGCGCATGGTGCGGATTACCCGGTCGAGGGAGATGAAGTGTTTGCCGTCGCCGCGCAGGGCCATCTGCGTGGCGTTGATCGCCTTGACCGCCGCAATGGCATTGCGCTCGATGCACGGCACCTGCACCAGGCCACCGACCGGGTCGCAGGTCAGGCCGAGGTTGTGTTCCAGGCCGATTTCGGCGGCGTTTTCCAGTTGCTCCGGGGTGGCGCCGAGAATATCGGCCAAGCCGGCAGCGGCCATGGCGCAGGCCGAACCTACTTCGCCCTGGCAGCCGACTTCGGCGCCGGAGATGGAGGCGTTTTTCTTGCAGAGGATGCCGACGGCGGCGGCGGCGAGGAAGAAATTGACCACATCGTCGTCAGACGCGTCCGCGTTGAACTTCATGTAGTAGTGCAGCACGGCGGGGATGATCCCGGCCGCGCCATTGGTCGGTGCGGTGACCATGCGCCCGCCAGCGGCGTTTTCTTCGTTGACGGCGAGGGCGAACAGGTTGACCCATTCCATCGCCGACAAGGTCGAGGTGATCACGTTGGGCTTGCCGATTTCCAGCAGGCTGCGGTGCAACTTCGCGGCGCGACGGGGCACATCCAGGCCACCGGGCAGGATGCCTTCATCGCGCAGGCCCTGTTCCACGCATTCGCGCATCACCGACCAGATATGCAGCAGGCCGCTGCGGATCTCTTCGTCGCTGCGCCACGCCCGCTCATTGGCCATCATCAGCTCGGATACCCGCAGGCCGTGCTTGTTGCACAAGGCCAGCAGTTCCACGGCGCTGGAAAAGTCATAGGGCAATTGCACATCGCTGGTGGGCGCAATGCCTGATGCGGCTTCGGCGGCTTCGATAATAAAACCACCGCCCACCGAGTAATAGGTTTGTTCGCTCAGCAGGCCGCTGTCGCCATAGGCATGCAGGGACATGGCGTTAGGGTGGTAAGGCAGGCTTTCGTCCAGCAGCAACAGATCGGTATGCCAGTTGAAGGCAATCTCCTGTTGGCCGGCCAGCAACAGCCGGCCGGACTCGAGTAATTGCTGGATACGCCCGTTGATCGAGGTGGGGTCGACGCGGTCTGGCCATTCGCCCATCAGGCCCATGACACAGGCGCGGTCGGTGGCATGGCCGACGCCGGTAGCGGACAGCGAGCCATACAGGCGCACTTCTACGCGACGGGTTTGGCTGAGCACATGCTGGTCGGTCAGGGCTTGGGCGAACGTCGCGGCAGCGCGCATCGGGCCGACGGTGTGGGAGCTGGAAGGGCCGATACCCACCTTGAATAGATCGAAAACACTGATAGCCATGCTAAAGCCTTACAAGCAATGGAGTAGAAATCGCTGCCATGTTTTGTAGAGCAGGCGGAATTGGCGCGATACTGAGCCTCTGGATCGGTACTGACCAACGAATTATCCTAAGACACCCTTTAGCAGGACTAAACGCTATGAGTCGCCCCCTCCATGGCCAGACCTATGTCTGGCTGCATGTGTTTTCCTGTGCCGCGCGGCATCTATCGTTCACCCGCTGCGCCGAGGAACTGCACATCACGCCGGGAGCGGTGAGCCAACAAATTCGCCAGTTGGAGGAGCGCCTGGGCTTTCGGCTGTTTCATCGGCGTGCGCGGGGGGTAGAACTCAGCGCCGAGGGGCAGCGCCTGGCGGCCGTGGTAGGTGAGGCCTACGGCAGCATTGATGCAGAGTTGCAGCGCCTGGACGCCGGGATGATCAGCGGCACCTTGCGCCTGCGTTCGATCCCCTCGTTTCTGGGCAAATGGCTGACCCCGCGTCTGCCGCGTTTTCAGCAGCGTTTTCCAGACATTCAACTGCGCATGGTCGCCGAAGACAGCAGCATCGCCCTGCATGAAGGCGACTTCGACCTGGCCATCGACCTGAACGACGGCAGCTACCCAGGGTTGTTATCCACAGCCCTGTTGGATGAACAGATATTCCCGGTGTGCGCCCCCAGCCTGTTGCGTGGCCGCCCGCCCTTGCATGGCCCGGCGGACCTGGCCCATTTCCCGCTGCTGCACGACATCACGGCCTGGCGTGGGAGTTATGAATATGCCGAGTGGGAGTTTTACCTCAATGCTATCGGCTACCACGGTGCCGACGTGCGGCGCGGGCACACCTTCAACCGTAACCACCTGACCATCGAAGCCGCCATCGCCGGCATGGGCGTGGCGATTGCGCGGCGCACCTTGCTGAACGATGAACTGGAGCGCGGCACCTTGATCGTGCCGTTCGGCCTGGCGGTGCCCAACCATAAACGCTATGTACTGCTGTATGCGCCGGGCGCGTTGAACCATCCGGGCGTGCGTGCGGTGCATGATTGGCTGGTGGAGGAAGCGGGGGTTTTTCGCGGATTGCACCCGTTGGGAGAGGAGCAATTGTGAGTTTGGCAGGGCGTAAGAAGAGGTAACTAACTCCCCACCCTAACAGCGTTTTTGCTCGTCGTCAGGGTTAATTTGTAATGTGGGATTTATCTTTGCAAAGGACTTGAATTGTTTCAGCAGGTGCTCAATTGTGTAATCAAGAGGTCATGGTTTCACCACCCCGGTGTTGCAGTTTGTGACCTCTGGCGAGCTAGCTGAAATAAGGGAAGAACTATGCAAATCCAAGTCAATAGCGATAACCATATTGAAAGCAGCATCCGACTGGAGGAGTGGGTACGTACTACCATTGAGAGCACGCTCGAACGCTACGAAGAAGACCTGACCCGTGTAGAGGTCTACCTGCGGGACGAGAACGGCGACAAGCCCGGCCCTCACGATTTGAGTTGCCGTCTGGAAGCACGGCCAAAGGGCCACCAACCAGTTTCTGTGTGCCATAAAGCCGATACGCTGGAACAGGCGATCGATGGCGCCGCAGTCAAGCTTGACCACGCACTGGAACATCTGTTTGGCAAACTGCAAGGCAAGCCGCGCGCTGCCGGTAAAAACCAGCCAATCAACAAAGTGAATGAAGACGCGTTGGAAGAGGAATTCCTGGAAAACGAAAACGCTGCCATTAACGGCTGATTGTTTTTTCATTCCCCCACTGAAAACGGGCCTGCACATGCAGGCCCGTTTTTCGTTCAGCGCTCGCGCCGGAAGAAATGCCGGCTCAGCATCGCCAGCCCGCAGGCGCCCAACCCCGCAAACAGCATGGCCCAGCCGGCGCCGCTGCGTAGTGTTGTTTGCGCATCCAGAACGGTCAGCCCCGGCGCATTCAGCTTGCCGGCAGCAATATGCTGGCTGAGGCTTGCCCACTCCAATGCCGTGCTGTCAGGCAGCACATGGGCCAGGTTGTGGCTGATCCCCAACAACAGCACCAGGCCCATCAGCGCGATATTGACTGCCAGGGTGATCAGCCGTGCGCTGAAGTCGATGCCCGAGGCCATGCCTGCGCGGTCATTCGAGACGGACCCGGTGGTGGTGTTGGTGGTCGGCGAATTGGTCAACGCCAGTCCGATACCGGCTATCACGCAACTGAGCAGCACCAGCGCCGTGCTGGGCTGTTCGGCGTAATTAACGGCGGCCATCCCCATGAACCCTGTGCCCATTGTCCCCAGGCCCAGGGGAATGATGCGTTCGGCGCCAAAACGCAGGGCCAGGCGCTCGGCCAGTGGCGGCACCAGCAAAGTGGGCAAGGTGTAGGCGAGCAAGGCGGCGCCGGTGGTCAGCGTGTCGTAGCCCAGCCCTGCCTGGAAGTACAACGGCAGGTAAATCATGAACGGCCAGAAGCTGAAGTTCATGCCGATCGAGCCCATCAACGCGCCATTGAAACGTTGGATGCGGAACACCGAGAAGTCGAACATCGGATGGGCGCTGCGCCGCTCAATCAAGATAAACAGCAGCAGCCCGAAGACCGACAGGCCGGCCCAGCCGAGCATCGCCGGGGTGCTAAAGCCGATTTCGCTGCCCTGGGTGATGAAATAGACCAGCGCAAACACCGTGAGTGTCATGATCAGCATGCCGGCAATGTCGAGGCGGTGGCTGGCCGGGTCGCGGGACTCCTGCACGCTGACGTGCAACAACACCAAGGTAAACAGGGTCAGCGGTACATGCACCAGGAACACCCAGCGCCAGTCCGCCACGGCCAGGATCAAGGCTCCCACCATCGGGCCGAAACCCAGGCCCACGCCAGCGATCACGCCCCATATCGCAAACGCCCGCGCACGCGCCGCCGGTTCGCGGAACTGATGGGACAAGATCGCGAACTGGCAAATCATCATGGCCCCGGCGCCAATGCCCTGGACGAACCGCGCTGCGATCAGTGTCGGCGCATCGTTGGCCAAGCCACAGGCCAGCGAGGCCAGGGCGAATACCCACAGACACACCACCAGCACACGCCGACGACCGAAGCGATCTGCCAAGGTCCCCGCCGCCATCAGCACACTGGTGCAGGCCAGGGTGTAGGCATTCATGATCCATTGGGCGTCTTGAAAGCCCGTGCCCAGTTCCTGTTCCAGCGTCGGCAGGATGACCGGCACGCTGGAGATTTCCAGGCCGAACATCAGGGCCACCAGGCAGACGGCGGTGAGGGCCAGGCCGTTCCTGGCGGTGCGCGGGGGAGTGAGGGCCGAGAGTGCGGCGGCGCGGGGCATACGACATTCCTTTCGAGAGCGGGAGAGGCTATTCTCTCGGGAATAAGGTTCTTTATTGGCGACAACTTTTCCAAGAATAAGGGAATATAGGGCGACAATTAAGCATGGCTACCCCACGTTTTGATGGTGTCGAACTCTTTCTGCAAATTGTTGAAAGCGGCAACCTCACCGAAGCCGCCGAGCGCCTGAACCTCACGCGCTCGGCGGTGGGCAAGGGCCTGGCGCGCCTGGAGGCCCGCCTGGGCACTTGCCTGTTACAGCGTTCTACCCGGCGCCAGCGGTTGACTGAGGACGGCCAGGCGTACTACGAGCATTGCTTGCGTGCCTTGGCGGAGCTGGAGGCGGCCGAGTCCGTGCTGGAAAGCGGCCGCCAGCAACCCCGCGGGCGTTTGCGAGTGAGCGTGCCCCTGGCGTTTGGTCATCATTATGCCGCGCCGGCGTTATGGGCCTTGCTGGATCGTTATCCGGAACTGGAAATCGATATGTGTTTTTCCGACCGCATGATCGACTTGGTGCAGGAAGGCTTCGATATGGCCGTGCGCATCGGCCCGTTGCCGGACACCGACCGCCTGAGTGCCCGCCGCCTGGGTCAGCAGGCCATGGGGCTGGCGGCGTCACCGGCGTATTTGCAGCGCAAGGGTGATATTGACAGTATCGAAGACCTGGCCGCTCATCGTGGCATTGCCTACCGCAGCAACACCGCGCAGCGCTCGCGCCTGGCTTCGCCCTTGATCGTGGACGACCTCCAGGCGGTAGCCGATGCCGCTATCGCGGGCGTGGGCCTGGCCTGGTTGCCGAGTTGGTTGATTGCCCACTATGCACTGCGTGGGCAGTTGCAAGCCGTGCTGCCCAGCTACCGTGAGCAACCTGCGCCGATCCATGTGATCTGGCCGACGGCGGCGCATATGCCGGCCAAGACGCGGTGTGCCATTGACGCGTTGGTGGCCGCCACCCCGAGTTGCCTTGCGGGTAGCTAGCCTGAAAATCATCTGTAGGAGCGAGCTTGCTCGCGAAAAACGTCAACGATAACGCGTGCTTGCTGAATGAACACGGCGCCTGTGAGTTTTTCGTGAGCAAGCTCGCTCCTACAAAATGCAGTCAGAACGCGATAGAGGTTTGCACGTACACCGTGCGCGGCTCACCCACGTACTTGCCCTTGTTGTTGTCGTCGAACGAGCGGGTGTAGTACTGCTTGTTGAAGATGTTCTTCACCCCCACCGCCACATTCAAATCCGACAACTGCGGGCCGAAGTCATAGGCTGCGCGGCTGCTGAACAGCATGTAGCCGGGAATGCGTCCATTGGCACCGTCGGCACTTTCGGCCTGGGTGTTGGCGTTGTCGGCGAACTGGCTGCTCTGGTAGCTGCTGTCGAGGTTGAGCTTCCACGGGCCTTCGGTGTAACCCACGCCGAGGGTGCCTTTGTGCTTGGAGGAGAAGGGCACACGGTTGCCTTTGTTCGGGCCGTCTTCGCGGATGGTCGCGTCCACATAGGCGTAAGTGGCGTACACATCAAACCCTGCCAGCGCCGGGCTCAGGCCGTCGAGGGCATAGTTGATGCTCGACTCGATGCCTTGGTGACGCGTTTCACCGCGGGCGATCACGGTGTCGTTGGTCTGGTTGCTGTCGTACTGGTTGTCGAAGTTGATCAGGAACGCACCGATTTCCGCACGCAGGTTGCCGTTGTCATAGCGCGTGCCGAGTTCCCAGGTGCGGGCTTTTTCCGGTTTCACTTCGCCGCTGTTCACGCGGTTGGGCATCTGGCTGTATTGCACGCTGCCGAACGAGCCTTCGGTGTTGGCGTACAGGTTCCAGTCGTCGGTGAGGTGGTAAAGCACATTCAGCGCCGGCAGGGCAGTGTTGTAGTCGCCCTTGTATTTGACGTTGCTCAGGTTGTTGGTCTGCTGGGACTCGATCATCTCGTAGCGAATGCCTGGAGTGATGGTCCACTTGCCGATGTCGATGCGGTCGTCGATGAAGAACGCATTGGCTTCGGTGCCGCCGCGCGTGTCGCGGTCGTTGCGGCTGTTGGTGGTGGGGATTTGCTGGTTGGCGGTAATCGGCGTGCGGTAGCGCAGTTCGTGGCCGGCTTCATTGATGTAGCGGTAGCCCACACCCACTTCATGGCTGGTGGGACCGAGGTCGAAGCCCTGGGCGAAGCGCGTCTCCAGGCCGCGTACCCAATATTCCCGTGGCGACAGCGACAGGAAACTGCCCTGGTCCAGGTAACCGCTGCGCAGGGTCTTGGTGAAGAAACTGTTGACCGTGAATTCGCGGCGGTCCTGCTCGTAGCGATAGCCCACATTGAACAGGGTGCGGCGGCCCCAGAACTTGTCGTAGGGGCGGGTGGACTGGTACGGATCAGCCTTGTAGTCCTTGACGTTCAAACCGCCCGGCATGTCGGCCTGGCCTTCGTAGTACTGTGCCATGGCGTTAAAGCTGTTGGCGTCGTCCAACTGGTATTTGCCCTTGAGGATCAGGTCGTCGATGCGCGTGTTGCTGTTTTCGCGCCAGTCGCCGCCGCGGGTGCCGGAGTACAGCAGCGCGCCACCCAAGCCATTGTCGGCGGTGCCGCCAGCCAGCAGGTTGCCGGTGGTCTTGAAGCCGTCGTGGCTGGAGGAGGGGCTGGTCTCGGTCTGCAAGCCACCCTTGACCGTCGGCGCATCCGGGATGGCACGGGTGACGAAGTTGACAATGCCGCCCACGTTTTGCGGGCCATAGCGCACCGCACCGCCGCCGCGTACCACATCCACCGCGTCCATGTTGCCCGTGCTGATCGGCGCAAAGGAGAGTTGCGGCTGGCCGTAAGGCGCGAAGGGCACCGGGATGCCATCCATCAGCACGGTGGAGCGCGACGCCAGGCGCGGGTTGAGCCCGCGAATGCCGAAGTTCAGCGCCATGTCGTGGCTACCGGTGCCATTGTTATCCGGGGCGTTGACGCCGGGGATGCGGTTGAGCACATCGCGGGCCTGGGTGGCGCCCTGGCGTTCGAATTCTTCGCGGCGGATCACATCACGGGCGCCGGGGTGTTCGAACACGTTGGTTTGCGCCGCGTCACCGAGCCAGTCGCCGACCACGTTGGAGGTCTGCAGCTCCAGGGTAGCGGGTGCGCCGGCCGGTTGCAGGCTGTAGGCGTTATCACCCTCGGCCCGGGCTTGCAGGCCGGTGCCTTCCAGTAGTTTTTGCAAGCCCTCGGCAGCGCTGTAGTTGCCCGACAACCCAGGGCTTTGCATACCGGCCGTCACGGCGGAGCCGAAGGACACCAGCACGCCGGCTTCGCGACCGAATTGATTCAGGGCCGCTTCCAGGGTGGTCGGCGCGATGTGGTACGCCTTGGCGTCGGCCGCCATCACCGCCGGCAGTGCGGTCAGGCTGAGGCTGGCACCGAGCAGGAGTTGGCGCAGTGTACGGGCGAGAAGCGTCGGGTGCTGGGGCATGAAGGGCGGTCCTGAGAAGGAAGGATCAAGGGGGCTTTCCTTCTCTGTCACGCCAGGTGCGGAAAACGGCTCACAGCTGCAAAAAATATTTCGAGCTCACTGCCCACTGTAGGAGCGAGCTTGCTCGCGAAAGTCGTCAACGATAATGCGGGTTGTCTGGTTTAACGCGGTGGGTTGAGGTTTTTCGCGAGCAAGCTCGCTTCTACAAAAAGCGCGGTGCATTACGCCCGTGCCTGCACGGTCACCCAATAGCGCGTAAAGCGCCGCACTTTCACCGGCAGGCTGATTTCCAGCAGGTCGAGGATGCGTTCGCTGTCGTCCAGCGGGTAGCTGCCGGACAGCAGCAGGTTGGCGACTTGTGGATCGCAATGGAGCTGGCCGCGACGGTAGCGTCCCAGTTCATTGAGGAAGTCTTCGAGGCGCATGTGTGCGGCCACCAGCATGCCGTCGGCCCAGGCGCCGCTGTTGGCGTCGGTGGGGCGTGGGGTGTCCCAGCCTTTGCGGGTGAAATTGACTTGGTGCGCGGCGTCGACGCTCAGCGGCAGGCCGTTGTAGCGGTTGGGCATCACCTCGACCTGGCCGGCCAGTACCGCCAGTTGGGTGTGGTCGTTGAACTGGCGCACAGTCAAGCGCGCCGCCTGGCTGCTGAGCAGGCCCTGGCCGGTCAGCACGTGCAACGGCGCCTGGCCTGCGCGGGCGGTGAGCAGGATTTCACCTTCAAGCAGGCGCACCAGGCGCTGCTGGCCGTCGAAATGCACATCCACAGCGCTGCCGGTGTTGAGCTGCAACTGGCTGCCGTCGGCCAGTTGTACTGAGCGGCGCTGGCCCACCGGGCTGCGATAGTCAGCCGTCAGCGGCGGCAGGATATGTTGCTGGCGCAGGCTCCAGGCGGCAGCCGAACCGGCACCCAGGATCAACAGCAACTTAAGCGCCTGACGCCGGCTGCTGGAGGTGGGCGCATTCAACGCCGCGTGGGCCAGGGGCGAGGGCACGCCGCGCAGGCGTTGGTTGACGCGCTGGATCTGCTCCCAGGCGCGTTGGTGTTCGCTGTGGGCATTCAACCATTGCTGCCAGGCCGCCTGCTGGCGCGGGTTGAGCGCGCCTTGCTGCATTTCCAGCAACCAGTGCACGGCTTGTTCGGCGACTTGGCTGGAGACGTTCATAGGGCGAAGTAGCAGCGCATGGCCGCTTTGATCAGGTGGCGTTTGACGGTGGCGATGGAGATGCCCAGTTGCGAGCCGATTTGCGCGTAGGTCAGGCCATCGAGTTGGGCCAGCAGGAAGGCGCGTTTGACCTGCTTAGGCAAGCCGTCGAGCAGTTGGTCCAGTTCCAGCAGGGTCTGCAGGATGATTGCGCGGTCTTCTTCTGACGGCGCCACGTGTTCGGGCATCTGCGCCAAGGTCTCGAGGTAGGCGCGCTCCAGGTCCTGGCGACGGTAGAAGTTGAACAGCACGCGCTTGGCCACGGTGGTGAGGAAGGCGCGCGGCTCGATCAGTGTTGGCGCTTCCCGGGCACTGAGCACGCGGATAAAGGTGTCCTGAGCCAGGTCGGCGGCGTTTTCCGGGCAGCCGAGCTTGCGTCGCAACCAGCCGGTGAGCCAGTGGTGATGGTCGTTGTACAACACTTCGACGGGATTGGACGGCTGCAACGCGATCACTCCGCAAGCATTCGATATGCTTTAGAGAACAAGAATTGTTCGCATTGTAGGGCGCATGACAGGGTTCGGCAATCGGCCAAGGAGGGTGATTCATCCGTTCTCTTTTGCTTATGAGAATATTTATCATTAATATTGCGCGCTGATGAACCAGGCGCCTGCCGCATGAAAAGCAAAACCTCATTGCCCGTTTCCTACCGCCTCGCCGTCACCTCGCGCGTGCTGGCGGCGGTGATTGGCGGTTACCTGATGGCCTCCCTGGCCGCCATTTGCCTGGCGCTCTGGCTGCCCACCTCCCGTGCCGATGCGGTGGTCACCGGCATGATGAGTTCCTTTGTATTTTACCTGCTGGCGGTGCTCTGGTGTTTTGCCTGCCGCACGGCATGGCGCGCCTGGGCAGGGGTGATGGTGCCGAGCGCACTGTTGGCCACCCTGGCCGGCATTGGTTTCTGGATGGCTCGCACATGAAAGAGGGCTTTCGCCAGGCCATGGCCTGGCTGCACACCTGGGCAGGCTTGATCTTCGGCTGGCTGCTGTTCGCGATTTTCCTGACCGGCACCCTGGCCTATTTCAAAGATGAAATAACCCACTGGATGCAGCCCGAAGTGCAGGCCCACCCCCTGGACGATGGGCGCAGCCTCGCCGTCGCGCAAAGCTATCTGCAACAGCAGGCGCCTACCGCCGCACGCTGGTTCATTACCTTGCCGACCCGCCGCGATCCCGGTTTGTCGGTGATGTGGCAAGACAAGGTCGAGCCCGGCAAGCGCGGTACCTTCATCCAGAAAGTCCTCGACCCGGTCACCGGCCAACCGGTGCAGGCCCGCGAAAGCAAGGGCGGCGAGTTCTTCTATCGTTTCCACTTCCAACTGCAAATGCCTTACCCGTGGGGCCGCTGGCTGTCGACCATCGCCGCCATGGTGATGTTCGTCGCGCTGATCACCGGCATCATCACCCACAAGAAAATCTTCAAGGACTTCTTCACCTTCCGCCCACGCAAAGGCCAGCGCTCCTGGCTGGACGGGCACAACGCGGTGGGTGTGCTGGTGCTGCCATTTCACCTGATGATCACCTACAGCAGCCTGGTGATTTTCATGAGCATGGTCATGCCTGCGCCCATCGTGGCGTCCTATGGCGACGACAGCCGGGCGTTTTTCAATGAGCTGTTTCCCAACACCAACAATGCGCCGGCCCTTGGCCAGCCAGGGCAGTTGCTGCCGTTATTGCCGCTGTACCAGCAGGCGCGGGAGCAGTGGGCGGGTGGTCATGTAGGGCGGGTGGCGGTCAACAACCCCGGCGATGCCAGCGCCTCGGTCAATGTGTTCCGCGCCGGCTCCGACAGCGTAGTGCATGCCTCGGGCAATACGTTGTCGTTCAGCGGCACCACTGGCGAGCTGTTGCGAGACAGTGCCGAGCCGTCATTGGCGACGGCCATCGGTGGCAGTTTCTATGGTTTGCACATGGGCCATTTCGCCGGCCCGGTGCTGCGCTGGCTGTACTTTATCTGCGGCCTGGCGGGCACGGCGATGATCGGCACAGGCCTGGTGATCTGGCTGGGCAAACGCCAGCTCAAACACGCCAAGGCCTCGGTGATGCCCTTTGAGCTGCGTCTGGTGGAGGTGCTGAATATTGCCAGCATGTCCGGATTGATGATCGCCATCGCGGCGTTTTTCTGGGCCAACCGCCTGTTGCCAGTGAGCTTCTCCGCGCGTTCCGACTGGGAAGTGCAGGCGTTCTTTATCGCCTGGGGCCTGAGCCTGTTGCACGCCTTGCTGCGGCGCGGTCGCCAGGGTTGGGTCGAGCAACTGAGCTTCGGCGCGCTGTTGTTTGCCGCCATTCCACTGCTTAACGCCATCACCACCTCGCACCACTTGGGCGTCTCCGTGCCGAGCGGCGACTGGGCTATGGCCGGCTTCGACCTGACGTGCCTGACCAGTGGCATGTTTCTCGCCTGGGCAGCCTGGAAGATGCACCACCGCAGCGCGCCGCTACCCAAGGCTGAGCGTGCCCGCGGGTTAACACTCAAGCAGCAGGCCAACTGATGCTTCTGACGCTATTGATGTGCTACGCCGGGTTCATGGCACTGTGTTTGTCCACCGACCGTCACCACGGCGAATTGCTGCACAGCAAACCCACGCCCATGCGGCGCTTGGGGTTGCGGGTGGGGGGCTGGTTGCTGCTGGCCGTGTCGATCTGGCCGGCGGTGTTGGGCGCCGGTTGGAGCCAGGGCCTGGTGGAGTGGTGCGCGGTGTTGATGCTCAGCGCGTTGCTACTGGTGTTGCTGTTGCCGTATCGGCCAAGGCTGGCCTTGATCCTCGCGGGGCTCGCCCTGTTGGCCAGCCCTGTTGCGGCGTTCGCCCTCTCTTGAGCCGGCCATGAGGATCAACCCACCGCAATCTCCTCAGGACACTCCGCACGCGGATGCAGCGGGTGGACGCGCGCATTTCCTGCAGGTGTTTTTGTCCCAGCGCTCGCAAATGGAGGCGTTGGTCAGCCGCCGCGTCGGGTGCCGTGCCACGGCAGCCGACCTGGTGCAGGATTTGTTCCTGCGCTTCTGGCGTCGCCCGCTGGTGCAGGTCGAAGAGCTGAGCACCTACCTGCTTCGCTGCGCCGGCAACATCGCCATCGACCACCTGCGCAGCGAAGGCGCGCGAGCACGCAGCAACGAAGGCTGGCTGCCGGAACAATCCGACCACCAAGGCTGCGAACCCCAGGCAGCGCTGGAGGCGGGCAATGATCTGCGCCATGTGGAAGCCGCCTTGCGCAGCTTGCCCGAACGCACCCGCCAGATTTTCCTGCTTAACCGCATCCACGGCCGCAAGTACGCCGAAATCGCCAAGGCCATGGGCCTGTCCCAAAGCGCGGTGGAAAAACATATGATGCGCGCCCTCGAAGCCTGCAAGGCCAGCCTTCGCGAACCATCGCCTCCACGCATGCCAGGGAAAGCCCCGTGAACGTCACGCCAACGCCCGCCCAGGAGCAGGCCGCACTCGATTGGTTGTGCCTGCTGCATGACCAGCCCAGCAGCGGCGACCAGGCCACGTTCAGCCGCTGGTTACGTGCAGATCCCGCACACGTTGAGGCGTACTCCCAAGCCCAGGTGCTCTGGGAATTAAGCGAAGTACCGGCGCGCCAACTGGCCGATGAGGACGCGCTCGCCTTGCAGGGCTACCTCAATACGATCAACGCCTCCAAACGCTCCCGGGTAGCGCGTTGGTCTGGTGCCTTGGCCGTCGCCGCCTGCCTGCTGCTAATGGTGTCGATGGGCGCCGGTTGGCAGCCGTCACGCTGGGTCGATGAGTGGGGCGCCGATTATGTGACGGCGCCGGGTGAGGTAAAGACCTTCACCCTGGCCGATCAATCCAAGGTCACCCTCGACGCCGACAGCGCCATCGCCGTGGATTTCAGCCAGCGCGAACGGCACATCCAACTGCGCCGTGGTGCAGGGTTTTTCAGCGTGACCCACACCGGCCAACCCTTCGTGGTGGAGGCGAGCGGCGGTGAAACGCGAGTACTGGGTACGCAGTTCGAAGTGCGCCTGCAACCTGACGGCGCCGAGGTCACTGTGTTGTCCGGCCGTGTAGGCGTGACGCCCTCCAAACACGGCCAGCAACAGGTGCTGACAGCGGGCCAGCAAGTGGCCTACGCCGATGGTATTGCCGACCCTTTGCATGGGGTCGACAGCGCCTCACGCCTGGCCTGGCGCGAAGGTTGGCTCAACTACTACAAGGCCCCCCTGGCCGATGTGGTCGAGGACCTGAGGCGTTATTACCCCGGTCGAATTCTTTTGCTTAACGAAGACATGGCCGCCAAACGCGTCAGCGGCAGCTTTCCGAGCCAGGACCCCATAGCGGTCTTGAACGCCTTGCAAGCGGTGTTGGGTTTTGAACAGCACAGCCTGTTGGGCCGCATGATAGTGGTGCGCTAGGCCCGCAGCGCCTTCATCGAACCTTCATCGCAATCGCCAAAACCTGTCACCAAACGGTTACACGTGCCGTGGATCATCCCTGGGTTCCTGAACAAGTGGTCAGGAAGCTCGCATCTGCCCCATACAACACAACAATGTCAGTAAGGGATCTACACGTGAACCACAACACTCTTTATGCCCTGCTCCTCGCATCGGGCCTGGGCGGCTTTGCGCCGCTGGTTTTGGCCGATGATGCCCAGGATGTAGGCTCGGTGAATATCGCCGGCAAGCAAACCCTTGGCAGCGGCCACATGATTCTCGAAGAAAGTGCCAAGGCACGCTCGACGGTGACCAAGCAAGCCATGGACGAAATGTCGGCCACCGCCAACGCCATCGACAAGCTCAAGTACACGCCGGGCATCAACGTTTCCAGTGATGACGCCAGCGGCACCAGTGGCACCAGTTTTACCATGCGGGGCATGAGTTCCGACCAGGTCGGCGTGTCGGTGGACGGCGTGCCGATCAACGACTCGGGCAACTACAGTGTGTACTCCAATCAACTGGGCGACCCGGAAAACTTGGCCGAAGTGTTCGCCACCCAAGGTTCCTCCGAGGCCGACGGCCCGCACATCGGCTCCAGCGGGGGCAACATTGGCATGATCACCGTTCGTCCGACCAAGGACGCCGGGGTTTTCGCCAAACAGATCGTCGGTGCCAACGCCCTGCGCAAGACCTTCGTGCGAGCGAACACCGGGGATGTGGGTGGCCTGAAAACCTGGGTGTCGGCATCCCACCTGGAAGGTGATAAATGGCGCGGCAAGGGCACTCTGCGCAGCGACAAAATCGAGTGGAGCAGCCTGTTCGAAGGGGATAACGGCAACTCCACATTGGCCACGATCAAGTACAACAAGCAGGAAAACTACAACTACAACAGCCTGAGCAAGGCGCAGTTCGACACCGAAGGACGGCGTAAGGATTACGCGCAAAGCCCGGTGTACAAGGCCGGTTTGCTGTCGGCGTCCTACAAGCTCAACCGCAACCCGTTCGAAAGCGTCAACGCCACGCTGACCCAACGCTGGCAACTGCAGGACAATTTGTCGCTGACGCTCACGCCGTATTACTACTGGGCCAACGGTGGCAGCTTCAGCGGCCAGACGGCTTCCAACCTGGGGCCCAGGTCCGACAAGGCCGGCAACTACGACCTGAGTAACCTGCAATCGGCCAACTATTACCGCCCTTCGTGGACCGAGACCTGGCGCCCTGGCTTCACGGCGAAAATGAAGTGGGACATCAACGAAGAACACAGCCTGGACTATGGCTACTGGTACGAACGCGCACGCCAGCGCCAGACCCAGCCCTTTATCGGCATTAACAACGAAGGTGCCCCCGACGATGTGTGGGGCGATTACAACAGCGGCGGCCAGGTGGTCGACAAAAACGGCGCTACGGTCCAGGGCCGCCACTACTACACCGTCACTCCCGCGCAGAAGCTCTGGGTACAGGATAACTGGCAAGCCACACCGGACCTGAGTTTTGTTGGCGGCGTGGCCTACCAATATGTCGAGCGTGACGGCAACAACCTCGGCAGCCTGTACGACACGCCGGAAAAGCGTAACACCCGCTACCACCAGTTCCTGCCCAACTTCAGCGCCAAGTACCAGGTCGATGAAAGCAACCAGGCGTTCTACAACGTCACCCGCAATATGCGCACGCCGCCCAACTACGTGCTGTACAACAAGGGTGACTCCGTCAGCCTCAAGTCCGAATTGAGCTGGAACCAGGAACTGGGCTGGCGCTACACCGAAGACGACATGGCTTTGAGTGCGACCCTGTTCTACATCAGCTTCAAGGATCGCCAGGTCTCGACCACCGACGCCAGCGGTGACTACATGGTGCTCAACGTCGGTACTGTCGATAACAAAGGCCTGGAGCTGGAATGGAGCGGCCTGTTGCCGCACAACTTCAATTACTACGCGTCCTATACCTACACCCAGTCTGAGCAGAAGGACGACCTGCTCAGCAAGAACGTGCTGCTACCAACCTCGGGCAAGCAATTGGCCAACGTGCCGGAAAACATGTTCAACCTGGTGTTCGGGTATGACGATTCGCGGTTTTACGGCAACATTGCAGGCAAATATGTCGGCAGCTTCTACGGCGATTTGACCAACAAGGAGAAGATCGAAGGCCGTACGGTGTTTGACCTGAATGCGGGTATTTATTTGCCGGTGGATAAGAAGGTCATCAAGTCGGCGGCACTGCGGTTTTCGATGCTCAACGTGTTCGACAAGGAGTACTTGAGCTCGGCGCGTACCGTGGCGTTCAACTCGGCGCCGGTCAACGGGCTGGGGGCAAGCACGGCGTATTACAACGTCGGCGAAGAGCGCACCGCGATGGTGTCTCTGGAAGCCAACTTCTAAGCCAATGTGAAATGAGATTCTGTGGGAGCGGGCTTGCTCGCGAATGCGGTGGTTCAGTCTAAGCATCAGGCGACTGATACACCGCATTCGCGAGCAAGCCCGCTCCCACAGTGGTTGTGCGGTGTGTTACTTCAGGGCGGCCATGATTGCTTCGGGGTTGTAGTCGCGAATCAAGGTCCCGTTCACATCCACAAATGGAATCCCGCCACCGCCCAGCGCCTCATACGCCTTGCGCGCCTGGGCATCCTGCTCGATATCGACGGCCTGGTACGGGATACCCTTCTGGTCCAGAAAACGCCGGATCTGCTTGCAGTACCCACACCAGTCGGTGGCATAGAGCACCACCCGCGCAGAGGCGCGTACGTGCTCGGGCGCCACCTGGGACGGGTTGAACAGCCGCTCTACCTTGCCCCAGTTCTGGATCGCAACCACCACCAGCAACACCAGCAGGACTTTCTTGAGCACCCCGCCCAGCATCAGTTACGGCGCTTGAGCTGGTCGGTCAGTTGGGTCGGCAGGCCCTTGATGATCAAGGTGCCGGCGGCTTCGTCGTACTCGATCTTGTCGCCCAGCAGGTGCGCTTCAAAGCTGATGGACAGGCCCTCGGCGCGCCCGGTGAAGCGGCGGAACTGGTTGAGGGTGCGTTTGTCGGCCGGAATTTCCGGCGACAGGCCGTAATCCTTGTTGCGGATGTGGTCGTAGAAGGCTTTTGGCCGGTCTTCATCGATCAGCCCGGAGAGCTCCTCCAGGCCCATGGGTTCGCCGAGCTTGGCCTGGCTGCTGGCGTAGTCCACCAGGGTCTTGGTTTTCTCGCGGGCGGACTCGTCGGGCAGGTCTTCGCTTTCGACGAAGTCACTGAACGCCTTGAGCAGGGTGCGGGTTTCGCCCGGGCCATCCACGCCTTCCTGGCAGCCGATAAAGTCGCGGAAATACTCCGAGACCTTCTTGCCGTTCTTGCCTTTGATGAAGGAGATGTACTGCTTGGACTGCTTGTTGTTCTGCCACTCGGAGACGTTGATACGCGCTGCCAGGTGCAACTGGCCCAGGTCCAGGTGGCGCGAGGGCGTCACGTCCAGCTCGTCGGTCACCGCCACGCCTTCGCTGTGGTGCAGCAGCGCGATGGCCAGGTAGTCGGTCATGCCTTGCTGGTAATGGGCAAACAGCACATGGCCGCCGGTGGAGAGGTTGGATTCCTCCATCAGCTTTTGCAGGTGCTCTACCGCCGTGCGGCTGAAGCTGGTGAAGTCCTGGCCACCGTCAAAGTATTCCTTCAACCAGCCGCTGAACGGGTGCGCGCCGGACTCGGCATGGAAGAAACCCCAGGCCTTGCCTTGTTTGGCGTTGTAGCTCTCGTTGAGGTCGGCAAGCATGTTCTCGATGGCGGCGGACTCGGCCAGTTCCGTGTCGCGGGCGTGAAGAACTGCGGGTGTGCCGTCGGGTTTTTTGTCGATCAGGTGGACGATGCAATGACGGATCGGCATAGGCTTCTCGGCTGGTTGAAGGGGGAGCGGTTGGCCTCCCCGAAAAGTCGCCCAGTGTACCGCACCCATTGGTCAAGACGTGCCCCGAACGGCATTTTGCCCGCCCTCCGACTGGCCATATGCCTTTTTTTCACGGTTTAGAGCGATAAAGCTGACCAAATGGGTATGTTGAGGCGGATATTTCCCCGTCTCTGTGCTAGTTTTGCCCCGTCTTACGCCAAGTCTCGGCGTTAAGCGTGCATTCAGCATTTGTCAGGTCGAACCAATCCCCGTTTCAAGCATCTATAACCCCGATCTCCGTGGTTATGGCCGGGGATGCCAGGCCATGACGGTCGGGCTCGACGGCTGACACTGCACTCTGCAATCCATATGAATTTGATAGGGAAGGAACACCACAATGGCTATTACTAAAGACCAACTGATCGCTGACCTGGCTGAAGCAGTAGACGCACCGAAAACTACCGTGCGTGCTCTGCTGGACCAACTGAGCCAAGTTGTTGCTGATCAGCTGGAAAATGGCGGCGAAATCACTCTGCCAGGCGTTGGCAAACTGAAAGTGACCGAGCGTCCTGCCCGTACTGGCCGTAACCCTTCGACTGGCGCTGCCATCGAAATCGCTGCCAAGAAAGTTATCAAGCTGGTTGTGGCTAAAGGCCTGACCGACGCTGTTAACAAGTAAGACGCAGCAAAAAAACCGTGCTTCGGAGTGATCCGGGCACGGTTTTTTATTGCCTGCGATTTTATTGTGTGGCGAGTTTATTGTGGCGAGGGAGCTTGCTCCCGCTGGGCTGCGCAGCAGCCCCCAAAAAGCCAACGCCAGCTTCGCTGTCGAACGGGAGCAAGCTCCCTCGCCACAGCAAGCTCGCTCCTACAGGTTGGTGTCAGCGAACCCAGCGCTCGCGCCAGATCTGCTGCTCGTTCTTGGTCTGGAAGGTCCAGGCCACAAAGCGGCTCTGCTTCTGCCCCTGGGACATCTCCACCACCTGGCTTTCCAGCACGCCAGCTTTTTTCAATGCCGTTTCAATCGCCGGCAAATTGGAGGCTTTGGACACCAGCGTGCTGAACCACAGCACTTTATGCGCAAAATGCGCGCTCTCGGCGATCAACTGCGTCACAAACCGCGCCTCGCCGCCTTCACACCACAGTTCGGCCGATTGGCCGCCGAAGTTGAGGACCGGCAACTTGCGCTTCGGGTCGGCCTTGCCCAAGGCGCGCCATTTACGCTCGCTGCCTTTGGTGGCTTCGTCCATGGATGCATGGAACGGCGGGTTGCACATCGTAAGGTCAAAGCGCTCACCCGGTTCCAGCAGGCCCAACAGGATCTGCTTGGGGTTGGGTTGCTGGCGCAGTTGGATGACCTTGCTCAGGTCGTTGGACTGCACGATAGCCTTGGCGGCGGACACGGCGATCGGGTCGACCTCCGAGCCCAGGAAGTTCCAGCGGTACTCCATATAGCCAATCAGCGGGTACACGCAGTTGGCGCCCATACCGATGTCCAGCACCTTGACGATCGAGCCCCGCGGGATCTTGCCGTCGTTGACGCTGGCCAGCAGGTCGGCGAGGAAATGCACATAGTCAGCACGCCCCGGTACCGGCGGGCACAGGTAATCGGCCGGGATATCCCAATGCTGGATGCCATAGAACGACTTGAGCAACGCCCGGTTGAACACCCGCACCGCATCCGGGCTGGCAAAATCTATGCTCTCTTTGCCGTAGGGATTGATGATCACGAATTTGGCCAGTTCAGGCGTGGTCTTGATCAGCGCCGGGAAGTCGTAACGGCCCGTGTGGCGGTTGCGCGGGTGCAGGGTGGCCTCTTTGCGCGGCGCGACGGGTTTGGCCGTGGCGGCGGTTTTAGGCTTCTTGCGCGGTGGTTTGGGCGTAGTGGGGGCGGTCATGATGATTCTGGTGTTGGCTCAATGTGGTGGGCATTGTCACACATTCTCAAGACAACTCGGTCAAATGTGGGAGCTGGCTTGCCTGCGATGCAGGCGACTGGGTGTATCAGGCAGACCGAGGTGATGCTATCGCAGGCAAGCCAGCTCCCACCGGGGTAGGGTTTTGATTGGGAAATGGCGTCGTTTTTCTGGACAAAAAAAGAGACCCGAAGGTCTCTTTTTTTACACGGCGCAAGCCTTACAGGCTGGAAATCCGCGCATGTTGCTCCGCCAGCTTGCCCAAGGCCTGTTCAGCCTCGGCCAACTTGGCGCGTTCTTTCTCGATCACTTCAGCTGGCGCCTTGTCAACGAACGCCGCGTTGGACAGCTTGCCGCCTACGCGTTGCACTTCACCTTGCAGACGCGCAATTTCCTTGTCGAGACGGGCAAGTTCCGCAGCCTTGTCGATCAGCCCGGCCATCGGCACCAGCACTTCCATATCGCCCACCAACGCGGTGGCAGATAACGGTGCTTCGGCATCGGCAGCCAATACGGTGATCGACTCCAGCTTGGCCAGCTTCTTGAGCAGCGCATCGTTCTCGCTGAGGCGACGCTGGTCTTCGGCACTGGCGTTCTTGACGAACACGGCCAGCGGCTTGCCCGGCCCAATGTTCATCTCGGCGCGGATGTTGCGTGTGCCGAGCATCAGGGTCTTGAGCCATTCGATATCGCTTTCGGCGGCCTCATCGATGCGTGCTTCGTTGGCCACTGGCCAAGGTTGCAGCATGATGGTCTTGCCTTCGATACCGGCCAGCGGCGCCAGGCGCTGCCAGATTTCTTCGGTGATGAACGGCATGAACGGGTGCGCCAGGCGCAGCGCCACTTCCAGCACGCGCACCAGGGTGCGACGGGTGCCGCGCTGGCGTTCGACCGGCGCGTTCTCGTCCCACAGTACCGGCTTGGACAGTTCCAGGTACCAGTCGCAATACTGGTTCCAGATGAACTCGTACAGGGCCTGTGCGGCCAGGTCGAAACGGAACTGGTCGAGCTGGCGGGTCACTTCGGCTTCGGTGCGCTGCAACTGCGAGATGATCCAGCGATCCGCCAGGCTCAGCTCATAGGCTTCGCCGTTCTGGCCGCAGTCTTCGCCTTTGTCCAGCACGTAGCGCGCCGCGTTCCAGATCTTGTTGCAGAAGTTGCGATAGCCTTCGACGCGGCCCATGTCGAACTTGATGTCGCGACCGGTGGAGGCCAGCGAGCAGAAGGTGAAGCGCAGGGCGTCGGTGCCGTAGCTGGCGATGCCGTCGGCGAACTCGTCGCGGGTCTGCTTCTCGATCTTCTTCGCCAGTTTCGGCTGCATCAGGCCCGAGGTGCGTTTCTGCACCAGGGTTTCCAGGTCGATGCCGTCGATGATATCCAGCGGGTCCAGGACGTTGCCCTTGGACTTGGACATCTTCTGGCCCTGGCCGTCGCGTACCAGGCCGTGCACGTACACGGTCTTGAACGGTACCTGCGGGGTGCCGTCTTCGTTTTTCACCAAATGCATGGTGAGCATGATCATCCGGGCAACCCAGAAGAAAATGATATCGAAGCCGGTGACCAGCACGTCGGTGGAGTGGAATTTCTTCAGGAACTCGGTCTGCTGCGGCCAGCCCAGGGTAGAGAAGGTCCACAGGCCTGAACTGAACCAGGTGTCCAGTACGTCGTTGTCCTGTTGCAGCGCGATGTCCGCGCCGAGGTTGTGCTTGGCACGCACTTCGGCTTCGTCACGGCCTACATAGACCTTGCCCGATTCGTCGTACCAGGCCGGAATACGGTGGCCCCACCACAGCTGACGGCTGATGCACCAATCCTGGATGTCACGCATCCACGAGAAGTACATGTTTTCGTACTGTTTAGGCACGAACTGGATGCGGCCATCTTCCACGGCGGCAATCGCAGGTTCTGCCAGCGGCTTGGTGGACACGTACCACTGGTCGGTCAGCCACGGCTCGATCACGGTGCCGGAGCGGTCGCCCTTGGGTACTTTCAGGCCGTGGTCGTCGACGCTGACCAGCAAGCCGGCCGCGTCGAAGGCCGCAACGATCTGCTTGCGCGCTTCAAAACGGTCGAGGCCTGCGTATTCAGCCGGGATTTTGCCGTCGATGCTGTCGTTGAGCGTGCCGTCCAGGTTGAACACCTGGCAGGCTGGCAATACGGCGGCATTTTTGTCGAAGATGTTCAGCAGCGGCAGGTTGTGGCGCTTGCCGACTTCATAGTCGTTGAAATCGTGGGCCGGGGTGATTTTCACGCAGCCGGTGCCGAATTCAGGGTCGCAATAGTCGTCCGCGATGATCGGGATACGGCGGCCGACCAATGGCAGTTCAACGAACTTGCCGATCAGCGCCTGGTAGCGTTCATCATTGGGGTTAACCGCTACGGCAGCGTCACCGAGCATGGTTTCCGGACGAGTGGTGGCGACGATCAGATAGTCGTTGCCTTCAGCGGTCTTGGCGCCGTCGGCCAGCGGATACTTGAGATTCCACAGGAAGCCTTTCTCGTCATGGTTTTCCACTTCGAGGTCGGAAATGGCCGTGTGCAACTTGGTGTCCCAGTTGACCAGGCGCTTGCCGCGGTAGATCAGGCCGTCTTCGTGCAGGCGCACGAAGGCTTCTTTTACGGCTTCGGACAGGCCGTCGTCCATGGTGAAGCGCTCGCGGCTCCAGTCTACGGACGAACCCAGGCGACGGATCTGACGGCTGATATTGCCGCCGGACTGGTCTTTCCATTCCCAGACTTTCTCCAGGAATTTTTCGCGACCCAGGTCGTGACGGTTCTGGCCGGTGGCTTCCAGTTGGCGTTCCACCAGCATCTGGGTGGCGATACCGGCGTGGTCGGTGCCCGGTTGCCACAGGGTGTCGCGACCCTGCATGCGGCGGAAGCGGATCAACGCATCCATGATCGCATTGTTGAAGCCATGGCCCATGTGCAGGCTGCCAGTGACGTTCGGTGGTGGAATCATGATGGTGTACGAGTCGCCCGCACCTTGTGGGGCGAAATAGTTCTCGGACTCCCAAGTGTTGTACCAGGAAGTTTCGATAGCGTGGGGCTGGTAGGTCTTATCCATGCGCGGCGGGACCCTAGTTGGCATTTATTCAGGAAAGCCGGCAAGTATAACGGGGGATAGGGGCGAGGGCGAGGTGAAGACGGTTTAAGACCGATGCAGAATTAATGTGGGAGCTGGCTTGCCTGCGATGGCGGCGCATCAGTCAGCATTTTCGGCGACTGATGCGCCGCCATCGCAGGCAAGCCAGCTCCCACAGGGATGGGGGCACCTTCAGTTCTGGTATTGGCTGAGCAACCGCTCCATCCGCGCATCCATCCGACGCTTGATCTCAGCCTCGATATGCGGCGCAAAGTCATCGATCACATCCTGCATGATCAATTGCGCGGCGGCGCGCAGTTCGTTGTCCAGGTGCAGCAGCAGCGCGTCTGGGGCTTTTTCGGCGGCCGGGGCGGGTTCTGCAACCTCAGGCGCAGGTGCGGCTGAGGCAGGCTTGCCGCCGACCATGTCGAACAACAGCGGAATCTGTACCTCACCCTCGACCGTCTCGGTCAGCAGCGGCGGTTGCAGGTTGTCATCACCCAGCAACTGACGGATCGACTCCAGGTCATCCAGCAGGTGGTCGTCTTTTTTCAGCGGGTTGGGAGTGTCCATCATGTACTCAAAGTCGTTGTAGCCGGTGATCCTGCAGAGGATAGCCCTGTTCACGGTAGAAACGGAAACTCTCCCGCGCAGCCTGACGAATAGCCGGGTCTTCCACCACCACTTCCGCCACACGGGCGAACGCTTTGGCAAAGGCCGGTACTTTCAGGTCGAGGTTGACCAGCAAGTCATGGTGATCGCCGCAACTGTCCCCCAAACCCAGCACAACCAGGCTTTCAGGTTCGGATTCGGCGGGGCCGTGGGGCACGAACGTTTCGCCCTTGAAGCGCCACAGACGGGCATCAAGTTCGTCACGTTGGGCGGCATCGCTGCAATGCAGGTAGATACGATGGCCCATGCGCCAGGCTTTTTCGGTGAGTTTGCAGGCAAAGTCCAGGCGCGCGAGTGGATCGGCGCTGGGCAATATATAGAAGTCGACTTGGGGCATTGGAAATCCTGGGGCTGGCCTGGTTGCCCCCCTGTAGGAGCGAGCTTGCTGTGGCGAGCCAGCTTGCTTGCGCTGGGGGGCGGAGCGCCCCTAAAAAGCCGGGGACTGCTACGCAGTCAACGGGAGCAAGCTCCCTCGCCACAGCAAGCTCGCTCCTACAAGGGGGCGCAGAGGCCGCTTAAGCTTTGGCGCGATCCAGCAGGTATTGGGTCAGCAGGGGGACCGGACGGCCAGTGGCGCCCTTGTCCTTGCCGCCGCTGGTCCAGGCCGTGCCGGCGATGTCCAGGTGAGCCCAGTTGAAGTTCTTGGCAAAGCGCGACAGGAAGCAGGCCGCGGTGATGGTGCCGGCTTTCGGGCCACCGATGTTGGCGATGTCGGCGAACGGGCTGTCGAGCTGCTCCTGATACTCATCGAACAGCGGCAGTTGCCAGGCGCGGTCGTCGGCGGCCTTGCCGGCGCTGAGCAGTTGCTCGATCAGTTCGTCATTATTGCCCAGCAGGCCCGAGGTGTGGGAGCCCAGGGCGACGATGCAGGCACCGGTCAGGGTGGCGATGTCGATCACGGCCTGGGGCTTGAAGCGCTCGGCGTAGGTCAGGGCATCGCACAGCACCAGACGGCCTTCGGCGTCGGTGTTGAGGATCTCCACAGTCTGGCCGCTCATGGTGGTGACGATATCGCCTGGGCGAGCCGCGCCGCCGCTTGGCATGTTCTCGGCACAGGCCAGGATGCACACCAGGTTGATCGGCAGCTTGAGTTCCAGCACGGCACGCAGGGTACCGAACACGCTGGCGGCGCCGCCCATGTCGTATTTCATTTCATCCATGCCTGCGCCCGGCTTGAGGCTGATGCCGCCGGTGTCGAAGGTGATGCCTTTACCCACCAGGGCGTAAGGCCTCTCGGATTTCTTGCCGCCGTTGTATTGCATCACGATCAGGCGTGGCGGCTGGTCGCTGCCCTGGCCTACGGCATAGAACGAGCCCATGCCCAGGTCCTTGATCTTCTTCTCGTCCAGCACTTCAACCTTCAAGCCCTTGAACTCTTTGCCCAATGCCTTGGCCTGCTCGCCCAGGAATGTCGGGTGGCAGATGTTCGGCGGCAGGTTGCCCAGGTCGCGAGTGAACGACATGCCGTTGGCGATGGCCTGGGCGTGGGTCACGGCGCGCTGAACTTCAGCCTGGGCAGCCTTGATGGTCAGCAGGGTGATTTTCTTCAGGGCGCGGGGTTCGGCTTTCTGGCTCTTGAACTGGTCGAAAATATAGCCGCCGTCCACCAGCGACTCGGCCAGCAGACGGGTCTTGCCGTAGCTGTCGCGGCCCTTGACCACGATTTCATCGAGTGCCAGCACCGCATCGCTGCCGCCCAGGCCCTTGAGGGTGGTGAGGATGCCGCTGACGATCTTGCGAAACGGACGGTCGCCCAGTTCGGCATCCTTGCCCACGCCCACCAGCAAAACGCGCTCGGCTTTAAGGTTGGGCAGGCTCTGCAGCAGCAGGCTCTGGCCGACCTTGCCGGCCAGGTCGCCGCGCTTGAGCACGGCGCTGATAGCGCCGCCGCTCAGTTCGTCCAGTTGCTTGGCGGCGACGCCGAGTGTGCGGCCTTCGCCGACAGCGACCACGAGGGTGGCGGTTTTCAACGTTTCGGGGCTAACGCTTTTTACAACCAATTCCATTTTCGGGTCCCTTATCAAGGTCTGTGAGCCGGGAGCTTGTACTCCGGCTTTAAAGCTCGGCAGCGTTGTAAACCGCCAGCGACAAAGGCCGCAGTTTGAACCTCGCCAGCGGAGCCTGACAACCCTTGGCGCACGCTTTGTGCGTGCGCATGAGTAAGCTCCGTGACAGGCGCGGTCAATCACAGGATAATGCGCCATCTTTTTAGCCGGCCCGTGGTAAACGGGTCGACTCGGTATGCTTGCTTGTTTGGCCGCCTTAGCCTGACAACCCTGGAGTGTCTGGTTTGATTGTCTTCCGTTATCTGTCCCGCGAAGTCCTGTTGACCCTGAGTGCCGTGAGTGCGGTGTTACTGGTCATCATCATGAGTGGTCGTTTCGTCAAGTTCCTGGCCCAAGCCGCCGCTGGCGCCCTGGATCCGGGGTCACTGTTCCTGATCATGGGCTACCGGATGCCCGGTATGCTCCAGTTGATCCTGCCGCTTGGCCTGTTTCTCGGCATATTGCTGGCTTATGGCCGGCTGTACCTGGAAAGCGAGATGACCGTGCTGTCGGCTACCGGCATGAGCCAGCAGCGCCTGCTGGCCATGACCATGGTGCCTGCCGCCGGCGTTGCTCTGGTAGTGGCCTGGTTGAGCATGAGCCTGGCGCCCCAGGGGGCCATGCAGTTCCAGTTGCTGCTGAACAAACAGGATGCGATGACTGAGTTCGACACACTCGAGCCCGGTCGCTTCCAGGCGCTCAGCGACGGTTCGCGGGTGACCTACACCGAAACCATGACCGACGACCGCTCCAACCTCGGCGGCGTGTTCATTTCCCAGAAGAACCTCGGCCAGAACCAGAAAGACCGTGGCATTACCATCCTGGTGGCCGACAGCGGGCGCCAGGAAATCCGTCCCGATGGCAACCGCTACCTGATCCTGGAAAACGGCTACCGCTACGACGGCAGCCCTGGCCTGGCGGATTATCGGGCGATCAAGTACGACACCTATGGCGTCATGCTGCCCAAGGCCGAGATCAGTGACGAGGTCACCGACCGCGACGCGCTGCCCACCTCATCGCTGTTCGGCAGCCCGGAATTGCGCTCCATCGCCGAGTTGCAATGGCGCCTGTCCCTGCCGCTGCTGGTGTTTATCGTGACCCTGATGGCCGTGCCGCTGTCACGCGTCAACCCGCGCCAGGGGCGTTTCCTCAAGTTGCTGCCGGCGATCCTGCTGTACATGGCTTACCTGACCATCTTGATTTCTGCCCGTGGTTCCCTGGAGAAGGGCAAGTTGCCGCCGGCCCTGGGCCTGTGGTGGGTACACGGGGTTTTCCTGATGATCGGCCTGGGGCTGCTCTACTGGGAACCTATCCGTTTGAAAATGAAGAGCCGTCGTGGCCTGAAGGAGTTGGCTCGTGGCTAAGCTTGATCGCTACATCGGCATTAGCGTACTGATCGCCATCCTGGCGGTACTGGGCATCATCCTCGGCCTGGCCTTGTTGTTCGCCTTCATTGATGAAGTGGGCAACGTTACTGACACTTACACAGTCACGGACGTGCTGAGCTACGTAGCACTGACCGCGCCGCGTCGTCTTTACGACATGATGCCAATGGCCGCGCTGATCGGCTGCCTGATCGGCCTGGGCACCCTGGCCAGCAACAGCGAGCTGACCATCATGCGCGCCGCCGGGGTGTCCATCGGCCGTATCGTCTGGGCGGTGATGAAGCCGATGCTGCTGCTGATGGCCTGCAGCGTGCTGATCGGTGAATACGTCGCGCCACCGGCCGAAGCCACCGCTCAGGCCAATCGCGCCCTGGCCCAGGGTTCGGGCGATGCGCAAAGCGCCAAGCATGGCCTGTGGCACCGCCAGGGTGACGAGTTCATCCACATCAACGCCGTGCAACCGGGGGGCCTGTTGATCGGGGTGACCCGCTACACCTTCGACAAAGAGCGGCATATGTTGTCGTCCAGCTTCGCCAAGCGCGCGCAGTACAGTGGCGAGCAATGGCAACTGAGTGACGTCACCACCACGCACTTCCGTAACGTGGGCCAGGGCACCCAGTCCAGCACCGAAGTGGTCAACGTGCCGACCGAGCAGTGGGATATCGCCCTCAAGCCGGAATTGCTCAACACTGTGGTCATGGTGCCGGAAGCCCTGCCGATCTCCGGTTTGTGGAGCTATATCCACTACCTCAAGGAGCAGGGTTTGAACAATGGCCGCTACTGGCTGGCGTTCTGGGTGAAAGTCTTGCAACCGGTGGTTACCGCCGCCTTGGTGTTGATGGCGATTTCCTTCATTTTCGGGCCATTGCGCTCCGTGACCCTGGGCCAACGGGTATTTACCGGCGTGCTGGTGGGCTTCACCTTCCGCATCGCCCAGGACTTGCTCGGGCCGTCGAGTCTGGTATTCGGCTTCTCGCCGCTGTTTGCGGTGCTGGTGCCCACGGCCATTTGTGCCGTGGCCGGATTCTGGCTGCTGCGCCGGGCCGGTTGAAGCCGCGCTCGCGAAATGCCACTCACTGTAGGAGCGAGCTTGCTCGCGAAAATCTGCGAAACGCCGCGTTCATCCTGGACAAGCGCGTTATCGTTGGCGATTTTCGCGAGCAAGCTCGCTCCTACAGTTTTAAGCCCCATTAAAGTGGGGCTTTTTTGTATTGGTCAGCAAAGATGACGTCTGGCCTGAGCATCAGGTACAATTCCCGGCTATTTTTCAGCGGGCAATCTGCCTGCAGCCTTTTTGAGTGTTGATCCGTGAGTGATTTGAGTCATATCCGCAATTTCTCCATCATCGCCCACATTGACCATGGCAAGTCGACGCTGGCCGATCGATTTATCCAGATGTGCGGTGGCCTTGCCGAACGTGAAATGGAAGCCCAGGTACTGGATTCCATGGACCTCGAACGCGAGCGCGGGATCACCATCAAGGCCCACAGCGTTACCCTGTACTACACCGCCAAAGACGGTATCAAGTACCAGCTGAACTTCATTGACACCCCAGGCCACGTCGACTTTACCTATGAAGTCAGCCGGTCCCTGGCGGCCTGCGAAGGCGCATTGCTGGTGGTGGACGCGGGGCAGGGCGTTGAAGCCCAGTCCGTGGCCAACTGCTACACCGCCATCGAGCAGGGCCTGGAAGTCATGCCGGTGCTGAACAAGATCGACTTGCCTCAAGCCGATCCTGATCGCGTCAAAGAAGAAATCGAAAAAATCATTGGCATTGACGCCACCGACGCCGTCGAGTGCCGCGCCAAGACCGGTCTGGGCGTCGACGAAGTGCTCGAGCGCCTGGTCAAGACCATTCCCGCCCCTACCGGCAACTACGAAGATCCGCTGCAAGCGTTGATCATCGACTCCTGGTTCGACAACTACCTGGGGGTTGTCTCCCTGGTACGCGTGCGCCATGGCCGTGTGAAGAAGGGCGACAAGATCCTGGTCAAGTCCACCGGCAAGATCCACCTGGTGGACAGCGTTGGTGTATTCAACCCCAAGCACACCGCCACCACTGATCTGAAAGCCGGCGAAGTAGGCTTCATCATCGCCGGTATCAAAGACATCCACGGTGCGCCGGTCGGTGACACCCTGACTTTGAGCTCTACGCCTGACGTAGACGTGCTGCCGGGCTTCAAACGCATCCAGCCGCAGGTCTACGCCGGCCTGTTCCCGGTCAGCTCCGACGACTTCGAAGACTTCCGTGAGGCTCTGCAGAAACTGACCCTCAACGATTCGTCGCTGCAGTACACCCCGGAAAGCTCCGACGCCCTGGGCTTCGGCTTCCGTTGCGGGTTCCTGGGCATGCTGCACATGGAAATCATCCAGGAGCGCCTTGAGCGCGAATACGATCTGGACCTGATCACCACAGCGCCGACCGTTATTTTTGAGCTGGCGCTGAAAACCGGTGAAACGATTTATGTCGACAACCCGTCCAAGCTCCCAGATCTGTCTTCCATCGAAGACATGCGCGAACCGATTGTGCGCGCCAATATTCTTGTGCCACAGGAACACCTGGGCAACGTGATTACCTTGTGTATCGAAAAGCGCGGCGTGCAGCACGACATGCTGTTCCTCGGTACCCAGGTGCAAGTGACCTACGATTTGCCGATGAACGAAGTGGTCCTGGACTTCTTCGACCGTCTCAAATCCACCAGCCGCGGCTATGCTTCGCTGGACTACCATTTCGATCGTTATCAATCGGCTAATCTGGTGAAACTGGATGTGTTGATCAACGGCGACAAGGTCGATGCCCTGGCACTGATCGTGCACAAGGACAACGCGCACTACAAAGGTCGCCAGTTGACCGAGAAGATGAAAGAACTGATTCCGCGCCAGATGTTCGACGTCGCGATCCAGGCCGCCATTGGCGGGCAGATCATTGCGCGGACTTCCGTCAAGGCTCTCAGAAAGAACGTACTGGCCAAATGCTACGGCGGTGACGTAAGCCGTAAGCGCAAGCTGCTTGAGAAGCAAAAGGCCGGTAAAAAACGCATGAAGCAAGTGGGTAACGTGGAAATTCCACAAGAAGCCTTCCTTGCGGTGCTCAGGTTGGATAGTTAGGTCCTATGTCACTAAATTTCCCGCTGTTGCTGGTCATCGCCGTTGCCGTCTGTGGTCTCCTGGCGTTGCTCGATCTGGTGTTCTTCGCCCCGCGTCGGCGGGCGGCCATCGCCTCCTATCAGGGCAGCGTCAGCCAGCCCGATGCGGTGGTGGTCGAGAAGCTGAACAAAGAGCCCTTGCTGGTTGAGTACGGCAAGTCGTTCTTTCCGGTGTTGTTCATCGTGCTGGTGTTGCGCTCGTTTCTGGTAGAGCCGTTCCAGATCCCTTCGGGGTCGATGAAACCGACCCTGGATGTGGGCGACTTCATCCTGGTGAACAAGTTTTCCTACGGCATTCGCCTGCCGGTGATCGACAAGAAAGTCATCCCCGTGGGTGACCCGCAGCGCGGCGATGTGATGGTGTTCCGCTACCCAAGCGACCCGAACGTCAACTACATCAAGCGTGTGGTCGGCCTGCCGGGCGACGTGGTGCGCTACACCAGCGACAAGCGCCTGTTCATCAACGGTGAGTCGGTGGCCGAGAAGCTGCTGGGCGCCGAGCCGAACACCTTGGGCAGCGCTGAGCTGTACCAGGAAAAACTCGGTGCGGTGGAGCACGAAATCCGCAAGGAAATGAGCCGCTACCGCGCGATGCCGGATGGCCAGTGGAAAGTGCCTGCCGGGCACTACTTCATGATGGGCGACAACCGCGACAACTCCAACGACAGCCGCTATTGGGATGACCCCAACATTCCCAAGGACCTGCTGGGCATGGTGCCTGACGAGAACATTGTCGGCAAAGCCTTCGCGGTCTGGATGAGTTGGCCGGAACCCAAGCTCAGCCACCTGCCGAACTTCTCGCGGGTCGGGCTGATCAAGTAATACAAGCGGCGCTGTGAACACAGCGCCGAATGCTTTTCTGGGGCTTGGACATTTTCCGATGCCCGGTACCCATCAGGATTTGAATTTGAACACTGCGTCAATCGTCGATGGCCGCCGGTGCCATCAACTAGATATGGATAAACCGTGACCGTTTCTCTAAGTCGTCTCGAGCGTCAGCTCGGCTACACCTTCAAGGACCAGGAATTGATGGTCCTTGCCCTCACACACCGCAGCTTTGCAGGGCGCAATAACGAGCGCCTGGAATTCCTCGGTGACGCTATCCTCAATTTCGCCGCCGGCGAGGCGCTGTTCGAGCGCTTCCCCCAAGCGCGAGAAGGCCAGCTTTCGCGCCTGCGCGCACGCCTTGTGAAAGGCGAGACCCTGGCCGTGCTGGCCCGGGGCTTCGGCCTGGGCGAGTACCTGCGGCTGGGTTCCGGTGAGTTGAAAAGCGGCGGTTTCCGTCGCGAGTCAATCCTGGCTGATGCCCTGGAAGCCTTGATCGGCGCGATCTACCTCGATGCAGGCATGGAGACGGCCAAGGAGCGCGTGGTCGCCTGGTTGGCTTCGGAAATCGAAAGCCTGACGTTGGTCGACACCAACAAGGATCCCAAGACCCGCCTGCAGGAATACCTGCAGTCGCGCGGGTGCGAACTGCCACGTTACGAAGTGGTGGATATCCAGGGCGAGCCCCATTGCCGGGTGTTCTTCGTGGAATGTGAAATCACTTTATTGAACGAAAAAAGCCGAGGTCAGGGTGTGAGCCGTCGTATTGCCGAACAGGTAGCGGCCGCTGCAGCACTGATTGCCCTGGGCGTGGAGAATGGCCATGACTGATTCAACCGCAACACGCTGTGGCTATGTTGCCATCGTCGGCCGTCCGAACGTGGGCAAGTCCACGCTGCTCAACCACATCCTCGGCCAGAAGCTCGCGATCACCTCGCGCAAGCCCCAGACCACTCGCCACAACATGCTGGGCATCAAGACCGAAGGCAATGTGCAAGCGGTGTATGTCGATACCCCTGGCATGCACAAAGGTGGCGAGAAAGCCCTGAACCGCTACATGAACAAGACCGCCTCGGCCGCGTTGAAAGACGTCGACGTGGTGATCTTCGTGGTCGACCGCACTAAGTGGACCGACGAAGACCAGATGGTCCTCGAGCGTGTGCAATACGTGACCGGCCCGTTGATCGTCGCGCTGAACAAGACCGACCGTATCGAAGACAAAGCCGAGCTGATGCCGCACCTGACCTGGTTGCAGGAACAACTGCCGAACGCCCAGATCATGCCGATCTCGGCCCAGCACGGCCACAACCTCGAAGCCCTGGAGCGCGTGATCGCCGGTTACCTGCCGGAAAACGAGCACTTCTTCCCGGAAGACCAGATCACCGACCGCAGCAGCCGTTTCCTTGCCGCTGAACTGGTCCGCGAGAAAATCATGCGCCAGATGGGCGCCGAGCTGCCGTACCAGATCACCGTCGAAATCGAAGAGTTCAAGCAGCAGGGCAAGACCTTGCATATCCATGCGCTGATCCTCGTCGAACGTGACGGCCAGAAGAAAATCATCATTGGCGACAAGGGCGAGCGTATCAAGCGCATCGGCACCGAAGCGCGCAAGGACATGGAGTTGCTGTTCGACTCCAAGATCATGCTCAACCTGTGGGTGAAGGTTAAGGGTGGCTGGTCCGATGATGAGCGTGCGTTGCGCTCCCTGGGCTATGGCGACCTGTAACGGGTTGCACGATGACTGGCGGGCTTGCTGTGGCGAGGGAGCTTGCTCCCGCTGGGCCGCGGAGCGGCCCCAACAAGGTCGACGAGGTTTTTCAGGTATAACTCGGTGACTGCTAGAGGGGCTGCTTCGCAGCCCAGCGGGAGCAAGCTCCCTCGCCACAAAAGCGCTCTCCTTCTTTAGAGATTCCCCGTCTCATGTCGCAATCCCCACCCCCCAGCCAACTCGCCTACGTCCTGCACAGCCGCGCCTACCGCGAAACCAGCGCGCTGGTTGACTTCCTCACCCCCCAAGGCCGCCTGCGCGCGGTATTGCGCAGCGCACGGGGCAAGGCGGGCACCTTGGCGCGGCCGTTCGTGGCGCTGGACGTGGAGTTTCGCGGCAAGGGCGAGCTGAAAAACGTCGGCCGCCTGGAAAGCGTTGGCACCTCGGCCTGGCTGAATGGCGATGCGCTGTTCAGCGGCCTTTACCTCAATGAACTGCTGATTCGCCTGTTGCCCGCCGAAGACCCACACCCGGCGGTCTTCGATCACTACGCTGCCACCTTGCTTGCCCTCGCTGAAGGCCGTCCGCTGGAACCGCTGCTGCGCGCGTTCGAATGGCGTTTGCTCGACGACCTTGGCTACGGCTTCGAACTGGCCAACGACTTGCACGGCGAGCCCATCGCCGCCGATGGCATGTATCGCCTGCAAGTCGATGCAGGGCTTGAACGTGTGTACCTGCTGCAACCCGGCCTGTTCCAGGGCACCGAACTGCTGGCCATGAGCGAAGCCGACTGGCACGCTCCCGGTGCGCTGTCCGCTGCCAAGCGCCTGATGCGCCAGGCCCTGGCTGTGCACCTGGGCGGGCGGCCGCTGGTCAGTCGCGAGTTGTTTCGAAAGCCCTGACATCCCCGTGTATGCTGTGCACCGATTCTTTCCCTTTTCAGGAGCGCTTCCGTGACCACCAGCAATCGCATTCTTCTTGGCGTCAACATCGACCACGTCGCCACCCTGCGCCAGGCCCGGGGCACCCGTTACCCTGACCCGGTCAAGGCCGCGCTGGACGCCGAAGAAGCGGGCGCCGACGGCATCACCGTGCACCTGCGCGAAGACCGCCGCCACATCCAGGAGCGCGACGTGTTGCTGCTCAAGGACGTGCTGCAAACCCGCATGAACTTCGAAATGGGCGTGACCGAAGAAATGATGGCGTTCGCCGAGCGCATCCGCCCGGCGCATATCTGCCTGGTACCGGAAACCCGCCAGGAGTTGACCACCGAAGGCGGCCTCGACGTCGCGGGCCAGGAAGCGCGGATCAAGGCCGCAGTGGAGCGTCTGTCGCGGATCGGCAGCGAAGTCTCGCTGTTCATCGACGCCGACGAACGCCAGATCGAAGCCTCCCGCCGCGTGGGCGCCCCGGCGATCGAGCTGCACACTGGCCGATATGCCGATGCCACCACGCCGACCGAAGTGGCCGACGAGTTGCAGCGCATCATCGACGGCGTGAACTGCGGGCTCAACGAGGGTTTGATCGTCAATGCCGGCCATGGCTTGCACTATCACAACGTCGAAGCCGTGGCCGCGATCAAGGGTATCAATGAACTGAACATCGGCCATGCGCTGGTCGCGCACGCGCTGTTCGTCGGTTTCAAAGGCGCCGTGGCCGAGATGAAAGCCCTGATCCTGGCCGCCGCCAAGGCCTGAGTGAACGCAGTCTAAAGAACACTGAGGGCCAAAATGTGGGAGCGGGCTTGCTCGCGAATGCGGTGGGTCAGTTAAAGATGCATTTACTGAGACCCCGCATTCGCGAGCAAGCCCGCTCCCACATTTGATCTTCATCGGGTTTTACAATTGCGCCATGCGGCAATGCGAAGCCTTACTGTTTAGCCGACGCAGGTGTATCGTATCAGCCCTTTGCGGGCCCTTGGCCTGCGGCAGATACGCGAGGTTGTTGTGTCCCGATCCTTTTCCCGTCGACAAATCCTGGGTGGTCTTGCTGGCCTGGCCGTAGTAGGCGTCGGTGCCGGCGGTGGCTACCGCTATTGGCTGGGGAAAGTCGCTGAGTCCGAGGCCGGGCACGATTACGAGTTGATTGCCGCGCCCCTGGACGTAGAGTTGGTGCCGGGGCACAAGACTCAGGCCTGGGCGTTCGGCCCTTCGGCCCCTGGCACCGAGTTGCGAGTGCGCCAAGGCGAATGGCTGCGGGTACGCTTTATCAATCACCTGCCGGTCGCCACCACCATCCACTGGCACGGCATCCGCCTGCCGTTGGAAATGGACGGCGTGCCCTACGTCTCGCAATTGCCGGTGCTGCCTGGCGAATACTTCGACTATAAATTCCGCGTGCCCGATGCCGGCAGTTACTGGTACCACCCCCATGTCAGCAGCAGCGAAGAACTCGGCCGTGGACTGGTCGGCCCGTTGATCGTGGAAGAGCGCGAACCCACCGGTTTCAAGTACGAACGCACCTTGAGCCTGAAGAACTGGCACATCGACGAAGAGGGTGCGTTCGTCGAGTTCAGCATCCCCCGTGAAGCGGCGCGTGGCGGCACGGCCGGGCGCCTCTCGACTATCAACGGCGTGCCCCAGGCGGTCATCGAGCTACCTGCCGGGCAAATCACCCGCGTGCGGCTGCTCAACCTCGACAACACCCTGACCTATCGCCTCAATATTCCCGGTGTCGAAGCGCAGATCTATGCGTTGGACGGCAACCCTATCGAGCCGCGCCCGCTGGGCAAGGAATATTGGCTGGGCCCGGGCATGCGCATCTGCCTGGCGATCAAGGCGCCGCCGGCGGGGGAAGAGCTGTCGCTGCGCAACGGCCCGGTGCGCCTTGGCACCTTCCGCTCTGTCGCCAATACCGACGCGCCTACCGCATGGCCACCAGCATTGCCGGCCAACCCGGTCGCCGAGCCAGACCTGGCCAATGCCGAGAAACTCAACTTCAATTTCGAATGGGTCGGTTCAGTGTCGGTCAATGTCGAAAACGGCAAGCCACCGAGCCTGTGGCAGATCAACGGCCAAGCCTGGGACATCACCGACAAGACCTGCGCCGACCGCCCGATTGCCAAGCTGGAGAAGGGCAAGAGCTACATTTTCGAATTGAAGAACATGACCCAGTACCAGCACCCGATCCACTTGCACGGCATGAGCTTCAAGGTGCTTGCGTCCAACCGCCACAAGGTGATCCCGTATTTCACCGACACCTACCTGCTGGGCAAGAACGAGCGCGCCCGCGTGGCCTTGGTGGCGGATAACCCAGGGGTGTGGATGTTCCATTGCCATGTGATCGACCACATGGAAACCGGCCTGATGGCCGCCATCGAGGTGGCGTGATGCGCCAGATTCGCCCCGCCGCGATTATCGACCGCAGCCGCGACCAGGACTTTATGCGCGAAGCCCTGGCGCTCGCCGCTCAAGGCGCTGCATTGGGCGAAGTGCCGGTGGGTGCGGTGCTGGTGCAGGACGGTGAAATCATCGGCCGCGGCTTCAACTGCCCCATCAGCGGCAACGACCCCAGCGCCCATGCCGAAATGGTCGCGATCCGCGATGCTGCGCAAGCGATCAGCAACTATCGGCTGGTGGGCAGCACGCTGTACGTGACGCTGGAACCGTGCAGCATGTGCGCGGGGTTGATCGTGCATTCGCGGGTTGCGCGGGTAGTGTATGGCGCGCTGGAGCCGAAGGCGGGCATCGTGCAAAGCCAGGGGCAGTTTTTTACCCAGGGCTTTTTGAATCATCGGGTGTTGTTTGAAGGCGGGGTGTTGGCCGAGGAGTGTGGGGCTGTCCTCAGCGAGTTCTTCAAGGCTCGCCGAGCTAAACCAACACTCTAAAGGACACTGAAGTAGCAATGTGGGAGCTGGCTTGCCTGCGATAGCAATCTGTCAGTCAGCCCAATATTGACTGACCCACCGCTATCGCAGGCAAGCCAGCTCCCACCTTTGATCTCCATTTATTCAGGAGGAGAGTGGTGTTATTTGCGAGCGATGATCACCGCCCGCATCGGCGCCGGCAGCCCTTCAATGGTCTTGCTGTGATCCTCAGGGTCCAGGAAATCACTCAGCGACTGATACTTCATCCACTGCGTCCCACGCTGTTCCTCAACCGTGGTCACGCTCACATCCACGCACCGCACATCACTGAACCCGGCCCGGCGCAGCCACAGCATCAACGCCGGCACTGACGGCAGGAACCATACATTGCGCATCTGTGCATAACGGTCTTCCGGCACCAGCACTTGTTGTTGGTCGCCTTCCACCACCAATGTTTCCAACACCAACTCGCCGCCCTTGACCAGGGTGTCCTTCAACGCCAGTAAATGCTCGATGGGCGAGCGGCGGTGGTAGAACACGCCCATGGAAAATACCGTGTCAAAGCCTTCCAGGTTCGCCGGCAAGTCTTCGAACGGGAACGGCAAGTGCCAGGCCTTGGGCTCGGACAAGTAGCGCTGCACCGCCTGGAACTGGCAGAAGAACAGCCAGTTGGGGTCCACGCCAATCACGCTGTCGGCCCCGGCGCCGAGCATGCGCCACATGTAGTAGCCGTTGCCGCAGCCCACGTCGAGGATACGCTTGCCTTTGAGGTCCAGGTGCGGCGCGACCCGCGACCACTTCCAGTCCGAACGCCACTCGGTGTCCACATGCACGCCGAACAGATGGAACGGGCCTTTGCGCCAAGGGCTCAGGCCCATCAGCGCCGTGTGCATCTGTGCGCGGGTGGCGTCGTCGCAATCGGTGTCCAGCACCAGGCCGTTGAGTAAATCTACGCTGCTGGGCTGGATCTTCGGCAGTGCATCCAAGGCGCTCTGCCAGCGCTCCAGGTCGCCATGGCCCTTTTCCATTTTGCTATCGAGCTGCGCTTGCAGGCCCTGGGCCCACACGGCCAGGGGAGTGCCGACCAGGTGGCGGGCGAGGGGAGACAAATCAATCATGGCAAGGCAATCAACGAGGCAAAGTTAAGACACTGGAACCACGGCACGACTTTCGAGAACCCGGCCGCCAGCAGGCGTTCGCGATGTTCTTCGAGGCTGTCGGGCTTCATGACGTTTTCGATGGCACTGCGCTTCTGGGCGATTTCCAGTTCGCTGTAGCCGTTGGCGCGCTTGAAGGCGATATGCAGGTCGGTCAGCAGCGCGTGTTCATCTACATCGTTGAAGCGCAGCTTTTCCGAGAGGATCAACGCCCCGCCCGGCAGCAGCGCCTGGCGAATGCGCCCCAGCAACGCCAGGCGCTCCTCGGGGGCGATAAATTGCAGGGTGAAGTTCAGGGCCACCACCGAGGCGGGCTTGAATTGCAGGGCGAGAATATCGCCCTCGATCACCTCCACGGGCAGCAACTCCTGGAACATCGAGTCCTGGCAATTGAGGTATTCGCGGCAGCGCTCGACCATCGCGGCGGAGTTATCCACGGCGATCACCCGGCAACCCTCGGTGCGTACATGGCGACGCAGGGCTTGGGTCACGGCACCCAGGGAAGAGCCCAGGTCATACAGTACGCTACCCGGTTGGGCAAATTGCGCGGCCAGCACGCCGAGGTTCTCGACGATGGTGGGGTAACCCGGCACCGAGCGCTTGATCATGTCCGGGAACACCCGCACCACATCCTCGTTAAAGGCGAAGTCCGGCACCAGGGGCAGGGGCTGGGCGAATAGGCGATCGGGTTCTTTGCTCACGGTTGTTCCGGCGACGGTGGGGGAAAGGCCGGCATTTTAGCCAAGTTGGCCCTCGGATGCGCGGGTTGTCTGATGGAAAGCCGAGGCGGTGATGCCCCACTGCCCGAGCCAGTAGGTGGCGATCAGCAAATACGGCGCTGCCTCGAACGCCAGCACAAACCGATTGATGCCGATCAGCGCGTCGGAAACCACAAACGACACCGCACCCGCCGCCGCCAGCCATGCCGAACGTTTGGGCACCTCGCTGCCCAGTCGCGCCAATGCACGCCAGAGCATGGCGCTGATCACCAGTGCGTAAACCACCACGGGTATCAGCAGTTCACCCAAGCCGTGGGAGATCAGGATGCTCAGCAAAATTGCGCCCACGCCGAGGGCCAGCGCCAGCGGCAGCAGTGCCAAGCGCCGACAGTCACTGAAATAAGCTTTGAGATAGGCCAAATGCGCGAACAGAAACGCGCCCAGGCCAAAGATGAACAGGTCGCCTGGCCAGGCGAGCAACACGTCGCCCACCAGCGAAAAAATCAACCCCAGGCTGATCCAGCGTCGATACTCGGTGGGCGGTGCGTCATGCAGCCAACCCAGCAGCGCCAGCACCGGCAGCGGCTTGACCAGCAGGCACAGCAGCGTCGCATGGGTCGCCAGGCCATAGACAAAGGTGCCGGCGCCCATCAAGGCAAGGATCAGCCATGGCATATCAGTTCACCGTAATGGCGCAGTCAAAGGATTCGACAGGTTCGGCCTCCGGCTCCCAAGGTTGCTGGGACGTCAGGCGCAAACGCCCTTGCCCTGCGGCAAACGCCTGGAAGCGCCAGGTGGACTGGCCGCCACCGCCGATCACGCCGGACTCGGTGCTGCTGTAGACCTCGGGGCTCAAGGCGCGCAACACGCCGCCGGCGGAGTCCTGGATGGCCCAGCGGTATCCGGTGGTGGGGTTGCTGGGCAGGGTGAGGATCAGGTTTTGCCCGTTTTTAAGCTGGAGCGGGCAGGCGCTCTGGTTGTCCACGCTGACGTTTTGCTTGGGGGCACTGGCGCATCCGGCCAGCAGGGCAAGGCTCAAGGGGAGAAACAGGCGGGCAGCGGTCATGAAGGCTCCGTTAATACACGACGAAGGGGGAGCATAACCGAAGATGAGACAAGGTGTGACAAGAGGCGGGCGGTATGGCGGCTGGCGCCATCGCGGGCAAGCCCGCTCCCACACTTGACCGCGTTGTCATTAACAACACCGATCTCTGTGGGAGCCGGGCTTGCCCGCGATGGGGCCAGTCCAGGCGCTAGAGATCTATCAGAAGAGCACCTTCGCCACATCCGCAAACCGCTTGGCAAAGTGCACCGTCATCCCTTCCTTCAAATAGTCCGGCAACTCTTCAAAGCTGCCACGGTTGGGCTCCGGCAAGATCAACTCGTGAATCTTCTGGCGCCGCGCCGCGATCACCTTCTCACGCACCCCGCCAATCGGCAGTACATGCCCGGTCAAGGTCAGTTCGCCGGTCATCGCCACGCCTTTTTTCGGCGGTTGGTTGCGGGCCAGGGACAGCAACGCACTGGCCATGGTCACGCCGGCACTTGGGCCGTCTTTCGGAGTGGCGCCTTCTGGCACGTGTAAGTGCACGAAGGCTTCGTCGAAGAACTTCGCATCGCCGCCAAACGACTTCAGGTTGGAACTGATGTAGCTGTAGGCGATTTCGGCGGACTCCTTCATCACTTCACCCAACTGCCCAGTGAGCTTGAAGCCGCGGTTGAGCGTGTGGATGCGCGTCGCTTCAATCGGCAAGGTGGCGCCGCCCATGCTGGTCCACGCCAGGCCGGTAATCACGCCGGTGCCGGACAGCACTTGTTCATTACGGAACACGGGTATGCCCAGGGAGCTTTCCAGGTCCTTGTTGCCGATCTTGATCACCGAGTCCGGTTCATCCAGTAGCTTGACCACCGCCTTGCGCACCAGCTTGCCCAGTTGCTTCTCCAACTGACGCACGCCGGCCTCTCGCGCATAACCGTCGATCAACGCGCGCAAAGCGCCGTCGCTGATGGTCAGGCTGTTTTTGGCCACGCCGGCTTTTTCCAACTGCTTGGGCCACAGGTGACGCTTGGCGATGGCGACTTTTTCTTCGGTGATATAGCCCGACAGGCGAATCACTTCCATGCGGTCCAGCAACGGGCCCGGGATCGAGTCCAGGGTGTTGGCGGTGCACACGAACAGCACTTTGGACAGGTCCAGGCGCAGGTCCAGGTAATGGTCGAGGAATTCGACGTTCTGCTCCGGGTCCAGGGTTTCGAGCAACGCCGACGCCGGGTCGCCCTGGAAGCTCTGGCCCATCTTGTCGATCTCGTCGAGCATGATCACCGGGTTCATCACTTCCACGTCTTTCAACGCCTGCACCAGCTTGCCGGGCAGGGCGCCGATGTAGGTGCGCCGGTGGCCCTTGATCTCGGCCTCGTCGCGCATGCCGCCGACACTGAAGCGATAGAACGGCCGCCCCAGGGATTCGGCGATGGACTTGCCCACGCTGGTCTTGCCCACGCCCGGCGGGCCTACCAGCAATACGATGGAACCGGCGACTTCGCCTTTGTAGGCGCCCACGGCGAGGAATTCGAGGATGCGGCTCTTGATGTCATCCAGGCCCGCATGGTGCTTGTCGAGCACTTTGCGCGCGTGCTTGAGGTCGAGTTTGTCTGCGCCGTACACGCCCCACGGCACCGAAGTGGCCCAGTCCAGGTAGTTGCGCGTGACGGCGTATTCCGGCGAACCGGTTTCCAGGATCGACAGTTTGTTCAGTTCTTCATCAATGCGTTTTTTCGCTTGCGCCGGCAGCACCTTGCCTTGCAGGCGCTGTTCGAACTGTTCGACATCGGCACTGCGGTCGTCCTTGGTCAGGCCCAGCTCCTGCTGGATGACTTTGAGTTGTTCCTTGAGGAAGAACTCACGCTGGTGCTCGCCGATCTTGCGGTTCACTTCGGCGGAGAGTTCTTTTTGCAGGCGCGCGACTTCTACCTCTTTGCGCAGCATCGGCAGCACTTTTTCCATGCGCTTGAGCATGGGCACGCAGTCCAGCACTTCCTGCAGCTCATTACCGGTCGCCGAGGTGAGGGCGGCGGCGAAGTCGGTGAGCGGCGACGGGTCGTTGGGGCTGAAGCGGTTGAGGTAGTTCTTCAACTCTTCGCTGTACAGCGGGTTGAGGGGCAGCAGTTCCTTGATCGCATTGATCAGCGCCATGCCGTAGGCCTTGACCTCATCGGTCGGCTCGCTGGGCTGATGCGGGTATTCGACTTCCACCAGGTACGGTGGGCGGTGGTGCTTGAGCCAGGTCTTGATGCGCACGCGGGTCAGGCCCTGGGCGACGAACTGCAGCTTGCCGTTCTCGCGGCTGGCGTGGTGCACCTTCACCAGCGTGCCGTACAGCGGCAGGGCGGAGGTGTCGAAGTGCCGCGGGTCTTCGGGCGGCGTGTCCATGAAAAACAGCGCAAGGGAATGGTGGTCGGATTTGCTCACCAGCTCCAGGGTTTCGGCCCAGGGTTCTTCATTGACGATCACCGGCAGCACTTGGGCCGGGAAAAACGGCCGGTTGTGGATCGGGATGATGTAGACCTTGTCCGGCAGGTTTTGCCCAGGCAGGGCCAGGCCAGTATTGGACGAGGGGGCTTCAGCGTTTTCGGGGTCGGCGTAATCGTTGAGGTCGTAATCTGGAAATTCTTGCTGGTCGCTCATGGGGCACCTGCATCAGTAAGTATGCAGGTTAGATGGGGCGGGGTTGCGGTGGTTTCAATGGGGCGGCGTCGTTAGCAACAATTTGCATGAAATAACGGGAGAGGTGCGGTCAAGGTACTTTATGTCGGCGCTTTTCGAACTGATCGTCAATAATATGACGACTAGGCCCAGATTTTATTGGGTTTACTTATCCTCAGTCCCAGCTAACCTGCTTAAATAAAATATCCGCTAAAAAAGGATGTTTTTTTGACGCCGGTTAGCAGTCGGCAGGGACGCGTATGACACAAGGAAAGCACGGCCAAGAGCGACGAGCACGGCCCGAGGGCGCGGCCATGCACTGGCGCCACACGTTTCAGACCCGCATAGCCGGCGTGCTGGCGCTGTTGTTGCTGGTGGTCGTGGCCGCCACCTATTTTGCCGTCAAGGCCGCCACCACTCGCGCGGTGGAGAACCAGGCCGACGTACAGCTGAACACGGGGCGGCAGGTGTTCGAGCGCCTGCTGGACCTGCGCGGGCGGCGCTTGCAGTACGGGTTGGACTGGCTCACCGCCGATGGGCCGTTCAAGCAGGCGGTGGCCGGTGGCCGCACGGTGCCGATCCTGGAGGCCCTGGGCACCCATGGCACCGGGGTCAGTTCCAGCGAAGTGATAGTGCTGGGCCTGGATGACAGGGTCATGGTCAGTACCCTAATGGTGCAGACGCGAGGCCAGCTGTTCCCGTATGCCGATGCCTTGCGCAAGGCGCGGCGCAGCGGCCAGCAAATGTTGATCGTCGCCATGGCCGGGCGCCCCTATTTGCTGGTGCAAAAAGATGTGCTCGGGCCTGTGCCTATCGCCCGCGTGGTCATGGGCTTTCCCATGGACACGCAATTCGCCCATGAACTGCGCTCCATGAGCAACCTGGAGGTGTCGTTCCTCAATGTGCAGGACGGCCATCTCGGTCAGCTGTTCACCACCCACCCTGGCAATTGGCGCCCGAGCATCATCAGCCTCTTGCATGGCACGCAGGTCGATCCTGAGGCAAAGATCCAGCTGTTCCATGGCCAGCGTGTGCTCAGCCAGGTGTTGCCCTTGGCCAACAGCGGCGAAGGCGATGAAGTGCGCGTGTTGCTGCAAAGCCCGCTGGACCATGCGCTGGAATCCTTCGCGCCGCTGGACCGGCAGTTCATGGGGATTGCCCTGGCGGTGCTGCTGGTCTCGCTGGCGGTGGCGTTATTCCTGGCGCGGCGAGTGTCACGCCCGCTCAATGCGCTGGTGCAAGCCGCTGAACGGATCGGGGCCGGTGACTACCGCACCCCGGTGCGGGTGCGCAGCCACGATGAGTTCGGCCTGCTGGCGCGTGCGTTCAATGCCATGCAAAGCGGCATTGCCCTGCGCGAGCGGCAACTGGCCCACAATGCCTTGCATGACCCGCTCACCGGCCTGCCCAACCGCGCCCTGGCCATGGAGCGCCTGGGCAGTGCGATCAGCGCACGGCGGCCGGTGGTATTGGTGTACGTAGGGATTGAAAACTACCGGGTCATCAACGAAGGGTTTGGCCCCGAAGGTGTCGAGCACATGTTGTGCGAGGCCAGCCGCTGCTTGTCCATGAGCCTGTTGGCCAGCGACACCGCCGCGCGCATCGCCGGCAGTGAGTTTCTGTTGTTGCTGGAAAACACCGAGATCGACTCTGCCGTGGCCCGCGCCGACCAGTTGCATGGGGCGTTGACCGAACCCCTGCGCATCGGCAATGACGAAGTGCGCCATGAGGTGAGCATCGGCATCGCCGCGTACCCTGCTGATGGGCAGCAGGTGGAAGAGTTGATCAACCGCGCGGCCATCGCCCGGCACGACGCGGCCAACCTGCCGGGGCATTTGCAGATCTACCAACCGGACCGCGACCTCGCCCACCAACGCCAGATCACCCTGATTCGCGACTTGCGCCGCGCCGTGATCGAAGGCGAGTTGTTCCTGTGCTACCAGCCCAAGCTCGATCTGCGGCACGGCCATGTGAGCCAGGCCGAAGCCTTGTTGCGTTGGCAACACCCGACGCTGGGGCAAGTGTCCCCCGGGGAGTTCATCCCCCTGGCCGAACGCACCGGCAGCATGGGCGCGCTAACGCTGTGGGTAATCGAGGAAGCCATCCGCCAGATTGCCGAATGGGCGCAGCGTGGCCTGGTTATCCAGCTGTCGGTGAATATCTCTGTGAACGACTTGGCGGATGATGACTTGGCGATTCGCGTCACTGCGCTATTGGCCCAATACCATGTGGGCGCCGAGCATTTGATTTTTGAAATCACCGAGAGCGCCATCATGCACAACCCGCAGCAGGCCCTCAGCGTGCTGGAGCAACTGCGCAATTGCGGGATCAGCCTGTCGGTGGATGATTTCGGCACTGGTTACTCGTCCCTCGCACAGTTGCAGCGCCTGCCGGTGCAAGAGCTCAAGATCGACCAGTCCTTTGTGCGCAACCTCGACAGCACCAGCGGCGACGGGGTGATCGTGCGTTCCACCATCGAGATGAGTCATAGCCTGGGGCTCAAAGTGGTGGCCGAGGGCGTGGAATTCGAACACAGCCTCACCCTGCTCAAACGCTGGAACTGCGACACGGCCCAGGGCTACCTGATCAGCCGGCCGCTCAACGCCATGGCGTTCGAGCGGTGGATGCGGCGTGAGCGGGTGCCTACCTAAACAGTTAACTGTGGCGAGGGAGCTTGCTCCCGCTGGGCTGCGCAGCGGCCCCAAAATCCTGGGAGCGCTTCGCACTCCAGCGGGAGCAAGCTCCCTCGCCACAGGGGGGCTACTTTGGCGGCGTTTCAGCGACCAGGGTTTGCAATCGCGCCCACAACCGTTCGACATGCTGGCGTTCGGTGCCCAGTGCACCGATAGAAACCCGCACCATCCAGTGCTCATCCAGGATCGCGGGGGTGACGTAGGCATCGCCTGACTGGTTGAGTTTTTCTGCCCAGGCTCGCGTGTGATGGTCCAGTGCCTGGCCTTCCAACCCCGGCGGCTCATGGCGAATGCACAAGGTTTGCAGGGCGGGCGTGGCCACCAGTGCCCAGTGCTCACTGGCTTCGATCTGCTCTGCCAGCCAGCGCGCATTGGCCAGGTCTCGCCGCAACCGCGCTTGCAGGCCGCTGACCCCTTGCTCGCGTATCAGGAACCACAACTTCAAGGCGCGGAAACGGCTGCCCAGGGAGATCCGCCAGTCACGGTAGTTTCGCACTTGGCCGTCTGCGCTGGACTGCAGGTAGCTCGGGTTAGTGGTCATGATGCGAATCAAATGCTCGGGGTCGCGCACGAAATACACCGAGCAATCGAAGGCCGCGCCCAGCCATTTGTGCGGGTTGAGCACTAGGGAGTCAGCCTTTTCGATGCCATCCCACAAGGCCCGGCATTCCGGCAGGATCATCGCCGCGCCAGCCATGGCCGAGTCCACATGCAGCCACAGACCGTGGCGTTGGGTGAGGTCGCCAATGGCCGCCAGAGGGTCGATCGCCATGGCAGCCGTGGTGCCGGTGGTGGCAATCACCACGCAGGGCGTGTTGCCAGCTGCCAGGTCTTGTTCGATGGCGTGCGCCAGTGCCTGGGGCGACATTGCATTGTGTGCGTCGGTGGCGATGGTGCGGATATGGTTCTGGCCGAATCCGGCCAGGATCGCCGCCTTGTTGACCGAGCTGTGGGCATGGGCTGAGGTGTAGACGATCAGGGGCGCGCCGCTGTTTTGCAGGCCGTTGTGCATCAGCGCGTAATCGGAGCTGCGTTCCCGGGCGCTGATAAGCGCCACCAGCGTGGAGGTGGACGCAGAGTCCTGGATCACACCGCTCCACGTGCTGCCCAGGCCGAGCATGTCGCGCAGCCAGTCGGTGGTGACTTCCTCGATTTCGGTGAGGGCCGGGCTGGATTGCCAGGACAACCCAATCACACCCAGGCCGGTGCTCAGGCAATCGCCCAGCACTGAGGACAGTTCCACATTGGAAGGGAAGAACCCGAAGAAACTGGGGTGCTGCCAATGCAGCAAGCCGGGCATGATCAGTTTTTCGACGTCGCCCATGATCTGTTCGAACGGTTCGGCGGTTTCAGGCGGGCTGACCGGCAGGGCGGCTTTGGTCTCGCCAGGTTGGGTGGTGGGTTGCACGCCGCGTTGTTCGATGTTCTGTCGGTAGTCTGCAATCAGGTCGATCATGGCATAGCCATGTTGGCGGAATTCTTCGGGGGTCATAGATAGACGTCCATGTGCATGAGCAATAAAAGTATTAGCACCAGAAGTAAAACGGTTCACCGGGGGTATAGCCGATAAACGACTGCATGCTGACGCGTTTTCCCGAATCGAACCCGCAGATGGCGTGGGGGCGGCGGGTATTGATGAGCACCAGTTCGTTCTGGCGTGGGCGGATGCGCAGCGGTTTTTGTAAACAGTGTTCGGGCAGTTGGGCACCCTCGAAGCGCTTGACCTCGTCATAGCTAAAGGCTTGGGTATCCCAAATGATCAGCTCGCCCCCCGAAGGCGGCGTTTGCAGGTAGATGTTGGCGCTGAACTGATGCTGCAGTTCAGCGATTGTGCGGGGCAGGCAATCCACATGGGGCACCGTTTCCGAGAGGTGCGCCGTCTCCGGGAACATGACGCGGATGATCCCGCAGAACATCGGTCGGCCCTGGAACGCAGCGGCGGTTGCACCTTGCGGCCAGAGCGCCTGGAACTGTTCCATCAGCTGTTGAATGGGCGGCGTTTGCGGCGCACAGAGGCTGTCGATAAGGCCGCGCATACGGGCCGCGTCTGCATAATATTTCTGTTGGGCGTCACCGCCGGCGGCCTTGCCGTACGTGGAATTGAACGGGGTGCCCCAGCGATGCACACCATAGAAGTGCTGAACGACGCGCCCCTCTTCGTAGGTTTCATGGCCGTAGTGTTCCAGGGTGGCGGTGTCGTCGATGGCCTGAATCAACCGTGCGCTGGTGGTTGCGTTGGCAAATTCAGGTACCCGAATGGCAAGCACTTCGCCACTGATGAGTTTTTTCAAACTTGCAGTATTGAGGTGTTCAAGTTCCAGGATTTTTGTGGGGGTGGAAAGAATCGGTTTTGTAGCGACATGGTCCGTCATGCAGTGAAGCTCCCTTTAAAGTTTTATCCGTACGCCTTTTGTATTACGCAGAGCGTGCGCACTAAATTAGTTTTAAAGGGCTGAGGGGAAACCGCAGGGGCATTTTCAGCAGGCAAAAAAAAAGCGGCTGCCCATTCGGGCCGCCGCTTTTTTACCGCCAGTGCTACTTAATCCGGCAGTTTGAACGCCATTACATAGTCACCCTGCTTGGTCCCCAGGGAACCGTGACCGCCCGCCATGACCAGCACGTATTGCTTGCCGTCCTTGCCGGTGTAGGTCATCGGGGTGGTTTGCGCGCCTGCAGGCAGGCGGCCTTCCCACAGTTGCTTGCCGTTTTTCACGTCATAGGCACGCAGGTACTGGTCCAGGGTACCGCTGAGGAACGCGACGCCACCGGCGGTGGTGAACGTACCGCCCAGGCTAGGCACGCCCATGGTCAGTGGGATTGGAACCGGCGAGCTGTCACGCACGGTGCCGTTCTTGTGCATCCAGATGGTCTGGTGGTTGGTCAGGTCGACCGCGGCCACGTAGCCCCAGGCTGGCGCCTGGCACGGCAGGCCCATCGGCGACAGCAACGCTTCAAGGATCACACCATACGGAGCGCCTTTGTTCGGCTGCACGCCTTCGGTTTCGCTGACGCGTGGGCCTTGCTTGGCAATGTCGGCGGCCGGGATCAGCTTCGATTTGAACGCCATGTAGCTTGGGTTCACGAAAGCGATCTGGCGCACTGGGTCAACCGAGATGCCGCCCCAGTCGAACACACCGAAGTTGCCTGGATAGACGATCGAACCTTGCAGGGACGGCGGGGTAAACGGGCCGTCGTAGCGCATGGATTTGAAGTCGATCCGGCACAGCATTTGGTCGAACGGTGTCACGCCCCACATGTCGCGTTCTTTCAACGGCGGCGGCATGAAGTTCAGGTCGGACTTAGGTTGGGTAGGGGAGGTGCGGTCGCCCGCCACTGCGCCCTGTGGCACCGGGATTTCATTGACTGGCACCACGGGCTGGCCAGTGGCGCGGTCCAGCACGTAGATGCTGCCTTGCTTGGTCGACGCCATCACTGCCTGCTTCACGCCCGCAGCGGTCTTGATGTCGATCAGCGAAGGCTGGCCGCCCACGTCCATGTCCCACAGGTCGTGGTGAGTGAACTGGAAGGTCCACTTCACGTGGCCGGTGTCGATGTCCAGAGCGGTCAGGCCAGCGGCGTACTTCTCGGACTCATCGGTACGGTCGCCGCCGTACTGGTCGGGCATCTGGTTGCCCATCGGCAGGTAGAGCATGCCGAGTTTTTCATCCACGGCGAACATGGACCACATGTTCGGCGAGTTGCGGGTGTAGGTCTTGCCCTCGGCCAACGGGGTGGTGTCGTCCGGGTTGCCGCTGTCCCAGTTCCACACCAGCTTGCCGGTGTGCACGTCGAACGCACGGATCACGCCGCTTGGCTCGTCGATGGAAACGTTATCGGTCACGTGACCGCCGATCACGACCAGGTTCTTGGTCACGGCCGGTGGCGACGTGGAGTAGTAACCGCCTGGGGCGAAGCTGCCGATGTTGGCACGCAGGTCGACCTGGCCTTTGTCACCGAAGTCTTCGCACATCTTGCCGGTGTCGGCGTTCAGGGCGATCAGACGGGTGTCGGCGGTCGGCACGAAGATGCGTTTCGGGCAGGCATTCGGTGCGGCAGCCGGGCTGGCAGTGCCCGTCGGGCTCTGCTCGGAAGCGTAGGCAGCGTCATCGTGGTACGACACGCCACGGCAGGTCATGTGCGCCCAACCTTTGAAGCTTTCAGCACCCTGGGTGGTGATCTTCGGGTCGAAACGCCAGATTTCCTTGCCGGTATCCGGGTCCAGGGCAATCACTTGGCTGTGCGGTGTGCACACGTAGAGCATGCCATTGACTTTCAGCGGGGTGTTTTCCGCGGTGGTTTCACCGGGGTCGCCTGGGCCAGGGATGTCGCCCGTGCGATAGGTCCACGCCGGCACCAGCTTATGGGCGTTTTCCGGGGTGATCTGTGCCAGTGGCGAGTAACGGTCACCGAAGGCCGAGCGGCCCTAGGAGTTCCAGTCGCCATCGGCCTGGGTCGGCGCAGCGCTGGCCATGCCCGGCACCGTGTCGCGGTCCAGTTGGCCGGTCTTGACCATTTCACCTGGGTTGGTGAATTGGCTGGCCAGGGCGGTAGCGCCCGCCAGCACCACGGCAACGCTCAGCGCTCCGGTACCCAGCGGGGCCGCTTGGCCACGCAGCAACGGACGGCGAAACCACGGCAACAGCATGATGATGCCCAAGGCGAACAGCAGGGCCAGGCGCGGTACCAACTGCCACCAGTCCAGGCCGACTTCCCACAGTGCCCACACGGTGCTGGCGAACAACACCAGGGCGTACAAGCCCAGCGCAGCGCGGCGGGTGGCCAGCAGCAACACGCCGGTCAGGGGGATGCCGATACCGGCCAGCAGGGAGTACAGCGACCCGCCGAGCATGCTCAGCTTGACGCCGCCAGCCAGCAAGGCCAGCCCCATGATCAGCAGCAAGACGCCTAGCAACCTGGGCAACAGGCGGCTTGGGCTTGAGGCACCATCAGTGCTCATAGTGTGTTTCTCCGTTACGTTGGAATTATGTAACCCCGTGCTTCACTCACTGTAGATGACGATTCGGCTCGGGCTTGGTTCATCGTTATTTTTGGTTTTTTCTGTGGATAACTGGGTTATCCACAGGCGGGCAACCAATCTCCCAGCGCCGGTCGATTCAAGACAGCGCTGTCTTTGTGCAAGAAGAGATTCGGTAAAGGAGTCGACCGGGAGCTGAAGCGTTTCAGATTGTTGCGAAGGATAATGCGGCGGGGCGTTTTGAGAAAGGGTGAATCGCAAGATGCATCATTTCAGTTTTGGTAACAGTGACAAATAGTCGCCCCAATACCGATCAGTCAAGGGAACGCAATGCTCAACGCAGCAACGATCAAATGTGGGAGCGGGCTTGCCTGCGAAGACGTCGGCCCAGTAAACATTGATGTTGACTGACCCAGCGCTTTCGCGGGCAAGCCCGCTCCCACAAAGGATTGGCGGTGATGATTAGAAGGTAGTGCGAACGCCGAACTGCACGCTTCTACCTGGCGCCGGCGCGATATCGCGCAGGATCGAGCTGGCATAGCGCACGGTCTGGTTGGTCAGGTTTTCCCCGTTGACGAAGGCCAGCCACTGGCTGCCGCCCACATTGAAGCGATACCCCGCGCTGGCGCCGAGAGTGGTGTAGCCATCGGTGCCGCTTTCGTTATCCGGCACACGCCCTTGGCCTGCGGCATGTTCCACATCGATACGTGCTTGCCAGCGGTCCAGTTCCCACAGCAGGCCGCTGCTCATGCGCAGGGGCGCGATGCGTGGCAAGGCTTCGCCGGTGTCCAGGTTGGTGGCGCGGGTGTAATCGCCCGAGAGTTCCAGCGCAAACTTACCGTAGGCGCCTTCACCGAGCTTCCAGTGATCCTGGGCTTCGAAGCCGGCGAAACGGGCGCGCACGCCGGAATAGCCGTACTCGGGAATACCGCCCGCGTCCTCTTCGCCTTCATCGTTCAGGGTACGACCCGTGCCCAACAAGCCGATGTAATTGGAGAAGTGGCTGTAGAACACGCCGAAGCTGCCCTTGTGGGTGCCGTTGTCAAAGCGCAGGGCCAGGTCGCTGGACACGGCCTTTTCTTTCTTCAGGTTGGCATCGCCCAACTCGTAGGTACCGGTGGCAACGTGGGCGCCGTTGGCGTACAGCTCGTAAAAGGTCGGCGCGCGTTCGGTGTAGCCGAGGGTGGCGGCCAGGGACCAGATCGGCGTGAGGGCGTACACCGCACCAGACGACAGGCTACCGGCGGTGAAGTTACTGCTCTTGTCGGCATTGGCAAAGCGCTCGTTGCCTTTGGCGTTCGGGTCGACGCTGGTGTGTTCCAGACGTGCACCTAGGCTGAGTTTGAGGCGCTCGGTGGCTTGCATTTCTTCGAGGATAAACAGTGCGCCGGCGTTGGTGTCGGTCTGCGGTACGAAGGCTTCTTCGCCCAGCGCCGAGAACTCGTTGCGCGTCACTTGGGCGCCGACCACGCCATCGAATGGGCCAATCGGCTGGTGACGAGCTTCCACCCGCGCTTCATAGCCTTTGTTCTTGAAGGTGGTGCCGGTTTCGCCGCCTTCGATTTCTCGGTGTTCGTAGTCGGTGTAACCGGCGTCGAGTTTCACCGAGGTAAACGGCCCTTGCAGGTTGCGGATCTCGGACGCAAAGGCGTAGTGATCCTGTTTCATGCGGATGCGCACATCCTGCTCGGCGGGTGAGCCGTAGTTACTGTCGTAATTGCTGTAGGACAGCCCGGCATAACCATCATCCCAGGTGTAGGAACCGCCTACCGCACCCCCGTCCTGGCGCCCATTGCTGTTACCCAGGCGCCCGTTTTTGCCGGGGCCGTTTTCGCTCTCCGGTGCATGCCGGCTGCGTGCATAGCCTGGGATTTTAAGGTCGTTGAACTCGCGCGCATTGGCATCCAGGTGCAAGGCGAACGTACCGTTGCCGGCTTCCAGCTTGCCTGCGCTGCTGCGGGTGGTGTCGGCACCGCCGTAGCGCAACTCGCCAGCACCGTGGATGCCTTCAATGGCCTCGGTGGGAATCCGGTTGTCGAAGGTGTTGACCACGCCGCCGATGGCGCTGCCGCCGTACAGCAAGGCGGCCGGGCCGCGCACGATTTCAATGCGGTCAACGTTGATCGGGTCCAGTGGCACAGCGTGATCGTAAGACAGCGACGAGGCATCCAGCGCGCCCACACCGTTGCGCAGGATGCGAATACGGTCACCATCCTGACCGCGAATGATCGGGCGGCTGGCCCCTGGGCCGAAGTACGAAGACGACACGCCCGGCTGCTTGTTCAGGGTTTCACCGAGGCTGCCTTTTTGTTGCAGGGTCAGGTCATCGCCTTCCAGCACAGTGGTGGGCGAGGCCAGCTGTTCGCTGCCCAGCGGGTTGCCAGTGACCACTTGGGGTGGCAGTTCCAGGGCATGGGCCTGGGAACCCATCAACAGGGCGGCGGCAAGAGGGGACAAGCGCCAGAGAGAAGGCAACGACATCGGATATTCCTAGGAAAAATGACTGTTAATTAAAGTTACAATATAACATCTCCTTTTTGCTAGGAAGGGGAACTTTTCCCCAGGGGCTATATTCCATGCGATGCTTCCACCTGCACGCCTCGTCGGCTAAGGTGCGCGGCTGTGTTTCCTCTTTTTGCAAAAGGCCCGGCATGACCGCGACAAGCAACGACCCGCTCCACGGCGTGACCCTGCAACACGTGCTCACCACCCTGGTGGAGCATTACGAATGGAGCGGCCTGGCCGAGCGTATTGATATCCGCTGCTTCAAGAGCGACCCGAGCATCAAGTCGAGCCTGACCTTCCTGCGCAAGACCCCTTGGGCGCGGGAAAAGGTCGAAGGCTTGTACGTCAAGCTGATGCGTACCAAACGCCCACTGGATTGAATGCATGAAGCGCTTTGTCGCGGCGGCCGCGTTGGCCGGTTGGGTGGGGTTGGCGATCCAGCAATACCTGATTCTCCATTCGCGCTGGACCAGTGGTGCGAGCTTGCTGGGCGGCTTGATCAGTTTCTTCAGCTTCTTCACCGTGCTGACCAATACCCTGGTGGTCGTGGTGCTCAGCTACTCACTGGTCGAGCGCGACTCTGCCGCCAAGCGGTTTTTCCTCGCGCCCCGCATCAGTAGCGCGATTGCCGCGAGTATCGTGGTGGTGAGCCTGGCCTACAACCTGCTGCTGCGGCATCTATGGAGCCCGGCAGGCTTTCAATTTATCGCCGATGAATTGCTGCACGACGTCATGCCGTTGCTGTTTGTGGTGTATTGGTGGCGATGCGTGCCCAAGGGTACGTTGCGGCTCAAACACATTGCCGGCTGGGTGATCTACCCATTGGTGTACTTCGGTTATGTGCTGCTGCGCGGGCATATGCTCGGGCAGTATCAGTACCCGTTCGTTGATGTAGACAGCCTCGGTTATCCACAGGTGTTTGTGAATGCCGCAGGGATTTTGGCAGGGTTCATCGTCATCGCGCTGGCGATCATTGGCCTGGACAAGCACCTCAAATCCCCCTCGATTTAAAGTGAGCACCATTAATGTGGGAGCTGGCTTGCCTGCGATAGCATCACCTCGGTGTAACTGATAAACCGAGGTGCTTGCATCGCAGGCAAGCCAGCTCCCACCTTATTTATTCTTCTTCGCTGCCCTCAGCACGCCAGTAACCCACGGCCTTGAGGTATTCCTCGTTGACCTTATGCGCATCCAGCAGCACCCGTCGCACCTGGCGCGACAGCTTGGTTTCGGTGGCGACGAAACTGTACAGCGTGCCGCTGGGCAGCGTCAGGTTGCGCACCACATCGAGCAGATCATCCTGGCCGCGCAGCACCCAGATCACCTCGACTTCGGCTGCGCTGTTCAGCGCCTGTTGTTCCGTCGCATCGGCGATTTCAATCACCGCCAACACCTTGCGCCCAGCGGGCAATTCTTCCAGGCGCCGAGCGATGGCCGGGATCGCCGTTTCATCGCCAATCAGCAGGTAGCTGTCGAAGATATCCGGCACGATCATCGAGCCACGTGGCCCGCCGATATACAGGTGCTGGCCGACCTGAACCTGCTCGGCCCAGGTGGAGGCAGGACCATCGCCGTGCAGCACGAAGTCGATGTCCAGCTCGCCAATGCTCAGGTCGTAACGCCGTGGCGTGTAGTCGCGCATCGCCGGTTGTGGGCCGTCGCCCTTGATGCTGAAGGTCGGGCTTTCCAGCGCCGCCTGCTCTTGGGCGTTCTGCGGGAACAACAGCTTGATGTGGTCGTCGCTGCCCAGGCTGATAAAGCCCGCCAATTCCGGGCCGCCCAGGGTGACGCGGCGCATGCGCGGGGTGAGATCGACCACCCGCAATACTTGCAGGCGGCGGCGTTTGATTTCGTGGGTTACGCGATGAATGGTTTGAGTGTTCATTGGTCTGTCCCGTCGGCAATGGCTTGGGCGGTGCGATTGAGCAGCGCCGCGACACGAATGATTTCTTCCGGGCTCCAGTGCCCGTTATGCGAATGCAAGGCGTGGCGCAGGTTGTGCACCGCCTCATGGATTTGCGGTGGGCGGTCGTGGCCACGCAGCGAGCGCTTGCTGACATCCAGGCGCATGCGCACACCGTCCAGAGCAACGGCTTGCTCGCTTAAGAAGAGACGACCGGGGTCGGTGATTGTGTAGCGTTTTTTTCCGCCATCGGCGTCGCCGCTGATCATCTCGCTCTCTTCAAGAAAAGTCAGGGTGGGGTAGATCACGCCGGGGCTGGGGCTGTAGGCGCCGTCGAACAGGCTCTCGATGCGGCGGATCAGGTCGTAGCCATGGCAAGGTTGCTCGGCGATCAGTGACAACAGCAGCAACTTCAGGTCGCCGGGGGCGAATACCCGCGGGCCGCGGCCGCCGCGTTTTTCAAACTCGCCGCGAGGCTCGTGTTTCATGTGCCAGTCCTCTGTGCAGGTTTAGATATAACGTAAGATATATCTTTGGGTGGGCGATAGCCCCTGGCGACCAACGGTCAATGCTGGCTTCGCCACTGAGTGAAATAAGCCGGGTAGATCTTCTTTGGCTTTAGAGTTATAACTTTAATTAGAGCTGTCGCTCGAATTTATATCAAGGCTTGTTGTTTTGCGGTTGTTTCTTACTCGTATGGTCCGTTTCTTACAGTACAATATTTAGTGCGTTTTTAACTATGTAGCTTATTTCCTACGGATACTTTTAAAGTTTTGGCTAAATGCCATATTTTTCGCTAAAGCCCTGTTTACAAGGGCTACGCGCATTTTGGAATGTGCCTGCATACCTGCTTTTAGTTTGCGTAGAACATTGTTAGGCATTGTGTGGTTCAACTAACCGGCAGTGTATTTCGTTGTTAAGGAGTTTCCTTGGTGACGAACCAATCAATGTTGTCAACTATAGGTATTGACCATGTTCAAGAAGTTTGCTGTCGTTGTTCCCCTGGCCGTTCTGGCGCTGTCTTCCTCGGTCACGGCTATCGCTGCCGGTGAAGCCAGCCACACCGTCAACCTCAAGGCAAACATCCCGACCACCGTGTTCCACGCCCAGCCGCGTGATCCGAACTGGGGCCGTGACGAAACCATGACCTACAACCTGGTCAGCGGTGAGTTGGCGCCCCTGAGCGCCATCTACGACATCAAGAACACCAACGGTTCGGTCGCCGCCTACATCGAAGGTGGCCCGGCTGTACTGTTCAACGGTGACGCTGCGCAGAACATCCCGCTTACCACCAGCCTCAACGGCGTCACCCTGACCGGCACGCCTCAGGAAGTGGTCAACGAAGCCGACTCCACCCCAGGCGTGGGCGCCGAAATGCGCATCGTCGCGGCCAAGCCTACCGCCACTCAACGCGGCTCCTACACCGCGGTGATGCCGGTGATCTTCGACGCTGTATTGCCGACGCTTTGATGCCAATGCATGCCCGTTAACCACGGGCACTTGCTTGCAGGTCGGCTGATTTCCTTCTCTGTCCGCCGACCTGATTTTTTATCTCTTGGCATTCAGGGTATCCGTTCATGTTTCCGATGACGCCTATCGCGGCTGCGCTTGCGCTGCTGATGTGTACGAGTGCGTTGGCTGCACCTGCTGCTTCCGGCGCTGCCACCCTTGGCAGTTTGATTACCCAGGCCCAAGGCCTGCCTGCGGGTTTCAGCGATCACTTTTTCGACGTGCCGCTGGCGGTGCGCGTGGATCTCGATCAGCAACTGCTGGGCGAGGCGCTGATCGTCTTGTCGCGGGATGACCGGGTGACCCTGCTCGAATTTACCGATACCGGCGATAGCAAAGTCCCTGCCGCCACCCGTGACACCTGGCAAGCGCTGCTGGAGAAGGGCGTGGCATTGGGCGCCTGCACCCAGACCTGCCCGGAGAAGATGATCTCGGCGTTCTACAACCTGGAAAATTCCCAGCTCGCGATCCTCACCCAGGACGTCGAACGCAGTGATGACACCCCGCGCTTCTACGACCAGCCGGAAGGCGGCAGCCTCGGGCTGATCATCAACAACCAGCTCAACCTCAACGGCAGTCAGGAAGACAGCCTGGGCGGACGCTACGGCTTGCAAGCCAGTTCGAGCCTTGGCAACTGGAGCCAGGTGTTCAACCTGCAACTGGCGCGGCAAAGTGGCGATGAAGAACAAGTGCGCCATGCGATCCACGAGCTATACACCCAGCGTGAGTTGGAAGGGCAGTTTTTCCGCCTCGGCCACTTCACCCCCAATTCCGATGGCCTGACCCGTCAACTGCGCAGCTTCGGCGCCAGCCCCGATACGGCGCTGGGCCTGATGTATGGCAGTTCCGACAGCCTGGCCATCAACAATTCCAAGCCCAGTGTGTACCCGATCTACGTTACCGCCAACCGCCAGGCGGCGGTGGAGATCTACCGCAATGGTTTGTTGATCAATACCCAGGCGGTAGCGGCCGGCCTGCAGACTCTGGACACCCGGCCACTGCCCGGCGGCATCTATGAAGTTGAAGTGCGTCTGGTAGAAGACGGCCTGACTACCAGCACCACCCAGGAGCTGGTGTACAAGCCCAGCAACTGGCGCAACGCCGAAGACCGCTGGCGCTACAACATATTTGCCGGGCGCGAGACTAAGCTGTTCAGCAACTGGGATGAGCAAGCCTCAGGCGCGATGACGGCCGGCGCGTCCCTCAACTACCTGTTGCACCCCCGGGTGATCCTCGGCCTGTCGGCACGCCAGGTGCGCGAGCAATTGCAATACGGCGGCTCGGTGGACTGGACGGTGGCCAACAACACCAGCGTCTACGCCAACCTGTATCAAACCCAGGAACATGGCACGGGCATGGACCTGCAAGGGCTCTACACCTTTGGTGCGACCAACCTGGTGTTCAGCCACAACCGCAGTTGGCTCGACACCCGTGACACCTACGAAACCCTGTCGGACGGTACGCGTCTGCGGCGCAACACCTTTGTCGGCGAAGCCAGTAACACGGCGTTGTCCGTCAACCATCGCCTCGACGCGAAAAATACCCTGAACATGCGTTTGTCCCACAGCGAAGGCAATGTGGAAGGCGCCGGTATAGACCTGGGGTGGAGCCGTCATGACACATTGCTCGGCAGCGATGCCAACTGGCGTTTCTCGGTGTTCGACCGGCCCGGCACGTCCGGCACCAACGACGCACGCAATCGCGGGCTCGACGTGAGCCTCAGCCTGAACCTGGGCAGCGATGGCCGGCAGATTTCCGGCAGCCTCGGCACCCGCACCGCCCGTGATGGCGGGCGCGACAATAACGCGTCGGTGACCATCCGCCAGGACCTCACCGACCACCTGCTGCAAAGCGTCTCGGCGACGGCGATCAGCGACACCTATGGCGTCGGCCTGTCGAGCATGGCCAGCTTCAATACCGACACGGTCAGCGGCGACGGCTTCGTGCAGCGCAGTTCCTTCAACGGTGACTTCAGCGGTGGCTTGAACCTCAACAGCACCTTCGTTGCCGGTGCCGGAAAAATGTTGCTGAGCAGCCAGTACCAGGGCAACGGTGCCGGGATGATCATCGACGTGGAAACCGACCTCGATGAAATCACCCTGCGCGCTGACGATCTTGGTGGCGGCAGCTCGGTGTTGCGCCCAGGGCGCAACTACGTGCCGGTCTCGGCCTACAAGAGCAGCAGCGTGAGCTTCGACTTCGACGGCAACCACCCGCCAGCGGCCAATATCCAACCCGCGCGCTCCAGTTATCACCTGAACAAGGGGGGCGTGGACTACCGCAAGATCACCGTGATGAAAACCGTCACCGTGCTCGGCCGGTTACTGGATGAGCGCGGCGTGCCGCTGAGGGGGCACCACGTGATCAACCACGCCAGCCGTGGTGTCAGTGAAGTGGACGGGTTCTTCTCCATGGAAATGAGCTCCAGCGCGCCGACCCTGCAGGTGCGCTACCAGAACCAGTTGCTCTGCCAGTTCCGCCTGGACCCCAGCAATGCGCCGAACGAAAACGACGTGTTGATGATTGGTGATTTGCGTTGCACGCCGGACCCCTTGGCCGAAGCCACCGTTAAGGCCGAAACCGCCGGTTGACGGTGGTTTGAATAATGGAACCGGAGATTTTATGAGCGTTATCGCCGTATTAAAACGCACCATCGGGCCGTGTACGCTGGCCTTGGCGTTGGGCTCGTTCAGCCTGCCGGCGCTGGCTATCGTGGAGGAAATCACCGCGGTGTTTCGCCCTGATCCCTCTAACCCGATGAGCAATAAGTTTATCAACACCACGCCGCAAAGTGGGTTGTGCCCCTGGCACGTTCCGGCCCTCTGTGAGGCGGTCAATACCTTCAGTATCCGCAACAGCGCGTTCAGGGCCTACGCCGCCGGGCCAATCCCGGCCTATCCCGACGACCCGCGCAAGAGCGCCTATTTCAAGGTGCCTTCAGCGTTCCGTGACCTGCAAGTGACCCACCGGGGTACCGGCAGAGTGGAAACGGTACAGATGCGAATGGCTGGCATTGGTGGCCGCTGGAATGTTCCGACGGTATCGGTCTGGGGGACTACGGATTCGGGGTGGAATCGATTCTGGCGTGGGGCCCCCCCGCCGTGTATGCCGATCAATTACCTTGCGGCAGGGGGGAATTTCGCACTGTTTTTCTGGATCGTGCCTGAAGGCGCCGGGGCTTGCAGTGTGACCAACGGTTATGCCATTGAGCGCATGAGCTACACCACGCTTGAGTACGGTTATGAACTCAAGACCCCAAACCCGTTGGGCATGGACGCCGGTGTGTATGAGGGGAGCATCACCTACAGCATGGGGCCGGGTGGTGACGTCGATTTCGGCGATGCGATGATCCCTGATGAGAACACCCTCACCTTCAACTTCACCCTGTCGGTGGAGCACAACCTCAAGGTTGACCTGCCGCCAGGTGGCAATCGCGTCGAGCTGTTGCCCGAAGGCGGCTGGCAAGCCTGGCTCAATCGCGGGCGCCAGCCGTCGCGCCTGTTCCGTGACCAGACCTTCGTCATATCCGCCAGCGGGCGTTTCAAGATGACGCTCGAGTGTGGCCTGGCGATCGGCAACACCTGCGGCCTGCGCAATGGCACGGGGGATGAGGTGCCGTTGCAGGTCGGCGTCACGCTGCCCTTTGGCCTCAACGACCAGCACGAACAGCCGGTAAACAAGGTGCCATTGCGCCTGGACGGTGTGGGCACCGAGCTGTTCCAACCACAGTTCTACGTCAACAACCGCCCCGGCAACCTGCACTTTGAAGTCGAAAAAGACGATGTGAAGCAAATGCTCGAGCAGCCGGGCAGTACCTACGTTGGCGTGGTGACCGTGGTCTGGGATTCGGAAGTCTAGGCGGCCATTCATCGCACATCAGCCCGCTGGGCTGCGTTCAATCTATAAGGCGTAATCAAACATGAAACATGCAGTGTTAGCAGTAGGGCTGTTGCTGGCGTCATTGACGGCGCACGCCGGGCCGGCCATCAATGTGGGGGTGGTGTACGACTACCTAGAAGGTGATCGCAGCTCCTACCTCAAGCGGGTCTACAACGGCGGCACCAGCACCGCGTTCATTAAGGTCAATGTGCTGGAGATCGTTTACAACGCTGACGGCACCTCAAAAGAAGTGCCCATCGCTTCGATGACCGACGCCAAGGGCGCCGCCACCAGCCGAGACGGCCTGATGGCCAGCCCGGCGCGGATGATCGTGCCCGCCGGTGGGCGCCAGGGCACGCGCCTGCTGTACATGGGGGAACGCGACACCGAGCGTTACTTCCGCGTGCGCTTCATTCCGGTGGTGCCGGAAAAGGAAGATGACTTTGCCGTGACCGATGAAGAGCGTGCCGAGTACAAGGACGCGCTGGCGGCTGGGGTCAATGTCATGGCGGGCTATGGCACGGTGTTTTTCGTCAGGCCCAAAGACACCCGTTTCGATACGCAAATCAGCGAGACCGCCAGCCAGTACACCCTGCGCAACGCCGGCAACAGCGTCGTGGTCCTCGATGAGTTCAGGGATTGTTCGGTGGCGAAAAAAACCGACTGTGAAGCCACTACCAAGCACCACATCCTGCCCGGTCGCCAGTTGGTGTTCGAGAAAAAGCCTGAACGCCAATTCAGCTTTCAGATGATCGAAGGCCGTGCCAAAAAACCGATGTCGGTTAACAGTAACGGGTGATGACTATGTTTAAGCAACTGACGGTACTGGCTGTGCTGATGGCGCCGGTGTTGATGGGCGGGCAGGCGGCGGCGTTCCAGGAGCGGCAAAGCTTTGATGTGTCGGTGACCATTCCGATCCACGAAGCCTATGTGTTGCCCTCCGAGCCGGACTGGATGGCGCATGACCAATTGTTGGCATGGGACCTGGCGACTGCCCGACTCGGGCGCCTGCGCAAGAACTTCGACGTGAAGAACCTCAATGGCGGCGTGGCGGCGCGCCTGGGTGACACGCCCTACCTGTTAAGTGGCCGCAACCGCATCGAGTTGCAGGTGCTGTTCAATCGCGTGCCCTTGACGCTGGACTCGACCCAGGTGGTTAACGCCGATGAGGCGCGCACGGGCCGTCGCGCCGAACTGGAGATCTCCGCCATTGAGCCGGACGACGGTTACAAGGGCGGGGAGTATTACGGCACGGTGCACCTGGTGTTTGATTTTCTGGCGCCTTGAGTTCACGGCATTGCAGGTCACTTAGGGCGCGCTGCGTGGAGTTTATATGAGCTTGATCATTACGACTAAAATACGGTTGGGGCTGTATGCTTTGGCGCTGGCAATTGGCAGTATCAGCCTACCGGCGCAAGGGTTCGTCGAGGACATCACGGCGGTGTTTCGTCCCGACCCCACGAACCCAATGAGTAACACGTTCAAGAACACCACGCCGCAAAGCGGTGTCTGTGCCGGGCATATACCGGCCAGATGCGAGGCGCTGAATATTTTCAGTATTCGCAATCTGGAATTCAAGGCCGACTCTGTCGCGCCGATTGCGGCTGGGCATACAGAACCGCGCCAGGGTGCTTATTTCAAGGTGCCCTCAGCGTGGCGCGATGTTCAGGTGACCCATACAGGTACCGGTGAGGCCGCGACCTTACAAATGCGCATTGCGGGCATTGGTACGCGCTGGGATATAGCCTACCCCCCTGGGGTCAGTGCGTGGACCTATGCGGGGAAAAACTGGGATTACTACTGGGTGGCTGGTGCTCCGCCCTGTGTGGGCCTGGGCTATCAGGCGGCGGGGAATAGTTATGGGCTGTTCTTTTGGAGTGTTCCCGAGAATGCCGGGGCTTGCAGCCTTACGCCGGGAACGCAGATCCCATGGCTCAAATTCAGTTACCTGGAATACGGCTACGAACTCAAGACCCCCAACCCGCTGACCATGACTGCCGGTGAGTACCGCGGATCCTTGACCTACAGCATGGGGCCCGGTGGCGATTTTGATTTCGGTGATGTGATGGTCCCTGACGACAACATCGCTACCTTCAACTTCACCTTGCAGGTGGAACACATCCTCAAGGTTGAACTGCCACCGGGTGGTAACCGTGTCGAACTGCTGCCCGAAGGCGGCTGGCAAGCCTGGCTCAATCGCGGGCGCCAACCTTCGCGACTGTTCCGTGACCAGACCTTCAGTATTTTCGCCAGTGGGCGTTTCAAAATGCAGCTCGAATGTGGCCTGGCGATCGGCAACACGTGCGGCTTGCGCAATAGCGCAGGCGACGAAGTGCCCCTGCACGTCGCCGTCAGCCTACCCTTCGGTTTGAATGACGCCCACGGGCAGCCCGTGAGCAAATTGCCCTTACGCCTGGACGGTACGGGCACCGAACTGATTCAGGCCGTGTATTACGTGAACAACCGCCCAGGCACCTTGCACTTCGAGGTCGAGAAAGACCAGGTGAAAGAGATGCTCAAACAGCCGGGTAGCACTTACACGGGAGTCGTGACGGTGGTCTGGGACTCTGAGGTCTAGCAGGCGCTTCATGGGTCAATAAAGCCCCGCCCCAGGAACGGACAGGGCCAACACCGATCACGGCATTATGAAGCGGCGGTCAAGCCCACGTCTTTTATGAGGGCGTCAATCAAATCATCCAGCGTTGAGTAACGTTTATTTAGCAACTGCGGCCAACGATCAATATAGAACTGCCCCTGAGCATTAGTTTGAACAAGGGTGGAAACTATTTCCATATTATTGGAACGGTGGAGCACAGTGGCTTGAGACGGTAAAGTCCCTTGCTCAACCACGAATTCACCGGCCGATACCAGCCGCGTTCGGGGCGACGCCGTAGTGGGGACAAATGACAAATGGACTTCTTTCTTGAGTGCCTCGATCAGATGCTCGACCGTCCGGTAGCGCTTATTGTCCAGATTCCAACGTTTAATAAAGAACTTTCTACTGGCGTCCTGTTCAATCCGCGTGCGAACAATTTCTCCGCTGTTGGAATGGTGGACCAACCAGGTATCAAGAAATGTAGGCCGCTCGATCAGGGCGTCGCCGATGTTTCTCAGCCGTGCGCTGGGCAGGGTCGTAGCGGAAACGGGGGTCATATACGCGTCATCTTTAAGTGCCTTGCTCAGCTGTTCCAACGTTGTGAAACGTTTATCCTTCAATAGCGGAAACTCTTCAATAAAGAACTTCCCCATGTCGTCAATTTTAATCGGGGCGCTCGCCTCCGCTCCGAGAATGACGCGGAAGACCACATTGGCTTCGGTGCTTGAGGGCTGCTCGATCAGGAAGTCGTCGACATTTTTCAGCCATGCGCGGTCCGTTGCAGTTCCAGGAAACGGCGCGTGCATGCCGGCAATACCGACGTGCAACCTGAAGTCACTGCGCAGGGCTTTTGTTCCGGGAGCGCCCGGTTCGGGCCCGACGATAGTCCATTCTCCCCGCTGCAGGGGCAATGCCTGGGAGGGGGGAACATCGAGTATCCTCAAGCTGACCGCATCCTGCAGTTGCGCGATGCCCGGTACACCCAGGAACGTATCGCAGTGGGAGTCTCCTATGAGCGCTACCCAATGATGCGGGCCCTGTGCCAACTGGTCGGCCTTGATCACCTCAGTGGCGAAATAGTTGAAAAGGTTCGCGCGGGCGTTGTCCGTGTACATGTCTTTAACGTGATAGCTGGCCGTACAATCGAGCGCACGCACGCGAATGCCCGCTTTGTTAGCCGCTTTGACTACATGGGTGTAAGTATCGTCGCCGTTATAACGCGGCATTTGGCGGGCATCTAGCTTTTTCAGATAACGTTTCAGGTTTTCCGGCATTTTGTTCGTGAGGTTAAAAAGGTCCAGCTCTGCCTGATGCAGATCGGTGAGCAGGTGCTCCAAGTACAATGTCTTGACGCCCTCTTGCTTCAACAGTTTCATTGGGCCTGTCCCGTGACAACGGACGCCAAGAAGCGATACTTAAATCGTTCTCTTGGAGGTTGCCATGTATCCATCCACTCGCCGTAACTACACCGATGA